>JBJOJI010000015.1:0-17276 GCA_046046665.1 Actinomycetota bacterium
TCTATCCTGCTCTTGGTAATTGGCGCTCTGGTTGGTGGCACGCTGTTGGCTCCAAACCTTAACGTTCAAATTGGCACCGTTCCGGCATCTAGTGACCTTGCGGTGAAAGCACGAGACCTTCGCTTGGCTTGCCCAGGCCCGCTTTATAAAGCTGGTGGTGCTAGCGGGTCAACCTTGGGCGAATTTGCTCAAGTTGGCGAGGCAGGTTTTGCCAGCTCTTTCAACGCAAATGGTTTAGCCAGCCTGGAAAGGGTTGACGGAGTTTTCACCGTTAGGGCGCAGAGCGAATCAATAAATCAGGGTTCCGAATTACTGAATGCCAGCCAGTACCAGAACGCCTCTGGCGCCACGCTGCAGGGTCTAGCTGCAACAAACTGCCAACTACCTTCTAATGACCTGTGGCTGCTTGGCGCAGACACCACCACCGGTCGCGAAGCGCTCTTAATTTTGCGAAACACCAGCGAGGTGGACGCAACGGTGAGCCTTGAAATTTTCACCGAGGCGGGTGCAATAGAAGCGCCGGGGTTAAACGGAATTGCCGTTGTTGCAGGTAAGTCAACAGTTATTCCACTTTCTGGCGTGGTGCCAAAGACCAAAAGCTTCATGACTCACGTAAGTTCCAAGGGTGGCGCTATAGCGGCTTGGATTCAGCAGCGCACGGTTCGTGGCCTCTCAGCAGGCGGAGTTGATTACATTTCACCTTCAACCCAATTTGCAAAGAATCTTGTTGTGCCGGGCATTTTTATTCGTGGCTCAAAAGTTGCCGCCAAGCTGATTGAAGCCAACGCCAATTACAAAGACCTAACTCCAATAATTAGAGTGTTTGTGCCAGGCGAGAAACAGGCCACCGTTACGGTTCAGGTAGCAGGAGCCAATTCCAAAACGTTTGGAACAGTGGTGCGTGAAACCATCAAGCCTGGAACGGTGATGGATCTAGAAATACCGGGACTCAAAGACGGTGACTATGTTGCCGTGGTTTCGGCAGATGTAAACGTTCAAGCTTCGGTGAGGTTGTCACGAGTTTCTTCAGGCAAAGCCCCAGACTTCACTTGGATACCTGCGGCCGAGAAATTTACCGGCAAAAGAAAAATCACCGCACCAGGTATTGGAATATCTAAACTTTGCGTCTACAACGAAAAGACCGGCGCAATAGAGGTTTCCGTTCTTGCGCCGGGTGCCACGTTCTCTTTCGTCGGCAGCCAGAATCCGCTGTACGCAAATCTAATTATTGACGTTGATGGAACAGTGGCAAATGTATCGGTGTTAGATCAAAAGAATGCCGGCGGAAAAGTAGCCGTTAACGTTCGTTAATCCCGGTAGCGATCAGGAACCAAATCCCAAGGGTCTTTGCCAATTAGGTGACCCACTGCTGCAAAAACAAACTCTTCGATATGCATACGTTCGTGCAGGGCGTCTGTGCGGCGATGGTGGCCAAGCCGCTCAATGGGTAAGCGATAAATCACTATGGTCATCTTTTCGCGTTTCACAGCCCAGCGACGAACCCCTTTAGATTCTGAATTTATTGAGGGAGCATCGGCCACCTCCCATAGAAGGTCAGCTAGCTCATCTGGCCAGGCATTTTTCAGGTATTCACAAGTGCCTGAAACTATTTGCTCAAACCCCGAAAGCCTTTTGCCACCCGGCAGCAGGTTGCTTATAAACGCCTGGCGTATGCCACGACCATGTCTATCGCGTTCTGTGCCCTTTGGGCGCCCCTGACTGGCCATAAAGCCAGTGTATTGGCGCGTGTATTTCTGGGCTCATTTTGGCCCAGCTGGGGCTTGGTAAACTTAGGTCAATGAATATTGATTGGGATTCCATCGTCAAGACCTACGATGTGCGAGGGCTGGTAGGCAAGTCTCTGACCACCGATATCGTGAGGGCTCTTGCGGCAGGATTTGTTGACGAGCTGGGCGCCGCTGGTAAAGACGTAGTTGTTGGTCACGACATGCGTGACTCTTCACCGGAATTTGCCGACGCATTTGCGGAGGGCGCTCAAGCTCGTGGGGCAAACGTGGTTTCGATTGGTCTGTGTTCTACTGATGAATCATATTTTGCATCGGGTGTTTTAGATGCACCGGCTGCCATGTTCACCGCTAGCCACAACCCAGCTAGTTATAACGGAATTAAATTCTCAAGAGCTGGCGCCAGAGGAATCAGCCTAGACACCGGCTTGGCAGCAATTCGTGACCGCGCGAAGGTCTACATTCAAAACGGTGTTGAAGAGGTTGATCAGCCAGGAACCTATCGCGAATTTCACATCTTGGTTCAGTATGCAAGCTACCTACGTGAGCTTGTTGACCTAAGCGGCATTCGCCCGCTGAAGGTAGTTGTTGATGCTGGCAATGGCATGGGTGGCATGACAGTTCCTGCGGTCCTTGGTCACGCAAGCGATCTTCAGCAGCTTCCGCTGCAAATAATTCCTATGTATTTTGAGCTTGATGGTACATTTCCAAATCACGAGGCAAACCCGCTAGACCCAAAGAATTTGGTTGACCTGCAGCGAGCAGTTGTTGAGCACGCAGCTGACATTGGTTTAGCTTTCGATGGTGATGCTGACCGCTGCTTTGTAATTGATGAAAATGGTGACGCAGTAACGCCATCGGCCGTTGCAGCAATTGTTGCCCGCCGTGAGATTGCCAGAGAAAAAGCTACCAACCCGGGTGCCTCAATCACCGTGCTGCACAACCTTCTGACTTCAAAAATTGTTGAAGAGGTAATTGCTGTCGACGGCGCCCGACCGGTAAAAACCAAGGTGGGGCACTCGCTGATCAAAGACAAGATGGCTGAGACCAATGCCATCTTTGGCGGCGAACATTCAGCTCACTATTATTTCCGTGATTTTTGGGGAGCCGATAACGGAATGTTAGCGGCCATGCACGTGTTAGCAGAGTATGGGTCGCAAGATCTGCCACTTTCGCAATTTGCAAAGCAGTACAACCCTTATTTCCTAAGTGGCGAAATAAACTCAACAGTCACCGATGTCCCTGCTGCCAAAGCCCGAGTGCAGTCTGCTTTCGCAGATCGCGCCGATTTTGACGAGTTTGATGGCGTCACAGCAACAAATAAACAAGAGCTAGGCAAGCCTGCCGATGCTGGTTCATGGTGGTGGTTTAACGTGCGTTCATCGAACACAGAGCCACTACTGCGATTAAACGTTGAAGCTTCAACCGAGGCCAAGATGATCCAGATTCGTGATGAGGTACTCAGCCTCATTCAGCAGAAAGCATAAGCAAATGTCACAGACGTTAACCTCATTTGATTTCAAAGTTGCAGACCTGTCCCTAGCTAAAGCCGGAAGACACCAGATTCGTCTGGCCGAAAACGAGATGCCCGGGCTAATGGCGCTTCGTGCAGAGTTCTCGGCAGCGCAGCCGTTGAAGGGCGCTCGCATCACCGGTTCTTTACACATGACGGTGCAGACCGCAATTTTGATTGAGACCCTGGTTGCTTTAGGCGCTCAGGTTCGCTGGGCATCTTGCAACATTTTTTCCACCCAAGACGAAGCGGCCGCGGCTGTTGTGGTTGGTTTGAACGGAACCGTTGAAGAGCCCAAAGGCACTCCGGTATTTGCTTGGAAAGGTGAAAGCCTTGAAGAGTACTGGTGGTGCACCGATCGTATTTTCGACTGGTCATCAGAGGCGCAGGCTGCGGGTGAAAACTACACCGGGCCAAACATGATTCTTGACGACGGCGGCGATGCAACACTTTTGGTTCACAAGGGTCGTGAATTTGAACTTTCAGGTTCAGTACCTGCAACTGGTGCTGATGACAGCCAAGAGTATGCGGTGATTCTTGACTTGCTTCGCGAATCTCTAAAGAATGATCCATCACGATTCACCCGCATCGCTGCCGAGATAAAAGGTGTCACCGAAGAAACCACCACTGGTGTTCACCGTCTTTACGAGTTTCACAAACGCGCAGAGCTTTTGTTTCCGGCTATCAACGTGAACGATTCAGTGACAAAGTCAAAGTTTGATAACAAGTACGGAATTCGCCACTCGCTACCTGACGGTCTAAACCGTGCAACCGATACCCTGATGGGCGGCAAGACCTGCTTCGTCGCCGGCTACGGTGATGTTGGCAAGGGTTCTGCAGATGCACTTCGCGGCCAGGGTGCGCGAGTGATTGTGAGCGAGGTTGATCCAATCTGTGCTCTTCAGGCAGTTATGGATGGCTACCAGGTAGCCACACTTGAATCAGTGATTGAGACTGTAGACATTTTTGTGACTGCAACCGGCAACACTGCCATCATCAAACCAGAGCACCTGATGAACATGAAGCACCAGGCCATCATCGCCAATGTTGGTCACTTTGATGACGAAGTAGACATGGCTGGCATCAATCGAATCCCTGGTGTTGAAAAGATCGAGATCAAGCCACAGGTCCACGAGTGGCGCCTGCCTAACGGAAGATCAGTCTTGATCCTGTCTGAGGGGCGCTTGATGAATCTGGGTAATGCCACTGGGCACCCTAGCTTTGTGATGAGCACCTCGTTTGCTAACCAGGTTTTGGCTCAAATCGAACTGTTTACCAAGACCGATGCATACCCACTGGGCGTGCACATTCTGCCAAAGAACCTTGACGAAAAAGTTGCCCGTTTGCACTTGGCCGCTCTTGGTGTTGAATTGACTAAGTTGAGCAACGATCAGGCGCGCTACATTGGCGTTCCGGTTGAAGGCCCATACAAAGTAGATCACTACCGCTACTAATTGCTGGCAGGATACGAGGAACAAATGGCGCACAAGATTTTGGTCGTTGATGACGACAACGCGCTTCGCGAAATGGTTGGAATCGTGCTGGAGTCGGAAGGCTTCGAAGTTTGTTTTCACGACGCAGGCAGCGGGGCTCTAGATGCTTTCAAGGCTCAAGAGCCAGATTTAGTTTTGTTAGATGTGATGCTTCCGGGCAAAGACGGCATTGAGGTTTGCTCAGAAATTAGGGCTACGGCAGGAACTCCAATCATCATGTTGACGGCAAAGACCGAAAGCGAAGATGTGGTGCGCGGTCTAGAAGCCGGGGCCGATGACTACGTGGTGAAACCTTTTGATCCAACCGTTTTACTTGCCCGCATTCGCGCCAGACTGCGCCCGCTTTCAAAAGCGGATGGCGAAACCGTGCAGATTGGCCCTTTGTCTCTGGACATCGTGGGGCACGAGGTTCGCCGAGGAACAGAGAAACTTCTGCTTACTCCATTGGAATTCAACCTGTTGCTAACCCTTGCTGTTAAGCCAAAGCAGGTATTTACCCGGGAAATGCTTTTGGAAACGGTTTGGGGTTACCACTACAAAGCTGACACCAGATTAGTAAACGTTCACGTTCAGCGTCTTCGCTCAAAAATTGAAGAAGATCCAGACAATCCAAAAATTGTTACCACGGTTCGAGGCATCGGTTACAAGGCTGGCCAGGGTTAAATGACAATTCGAGCCGCCATTGATTGGGCGCTCGGTCTCTTTCGCCGATTCCTACAGGTTCGCGCCGTCTTCACGACCGTAGTGCTTTCTGGAATTGCGCTGCTTGTCGTAGGTGGTTTCCTTTCATACTCAATCGGCAATGGTTTGTATCAAACTCGCGTATCGCAAATTCTTGCGGAATCAGAGCGCGGCGTAGTTGAAGTGCAAAACACATTCGCTGCTTCTACGGTTACCGATGAAATTGCCCTGCAATCGCTTCTAAATTCTGTGGTGCCATCGCTTGAGTCGCAGGGCTCTAGTGATTCAAGAAAAGTTGCTTTGCTTCGCACCCCCGGGCAGGTGGGTTCTCAGATTTTGCAGAGCCCAATTTCGGCAGACCTAGATACCGCAGTAATTCCAATAGATCTAAAGTCGCAGGTTAGAAATGCCACCGGAAAACTTACCTACCAGTCAATTGGGTTACCGCAGGCAAATGGGTCTATTCACCCGGCAGTGGTAGTTGGCTCGCCAATTGAAATTCCGTTGGCCGGAAAGTATGAGCTTTACCTAGTGTTTGACCTAAACGGCGAACAGCAGACCTTAGATTTTGTGCAGAGCGTTTTGTTCTGGGGAATGCTCATTCTCTTGTTCATGATTGGTGCGGTTAGCTATTTCGTCACCAACTGGTTGGTGAAGCCGGTACAGGTGGCCGCCGAGGTTTCTGAAGAAATTGCCGAAGGTGCCTTAGATAGACGTTTGACTGAGCGCGGGGAAGACGTTATCGCCATTTTGGCTAGATCGTTCAACCGAATGGCCGATTCGCTGCAAAAGCAGATCACTAAACTGGCCAGCGTTTCTAAGATGCAGCAAAGATTTGTGTCTGATGTGTCTCATGAGCTACGCACCCCGCTAACCACAATCAAACTAGCCGGTGACGTAATTTTTGCAAGTCGTGAAAAATTGGAGCCAGCCGCAAAGCGATCTGCCGAGCTGATGCACGATCAAATAGAGCGCTTTGAGGTTTTACTCAATGACCTGCTAGAAATTTCTAGGTACGATGCTGGTGCGGTAGCGGCAGATTTAGAAATTCAAGACATGAACGGCATTGTTGGTTCGGCCATTGCCGGGCTTGAGCCGTTAGCGCAAAGCCGAGGTTCGGTTATCGAAATCAAAATTCCTAGTGGGCCGGTAGATGTTGAAGTTGACGGTCGCCGAATTGAGCGTCTGATTAGAAATCTTTTGGCGAACGCAATCGAACACGGCGAGAGCCGCCCAATCAGCGTGGCCGTTGGGATTAGCGATTCTGCTGTAGCCGTAAGTGTTACTGACGCCGGTGTGGGTATGAGTCGCGCAGAAGTAGACCGCGTCTTCGACAGGTTCTGGCGTGCCGACCCTGCACGAAAGCGAACCACCGGAGGAACCGGTCTTGGGTTGGCCATTTCCCTTGAAGACACGCAACTTCACGGTGGCTGGTTGCAGGTTTGGGCCAAGCCAAATGAGGGAGCTTCGTTCCGCTTAACTCTGCCAAGAAGGCAGGGCATGATATTCACCCAGTCGCCATTGCCACTGCCGCCCAAGCAACCAAAACGAAAGGAGGTAGCTGGTGAATAGATTAAATAGATTCCTGGCTGCTTCACTGGTTGCCTGCTTAGTGGCATTTACCAGCGCATGTGCTCAGATGCCCAGATCTGGAGATATAAAAACCGGTCCAAATGTTGAAGCTGGTCTTGAAACCGATTACCTCTACTACTCACCGGCTGGCCCTGCAGATGGTGCTACTGAAGAAGAAATTTTGTTGGGTTTCTTGAACTCGGGTACCGGACCGCAAAATGATTACGAAGTTGCCAGGTCGTTCCTTTCTAAAGAGTTCAATGCCGCCTGGAACCCAAATCAAGAAGTCCTGATTCAAGACGGAAGGCCAACGGTAACGCTGGCAGATAACCAAACCGCTACCGTTGTGGTTCCGGTATCGGCAAGAATTAACGAACGTGGTATTTACGAATCTTTGCCGGCAGGCTCAACTAGAGTTCTGCAGATTGGCTTGACCAAAGAAGCAGGTAACTGGCGTATCAATTTTGCTCCCAACCTAACCACGGTTATCCGGCCGGTATTTGATGTTGTATTCAAGGCCTACGCCGTTTACTTTTTCGACAACCAGCAGAAACATTTAGTTCCAGATGTGCGTTGGTTCCCATCAAGAGCATCGACAAGCACCAGATTAGTTAGCGCCCTGCTTACTGGCCCTAGCCCATGGTTAGATCAGGCCGTTAAGAATTCCATTCCTACTGGAACGCGTCTAACGCTCAGCAGTGTAACGGTGGCTGACGGCGTTGCCACCGTAGATCTTTCATCGCGTGCCCTGCGGGCATCGGCAATAAACAAGAAGCTACTTCAGGTTCAAATTAGAGAGACGCTTTTGCAATTGAGCAGCGTCTATTCAGTGAAAGTGACCATTGAGCGCGGTGCTCTGCAGGATCCATCATGGTCAAATTCAAACAACCAGATTCAAATGGCTCTTCCGGTTGCCCTGTCAGCCGAAGGGCTTGAGCGAATTGGCACCGCACAAACCACAATGATTGACGGTGCAGAAACTTTCTTGCAACAAGTAAAAGCCAAAAGCTTTGGCCTGAATGTTGATGAAAAAGTACTTGCCATCTCTGGTGCTGGTGGGGTTTACCTAGCCAAGTTAAATCGACCAACAGAGGCGCCGGTTATCTTGGCCGCTGGAACAGATTACCTTGCCCCTGTTGTTGATGCCGATGGCTACACGTGGGCAGTCCCGCGCAAGGGTAATAAGCCAATTCTGTTATTTGATGAGGATGGCCAACGCATTCCATTCGCCGGCAATTGGCTATCGGGTTCAGACAGAATAGCGTTCTCAATAAGTTCAGAGGGCTCTAGGGTTGTTGCAGTTACAGGCACGCACTCAAACAGCCAGGTGCGGGTTTCTGCAATTATTCGCGACGACACCGGCGTGCCACTTGGGTTAGGGCCGTCGATAAGTCCAATAAACGCGCAAAATGCGTTTTCAGCAACCTGGTTAGACAGCATCCAAATTGGAATTTTGGAGTCTCAGGTTTCTCAGTACATTCAGCCAATCGTGGCAATGGTGGGAGGAGACTCTCAACGCCTACCGACTTTCACAAACGGATCTTCAATTGTTGGTTCCGGTCAAGCATCGTCAATTTTCATTCTTGATTCTTTTGGGGTGCTTTATCAATACCGCGGTTCCGGTTGGGTGAAAGTGCGCGACGGGGTAGAGGAACTGCGCTTTCCTGGAAACTAGTTATTCACAAAAATGCGCTTAACCGTTATTGCTTTTTAAATAACGAAAGAATCTTGTTGTGAATCTTTTTGAGGACTTTCTAAATTTAGTTTTGCCTTCAAAGTGCGTGCTTTGCCAAGTGGTTGGTTCTTCAATTTGCATTAAATGCCAGCAAAAACATTTTTCTGGCTCAAGAGTTGTTGAAAGATCTGATCTTCACGGCTTTGCTGTTTGCGAATATACCCAAGAGGTAGCCAAAGTGATTCACGATTTCAAAGAAAACTCGGCAACTTCACTGGCTCAGCAAATGGCTAAGTCGCTTGCTGCACTGGTGCCTGATTCTTGCAAAATATTGGTGCCAATGCCAAGTAAGCGGCAGTCTTTTTCTAACCGCGGCTTTGTGCCCGCAAAGGTAATAGCTGTGGCAGTTGCCAAGCAAATTGCAAGGTCGCAAAAGAGATTGATAACAGTTAGCGATGTTCTAAGTATTTCTGAAGAAGTTCAAGATCAGGCTTCGCTTTCAGGAGCCCAGCGCAGAAACAACCTAACCGGTGCAATGGGCACATCAGCTAAAGCTTCGCTGGGTCCTGTCTGGTTAATCGATGACATAGTCACCACGGGCTCTACCCTCCAAGAGGCAAAAAGGTGTCTTGCCGCCCAAGGGGTATCGGTGTTGGGTTTCTTGGCTTTCGCTGAGACACTGCCAAAAAATCGTCAAAACAGCCACGGCAAACTGGTTTAAGGTATACCTTTCTTTCACAGGCAAAGTTGCCTGTAGATACGAGGTCAACATGGAAGTCAACATCACCGCCCGCAACCTCACAGTCTCGGATCGCTTTCGAGAATATGTAGCCGACAGAACCCACAAAGTTGAGCAGTTGGCTCACAAGGTTCAGTCCCTAGATATCAAAGTGACCAGACACGACCACAGTCGAAACTCAGGCCCCGAAGATCAGGTTGAACTAACCGTTTTTGAGCCTGGGCACGTAATTCGCGCGGAGGCCCACGCTGGCGATAAGTTCGCAGCATTCGATATTGCTTTCGGCAAACTTTCAGAACGACTTCGCCGAGCCGCAGATCGCCGCAAGCACCACCACAGTGCACTTGGCACTAGCGAGCTAACCGCCCATGATTTTGCCGAGATTGACATTCGTCCGGCCGATTCAGATGTGCTGTTGGGTAAGGCTGCACCAGAAGCACCCGCTGAGGCGCCAGATATGGGTGAGAGTCCGGTGGTTATTCGCCGCAAGCAATTTGAGACCACCCCAATGACGGTTGACGACGCCCTGTACCACATGGAGTTGATTGGCCACGATTTCTACCTATTCCACGATTCAGATACCAATACACCCAGCGTGGTTTACCGTCGTAAGGGCTGGAATTATGGGGTTATCACACTGAAATAGGCATTCTTAGAGCATCCTGAGCAAAAGGGCCCAGCCGGTGATGGCTGGGCCCTTTCGCCTAAGATTGAACCCAGAACCAATCAACCGGTATGGAGCAAATCTTGGCAACAATCATCGACAAACTACTGCGCGCCGGCGAAGGCCGCCTTTTGGCAAAGCTTCGCAACTACGCAGAGGCCGTTAACGCCCTAGAAGAAGATTTCAGCCACCTCAGCGATGAAGAGTTGGCCAACGAGACCCAGGTTCTGCGCGAGCGCTATGGCGCTGGCGAAAGCCTGGATGACTTGCTTCCTGAGGCATTTGCCGCAGTACGTGAAGCCTCTAAGCGCACACTTGGCATGCGTCACTTTGATGTTCAGCTAATGGGTGGAGCTGCTCTGCACCTAGGCAACATAGCCGAGATGCGAACCGGTGAAGGTAAGACTCTGGTGGCAACTTTGCCTGCCTACCTAAACGCTATTGCCGGTCGTGGCGTTCACGTAATTACGGTGAATGATTTCTTGGCTAGCTACCAATCAGATCTTATGGGTCGCGTTTTCCGCGCTCTTGGCATGACCACCGGTTGTATCGTTTCTGGCCAAGACCCTAACGAGCGCCGCCAACAGTACCTAGCCGACATTACTTATGGAACCAACAATGAATTTGGTTTTGACTACCTGCGCGACAACATGGCTTGGCAGCAGCAAGACATGGTCCAACGTGGACACTTCTTCGCAGTTGTTGATGAAGTTGACTCGATTCTTATCGATGAAGCCCGTACGCCGCTGATCATCTCTGGTCCTTCATCGGGTGAGGCAAACCGTTGGTTCAACGAGTTCTCTAAGATTGCCGAAAAACTTCAGCCGGTAATTGACTACGAAGTCGACGAGAAAAAGCGCACCGTTGGAATTCTTGAGCCTGGTATTGCAAAGGTTGAGGATTACCTAGGCATCGGCAACCTTTACGAGTCTGCAAACACCCCACTCATTTCGTTCTTGAATAACTCAATTCGTGCCAAGGCGCTTTTTAAGCGTGATAAAGACTACGTGGTCATGAATGGTGAAGTGCTAATTGTTGACGAGCACACGGGCCGTATTCTTGCCGGTCGCCGATACAACGAAGGTATTCACCAGGCAATTGAGGCTAAAGAGGGCGTAGAGGTAAAGGCCGAAAACCAAACTCTGGCCACTGTTACCTTGCAGAACTACTTCCGTCTTTACAACAAGCTCTCTGGTATGACCGGTACTGCCGAAACTGAGGCAGCAGAATTTATGGCTACCTATAAGTTGGGTGTGGTTCCAATTCCGACCAACAAGCCAATGGTTCGCCTTGATCAATCAGACCTGATTTACAAGAACGAAGAAATCAAGTTCAACATGGTGGTGCGTGATATCGCAGAGCGTCACAAGAATGGCCAGCCAGTTTTGGTTGGTACCACCAGCGTTGAAAAGAGCGAGTACCTTTCTAAGCTGCTAGCCAAAGAAGGTGTACGTCACGAGGTATTGAACGCAAAGAACCACGCTCGTGAAGCCGCAATCGTTGCTCAGGCCGGTCGCCTTGGTGCAGTAACCGTTGCTACCAACATGGCAGGCCGTGGTACAGACGTAATGCTTGGTGGTAACGCCGAGTTCCTAACCGTTGAAGCTTTGAGCAAACGCGGTCTAGATAACGACCAAAACCCTGAAGCGTACGAAGCTGCCTGGGCCGAAGAGTTTGCCAAGATCAAAGAGACCGTAGCCGAAGAAGCTGAGAAGGTTCTAGCTGTTGGTGGTCTTTATGTACTTGGTACCGAGCGTCACGAATCACGCCGAATCGACAACCAGCTTCGCGGTCGTGCCGGTCGCCAAGGTGACAAGGGTGAATCTCGTTTCTACCTTTCACTAACCGATGACCTTATGCGCCTTTTCAATTCGGGTGCCGCAAGTTCGTTGATGAACCGTGCTTCTGTACCTGATGAAACTGCGATTGAATCCAAAATTGTTAGCCGCGCTATTCAGAGTGCGCAGTCACAGGTTGAAGGGCGTAACGCCGAGATTCGCAAAAACGTTTTGAAGTATGACGATGTGTTGAATCGTCAGCGTGAAGCAATCTATAGCGATCGCCGTCACATTCTTGAAGGTGACGACATCGCCATGCGAGTTGAATCATTCCTTGCCGACGCGATCGATGCAATCGTAGAGGCCCACATCTCAGATTCAACGGGCAATGACTGGGATCTTGAAGCGCTGTGGGCAGAGCTAAAGGCAATTTACCCAGTTGGCCTTGAAATCAGCGAGGTCTTGGCCGAGGCTGGAAACCGTTCAAAGCTAACCAAGAGCTGGTTAAGCCGTGAACTTGTTTCAGATGCCAAGGTTGCTTATGCCAAGCGCACCGAGAAAATTGGTGAAACAGCAATGCGCGAACTTGAGCGCAGAGTTGTGCTTTCAGTTGTAGACCGTAAGTGGCGTGATCACCTTTACGAGATGGATTACCTAAAAGAGGGCATTGGCCTTCGTGCAATGGCACAGCGTGACCCGCTGGTTGAGTACCAGCGTGAAGGCTATGGCATGTTCCAGCAGATGATGGGTGCTATTAAAGAAGAGGCCATCGGATTCTTGTTCAATATTGAGGTTGAGGTAACTCCGGCACCGGCGATTGACCCGTCACAGCTGACTTACATTGCCCCTAATGAAGACGGAGCAGCCGAGGCGCACGGTGCAAATGACGCACGCGCTAATGAGCAGAAGAACGAGAACCAGGGCCAGCAGAAGCCAGCTGACGGTTCTGGTAGTTCATTCTTCCGCTCATAACCTCATAAGTTTTAGAGCGTCTCGTAAGTTAGAGAACACTAACCGAGGTGGCTCGCCACCTGTTGTTTATGCCCTCTAGTCGAATAGTCACAGCTCTAACGCGTCTTTGCGAGTTGAGTAGGACTACAGATTCAATAACACCGTCACGGGGCGATGTACTCATAAGGTTTTGCACTGAAAAATTCTGATGGTGAGTTTTTTGACCAAGTGCTTGGCGATTTTCTCTGGCTATTGCCGCGCGGCGAGCTAGTCTTTGGTACACCTCGTCAGTTAGCAGTCTGGCAAGTTGATCAATTTGCCGAGAGCCGGCTATTACCTCAACGACTCCGGTCGCCAGCGCTCGAAGGCTAGCTTCTGGATTTGGCAGGTCCGATGTTTTGTTGTACTGCGGACCAAAAAACTCTTCCGCCTGAATTAGGTTTTTAATTTTTATTTGTTTATTGCTTGTTACTTCCCCTGGCTTAGCATCTTCTGTTGGCATCGTGTCCAACTTTCTATTAGTGAGCGATTCACTTCCCCCTAGAAAAGGATTTTCTAAGAATTCTGACGGTAGACCTGTCAAATGTTCGGCACAAGTGATTCTCAAAACTTGTGCATAACTATTTAGCAACGGAAAATTATTTTTCATACTTACCAAATGCATATTGAAGACATCTTCGAAGATCTCGAAGCGCAGTTTGAAGCAGGATTGCAAAAAAGTCAACGAGATTCTTTTACTGGACACACCAGGGCCTTGGAGATACAAACAGTTAGTTTGATGAGCAAAGAATTAATTGCACCCATATTGGGTAAAGGGTTTTTGGCTGGTCTTGATTCCATATCTCCCGTTTGGCACATTTATCCAACCAAGGTGATCCGTAAAATCATTCTTCACGATGAACTAGATGAGTCACTTCCCAGGCTTCGTAATTTATCGGTGGAATTAGAGACTTTCCTTGGCAGCCTGCCAATGCCTTGTGCGGTTCGCTGGCGCATGGCCGCGGAAGAAGATTATTTAACTCCCGGTACTTTGCACTCGATTTCCAGAAACCTAATGTTTATCTATGTTTCTGGTTCAAGCCGGCCTATTGCCGTTCCTATTGCTGCTCTTGGTCAATTAATCATTGAGTCTGTGGATAATCTCAACGGGGACTTTTAAACATTGTTTCCATAGGTTTATGAGCAAACCAAGGAAACTCAAAACACCGCAATCGCTTAGGGTCAAGAACTTAGTTTTTGCGATTCTGCTTTTTGCCGGGGCTGCCGTTGGAATTAATTATGTAATTCAAGTAAACAACCAAACCAGCGAATATTTGGTGGCTAGCCGTGACCTTCCTGCTGGCAGCACTTTCACCTTGGGTGACAGCAAGGCAGCTGCTTTCAATCTTGGCCTAAGCGCTGACCAGTACTTAAAAGTTGCTGACCTACCTCACGGCGGGTATTTATTAGGGCCCGTTAGGGCGGGTCAGCTTATTCCGCGAAGCCAGCTTGCAAGCGCCGTAATTGATGAGCGCGTGCCAGTCGTAATCAATTCCGCAATGGGCTTGCCGGTTGGCTTGGTGCCGGGGGCCTCGGTAGATATTTGGGTTTCACCATTAGATGAAAACAAAGTTTTTCAAGAGCCATTTGTTTTGGTGCTTGGTGCAGAAGTTTCTCAGCTGATTGAAAGTAAAGAAATGTTCGCCGACCAAAGCCCCGCAGTGGAACTTTGGGTACCGGTTGAGGCCGTTGGCCCGGTATTGAGTTCGGTAACATCGGGGGCCAGTATCTCTCTAATTCTTAAACCAACCCTTGCCGATGGCTGATGCCCAGTTGAATCGCGGTAAGTTACTGACGATTTGGTCGCCCGCGGGGTCGCCCGGCAGAACTACGGTTGCCTGTTGTATTGCCACAGAACTTACAAATTCCGGTAAGAGCGTTCTGATGGTAGATGCCGATACCTACGCGCCCTCGCTAGATGTCTACTTAGGGCTAAATGATCACCCTGCTGGGATAGCCGCGGCATGTAGATTAATTTCACAAGACAGGTTCGATATCAGCCAGCTTCGCCGCCTAAGTGTTGATCTACAAACTCAAAGTGGTTCGCTAACCGTGATGACTGGCCTTAGCAGTTCAGCAAGGTGGCCAGAAGTCAGTGGCCAACAGATTGACAATTTAGTGGCCGTTGCTCGTCATCACTTTGACTTTGTCTTGCTTGATACGGCTGCCAACCTAGAAGCCGAGATTGGGCTTCCGCAATTTGCCGTCCAGAGAAACTCAGTAGCTCGTTGGGCCGTCAGCAATGCCGAGTTTGTTATAGCCGTTTGCGGTTCTGATCCGGTTTCAATCGCAAGGTACCTAGAGGCATCCGTATCGCTATCTGAGCTCAAACCGATTGGTCAATTATTGACGCTGGTGAATCGCTTGCGAACATCTGTGCTGGGTTCTTCCGCAAAACAACAGATTCTTGAAACGCTATCTCGACTGGGCCAGATTCAAGTTTCTGGTTTCATTCCTGACGACCAACCCGCGGCCGATGCCGCAATTAAAGGTGCTGTTCCAATGGTGCTGGCCAAGCGCTCATCCCAGGTGAAGCAAGCAATCAGCCTTTTCACCAAGGTTCAGATCTTGGGGCAGCGCAATCCTTTAGATAGCCGCCTGCTAAAGAAACCCATGGCTAAACTCGGTTAGGTGTCAACACTTAGCGAGATCAATAAGGCCCACGGGCGGGCTTCACACGCCGACATCGAGTGGCTTAATCTCTTGCAAGCAGACTGGCAGCTTGTTGCCGATCTAGTCTTTGCAGACCTGGTGCTTTGGTTGCCAACCCCAGACGGCAGTTTCGTTGCCGCCGGTCACGCGAGACCATCTTCGGCTGCCACTATTTTTTATCGAGACATAAGCGGCGAACCAATTCGCAAAGAATGGTCGGCACAGGTTAAGCAGGCATTCGAAACCGGTAAAACTGTAGATACCAAAGCTCAAGCCGGTTCAGACGGCACCACCACAAGATTAAGTGCGGTGCCGGTGCGCCGAAAAATTTCCACCAAGTCTGATGAAGTGACCACAGACCCAATTGCTGTGGTAACAAGGCATACCAACCTAACTGAGGTAATTATGCCGAACCGCTTGCAATTAAATTACTTGGGTTGCGGAAACGATTTATTGATTATGGTGGGCGAGGGAAATTACCCAGACTTTTCTAACCCAACTGGCCCGCGCCGCGGGGCACCACGTGCTAACGACGGTTTGCTTCGCCTAGATGTTGATGGTGTTGTTACATTCGCTAGCCCAAATGGTTTGTCTGCTTTTAACCGCCTAGGTATTACCGGTGAGCTCGAAGGGGTATCGCTGGCTGCCGCCTCAACCACAATTCTTAAGGGTAAGAACATTGATGAATCTTTGCCACTTGTTCTTACCGGCCGTGCACCTTGGCGCACAGACATGGAATCTAGAAATGTGACTCTAACGGTTCGCGCAATACCTTTGAAGGCAAATGGTCAGCGAACCGGCGCCATTGTGCTTTGCCGCGATGCTACCGAGCTGCGTAAGCAAGAGCGTGAGCTAATTACTAAAGACGCAACCATCCGTGAAATTCACCATCGCGTAAAAAACAATTTGCAAACCGTAGCAAGTTTGCTTCGCATACAATCTCGCAGAAGCGAAAGCGCAGAGGCCAAAGAATCTTTGCAGCAAGCCATGCGCCGAGTATCGGCTATTGCACTCGTGCACGACACATTAAGTGAGGGCCTAAGTCAAGATGTGAACTTTGATGAAGTCTTTGACCGAATTCTGATGTTGGCAACTGAGGTTGCCTCGAGCCTAAATACCTCAATCAAAACTTTGATAGATGGAAAATTTGGCCAACTTAGAAGTGAAATTGCAACCCCGCTGGCTGTGGCCCTTACCGAGATCGTTACCAATGCGGTAGAACATGGCCTGGCAGATAGAAGTGGAGTCGTTGCCGTGAATGCTGAGCGAAAGCCAAAGCAGCTTTCAATTACCGTTTCTGATAACGGCAAGGGCCTAACCGATGGCAAAGTTGGCACCGGTCTGGGAACTCAAATCATTCGTACCCTTATTGAGGGTGAGCTGCGTGGCAGTATTCACTGGTCTTCACCTTCTGAGGGTGGTGCCAGAGTGGCAATTAGTATTCCGCTTTAAGTACAAAACCCGTCAAACCTTTTGGGCTTTGACGGGTTTTTGTAATTACTTGGATTAACCAGGTTTGGTTTAGCCAGCGCGGCGGGCTCTGGCGTACTTGCGCTTTAGAGATTTACGCTCATCTTCGCTAAGCCCACCCCAAACTCCGGTGTCCTGGTTTTCTTTGATCGCATACTCAAGGCATTGAGTTGAAACGCCACATTCGCGGCAAACTGCCTTGGCTTGATCGATCTGGTCAACTGCTGGACCTGTGTTACCTACCGGAAAAAACAGTTCCGGGTCTTCGGTTAGGCAACGTGATTCGTTTAGCCATTGCATGTCC
>JBJOJI010000059.1:0-4467 GCA_046046665.1 Actinomycetota bacterium
TCAGAGAACACCGGAAAGCCGCGCAGCACCCTGGTTGAATACGAAATGGCGCCATCGGTTGATCAGATTCGTTTCTTTGCAGGCGCTGCCAGAAATCTAGAGGGCAAAGCTACAGCCGAGTACGCCCGTGACCACACCTCTTCTATCCGCCGCGAGCCTATCGGTGTTATTGGTCAGGTGACGCCTTGGAACTACCCGCTTAACATGGCGGTCTGGAAGTTCGCGCCTGCAATTGCCGCCGGCAACACCGTAGTAATCAAGCCATCAGACACAACCCCTGCATCTACTTTGCTGCTAGCTGAGATCGCAGCGGAGTTCTTACCTAAGGGTGTTTTCAACGTCGTTGCCGGAAACCGCGACACCGGCCGAGCCATGATTGAGAATGAAATTCCGCAAATGGTTTCCATCACGGGTTCTGTTCGTGCCGGTATGGAGGTTGCTAAATCAGCCGCCACCGATTTAAAGCGCGTGCACCTAGAGCTTGGTGGCAAGGCGCCAGTAATTGTTTTCCAAGATGCTGATTTGCAAAAGGCTGCTGCACAAATTGCGATTGCCGGTTTCTTCAACGCCGGTCAAGACTGCACCGCGGCTACTCGCATCTTGGTACACGAATCCGTTCATGACGAATTCTTGGCGCTATTGGTTGCTGAGGTAAAGGCAAATGCAGTTACCGGAGACCCAAAGCGCGATGACATCCTTTACGGTCCGGTAAATAATGCCAATCAGCTTGAGCGCGTACAGGGCTTCATTGACCGCCTGCCAAACCACGCCAACCTAGAAACCGGTGGTGTGCGAATTGGCACCGAGGGCTACTATCTTGAGGCGGCAGTGCTATCTGGTTTGAAGCAAAACGATGAGCACATTCAGAGTGAGATCTTTGGCCCGGTTGTAACGGTGCAAAAATTCAGTAACGATGAAGAGGCAATGCGCTGGGCCAACGATGTGAAGTATGGCTTGGCTTCTTCGGTGTGGACACAAAACCACACTCGTGCCATGCGCTTCTCCAAGGGTCTGAACTTTGGCTGTGTCTGGATCAACACTCACATTCCTTTGGCTGCAGAGATGCCTCACGGTGGTTTCCGTCACTCTGGCTACGGCAAAGACCTGTCTGCCTATGGCTTCGAGGACTACACCCGCATCAAGCACGTGATGAGCTACATCGGGGACTAATCCACAGATTCACCTGAGTTGGGCTTGAGGCATTTGCCTTAGGCCCAAACTCTTTTTATGCAGTTCGCTTGGATGTTGCCATCGGTGCTTTTTGGCATGTATCTGGGGGTTTCAACTGGTGCCTGGCACATGCTGGTGATGAGCCTCGGAAGCGCCTTGATTTGGGTATTGGCCAGAAAATTCAATGAGAATCGCGAAATTGACCTTACTGAGCCGGTAATTTTTGACGGACCAAACGTTTGGATAGGCGACTACCAGCTTCCTAAGCGCGAAATCCTTTGGAAAAAGAGGTGGCACCAAGTTGTCTACAATGCGTATAAGGCTCAGAACAATCAACCCGTCTTCCAAATAGATTTGGCACTGGAATCTCAAGTTGGCCATGCGCTCATTATTGGTGCCACCGGTTCCGGTAAAAGTGAGCTATTGAAGTTGCTGCTGCGGCAGGTTTTGAACAAGGCGCCATCTGCTGAGGTTTTCTTAATTGACTTCAAGGGCGGTGCCACCTTTAGCCCGCTGGCCAGCCTGCCTCAGGTAAGGTCGCTGACCACAGACATAGATGGCCACGATCCGCAGGTCTTTTGGCAAGCAATTCAAACACTGCTCAGCCAGCGCGAATCTATGTTGGCTACCAGTGGAGTATCCCGTATTGAAGATCTAGCCATCCACGGTGTGGCTATACCCAGGTGTTACATATTTGTTGACGAATTGGTTACCGCGCTCGCCGAAGCCGCGTTGGCTAGCACGGCTTTGAATTCAATCGCTGCCAGGGGAAGGTCTCTTGGAGTGCACCTTGTGGCCGCCACGCAATCCACTCAGGGCGTGCCAAGGTCCATGCTTACAAACCTTAGAGCCCGAATTTTGCTTGGTGATGCAGACCCAATAGAACTTGCTCAGCTGAATATTCGGCGCCCAGTAGGGCAAACGATATGCCCTAACGGTTGGTCATCAGGCATCCTGCAAAAACCGGGTGAGTTAAGTTCACATTTCATTTTCCCACTTGGGACAAGTTTTGGTTTCTAGAAGTAATTTTTGTGGCAGGATTTCCTTAGATGCGTGTTCCCTGCGTGTCAGGTTGTGTTGGTAGGGCCCATGACGGTCCCTCTATCTAAGGAGTCACGGCATTGAATAAGCCACTTCCAGAAGACCCAATGATGCGAGAGCTTGTAGTTATGGCTCGACGTCACCAAATGACTAGACGCGCAGCGCTTGCCGGTGCTGGTGCAACAGCGGCAACGCTTGCACTTGCGGCTTGTGCTCCGGGTGGCTCAACGGGTGCCGCACTCACTCCGGCAAAAGATCTGTCTGAATCTGAAAAGAATTTGATCTGGCACAACTGGTCTCTTTATATGGATGAAGATGACAATGGCAACTACCCAACTCTGCAAAACTTTGAGAAGCAAACGGGAATCAAGGTTGAGTACAAAATCGAAATCGATGACAACGACTCATATTTCAGCAAGGTGCAGAAGCAGCTTGCCAAAGGCCAAGACATCGGAGCCGATGTTGCTTGCCCTACCGAATGGATGGCTTCACGCTGGGTGACTCTGGGTTACACGCAGCAATTTGACTTAGCAAATATTCCAAACTCCAAGAACATGGCAGCTGCATATGCAAACCCTGCTTATGACCCAGATCGTTCACACGCGATTCCTTACCAGGGAATTCTTGCCGGTATTACTTACAACAAAGTTGAGTACAAGAAAGCAACCGGCAAAGACGCGCCAACTTCGCTTGAAGACCTATGGGACCCAGCACTAAAGGGCCGCGTTGGTGTTCTTTCTGAGATGCGCGACACCATCGGTTTGATCCTGCTTGCAAACGGAATCGACATCACCAGCGCAGATTCACTTACCGAAGACGAATTCATGAATGCGATTGACTTCTTTGCAGGAAAGGTTGCCGACGGGCAGATTGCTCGCATCAAGGGAAACAGCTACTCAGAAGACCTTGAAAACGGTGACACAATTGCCGCTATCGCTTGGTCTGGAGATACCGTTCAGTTGAACCTAAGCGCAGAGAGTGAAAAGTACGGCTTCTTCATTCCTGAATCAGGAACCACAATTTCTGCGGACTGTTTCGTGACTCCTATGGGCGCCACTCACAAGAAAAATGTCGAAGAACTAATCAACTTCTATTACGACCCAAAGAATGCCGCCGAACTTGCAGCCTGGGTGAACTACGTGACTCCAGTTGTGGGAGCTCAAGAAGAGGCAATTAAGATTGACCCAGCTTTGGCTGAAAACCAGTTGATATTCCCTTCCGAAGACTTTATGAAGAACGCGCACGGTTTCCGATCACTTACCGGTGAAGAATCCGTTCTATTCTCAAAGGCGTTCCAAGACGTCATGCTAGGCGCCTAGAACATTGGCAACCGAATTTGTTGCTCGTGGCGCTGACTTAGAACTAAAAGGAATCCGCAAGGAATTTCCTGGCTTCACTGCAATTGAAGATCTAGACCTACATATTCCTGCCGGCGAATTCTTCGCGCTACTAGGTCCATCGGGTTGCGGAAAAACCACAACCCTTCGTTTGGTAGCCGGACTTGACGAGCCAACAAAAGGGCAAATCCTAATCGGTGGAAAAGATGTAACTCACACCAAGGCTCACGAGCGTCCAGTCAATACCGTGTTCCAAAGCTATGCGTTGTTCCCGCACATGTCTGTGCTAGAGAACGTTGCGTTTGGTTTGAAGCAACGCAAAATTGATGATCCTATGACCAAGGCTCAGGCTTCTCTAGATCTTGTAGAGCTTGGACACCTGGCACTTCGCAGGCCTGCACAGCTATCAGGTGGACAGCAACAGCGTGTTGCGCTTGCCCGTGCATTAGTCAATCGCCCATCGCTTTTGCTTCTTGATGAGCCTCTAGGTGCTCTAGATCTAAAGCTTCGCCGTCAGATGCAAATTGAGCTCAAGGCAATTCAGATGGAAGTTGGCCTTACTTTCTTACACGTGACTCACGACCAAGAAGAAGCTATGGATATGGCCGACACCGTGGCCGTGATGAACAAAGGCCGCATCGAACAGATGGGTTCACCAGAGAAGCTCTACGATCGCCCAAAGACAGTATTCGTTTCTAAGTTCCTTGGCCAGTCGAATCTTTTTGTTGGCAACGTTGAAGAAGAAAACTCTTCATCAATCAGTATTAATGTTGCTGGCAGCAAAATTACTGTGCCAAAAGATCGCGCCGAAAAGCACAAGGGAAAGATCGCCGTTGGTGTGCGACCAGAGAAGGCTTTCTTCCATGAAGAGAAGCCAAAGCTTGGCGCCGGCCACAACCTCATTGGCCCGGGTGAAATT
>JBJOJI010000060.1:0-4341 GCA_046046665.1 Actinomycetota bacterium
ACGGGGTAAAAAGTCTTCCGACTTGTCCTCGCGTAAAACGCTTGAGTTGACAGATAGAGAAGAGAAATCATGAACACAGCAGCAAAGCTAGTTGGCACCACTCGTACCAAGTTTGGTAAGGGTGCCTCACGTCAGGCACGTGCAGCAGGTCAGACTCCAGCCGTTATTTACGGTCACGGTTCAGAGCCTCGCCACATCACCGTTCCTGCCCACGAAGTAGCACTTATCCTTCGTCACAAGAACGCGGTTATTGACCTAACAATTGATGGCAAAGAAGAGTCTGTGCTTGTAAAGAGCGCAACCAAAGACGCAGTTACCCAGATCATCGAGCACATCGACTTGGTTGAGCTTGTTAAGGGTGAGCGCGTTCACGTTGAAGTTCCTGTTCACCTTGTCGGTGAGTCAATGTCAGGAACCATCGTTGACATCGAGCACAAGACAGTGAAGCTAGAAGTTGCTGCAACCAGCATCCCTGACTTCGTTGAAATCTTCGTAACTAAAGACAACGGTGCCGGTCACCACATTCTTGCCGGTGATATCAAGCTTCCTGAAGGTGCAAAGCTAGAACTAGCAAACGACGAACTAATTGCGTCTGTTGTTATGACTCAGGCTGGCCACGCTGACGAAACTCCTGCAGCTGCAGCCGAGGCTGCAAAGGCTTAATCTGTCCACTTCAGCATTCTTAGTAGTCGGGCTCGGTAACCCCGGGCCCGACTATTCTGCTAACCGGCACAATATTGGCCAAATGGCTTTGTCTATCCTTGCCGACAGGCTGGGCACCACATTCAAGAGTCACAAATCAAATGCTGCTGTTGCCGAGGCACGTCTAGGTTTCGGCGGAGCAAAAATTATTCTGGCCAAACCGGGTTCCTACATGAATGCCAGTGGAGGGCCAGTTTCAGCACTACTCAAGTTTTACGACGTGCCACTTTCTAATCTCATAGTTCTGCATGATGAACTAGACATTGACGCAGAAACTATTCGAATAAAGCAAGGTGGTGGCCATGCCGGTCACAACGGTTTGCGCGATATTATTTCTGCTTGCGGATCAAACGACTTCACGCGAGTGCGTATTGGTATCGGCAGACCACCCGGCCGCATGGACACCGCAGATTTTGTACTAAAAGACTTCAACTCAACTGAACGCAAGAACCTGCCGCTAACCCTTGAGCTAGCTGCCGACGCCGTCGAGGAAATCGTGCGCTCTGGCGTCCTTGATGCTCAAAACAAAATCAACCCAAAGCCCTAACTCTTTGATTCCCGCGTTTGAGTTTGGTAAACGGTTTCTACTTAACCGGATCCCCATATTTGTTAGTACCCGGTTTACTGTCCTCTAAAACGTATATCAGCAAGATAATCCAGCCAACAATTGGCAAGATGAGCCACCAAAGATTTTTTGCAGATCGCCCCGTGTCATGAAGGCGCCTAGAACCAGCTGCCAAATCTGGCACCAGTGTAACTAGACTCCACAAGTTTGACATTGCACTCGCTTGGGAATCAGTTCCTGGAAAGACAATTGCTATGCCTGCCGAAACAAGAGTGACGAATAGAAAGATGTACCAGTATTCACTGCGACGAGCGCGACCACTGAATGTTGCGTAGTTGACCCAAAATGCTTTGATTGCTTGGCCGAATGTCATTTGATGTCTTTCGTATGCGAACAGTAACTCCAATGCTATGCCTCGGAATAGACTTACCCCTGTGAGTGCAGAAAATCTCAAGGCCCTGTCGCGCCTTGCCGCGCTCATTTCCGAAGGATATCCCTTTGCGGCACTTCAATCCAAGATCAAAAACTCTCGCCTGGATGCAATTGCTCCTCAAGGTGCTCACGCCACTTTGCTTGAGGTTTTCAATCAAATGCGCACCGATGCCAAACTCACGCCAGTACAGCTTGTGGTTGTGGCAACAGGTCGAGAGGCTGAAGACACGGCCGCATCGCTTAGGTCACTTTCGCCAAACGCAGAAATTCTTGAGTTTCCTTCATGGGAGACACTGCCGCATGAGCGTTTGAGCCCAAGCCCGGAGACCGTTGGTAAGCGTCTACAGGTTTTACACCGCCTTGGTGAGCTGGGCGGCTTGATCGAGCACAAGAAGTTAGAGCACCCGGTTTTCGTTTTAGCCTCGGTCCGTGCAGTTCTGCAGCCGGTGGTGGCTGGGCTTTCTAAGCACCCACCGCTCAAACTTGAAAAAGGTAAAGACTACCTGTTGTTTGAACTTTCACTAAAACTCGTTGAGTTGGCCTATCAAAGAGTAGACATGGTTACCAAGCGCGGTGAGTTTGCTGTACGTGGTGGAATTCTTGATATTTTTCCAACCACCGCAGAGCATGCAATGAGACTTGAATTCTTTGGCGATGAACTTGACGACATTCGCTTGTTCCACGTTGCTGATCAGCGCACCATCACAGGGGCAGAGGCCGGCGAAGATATTGGGCTAATTGAAATTTATGCGGCCAGAGAAATTATCATCACTCCAAACGTTGCCGCTCGTGCCCGAGAGATGGTGCATGAGTTTCCAAACATCTCTACCATGCTTGCAAAGCTTGCCGAGGGAATCCCGGTTGATGGCATGGAGTCGTTGGCGCCAGTATTGGTTGATTCAATGGTGCCGTTTACCGATTACCTTCCTGCGAGTTCTCTGGTGGTTTTGCTGTCACCAGAAAAAGCAGCCGCACGTGCCGCCAGTTTGGTTGAAACCAACGAAGAGTTTTTACATGCGGCCTGGGATGCCGCCGTTGAAGGAGCGCAGGCGCCACTTGACCTGAGCGATGGTGGCTTCGTTGACATTTCGCAATTTCAATCTGCTCTTGCTGGCAAAGCTATGTTTACGATTTCTCAATTTGGCGCTGATGACGAAACCCTAGTTAATTTGAATCTGTTTGAGATTCCAAATTTCAAGGGCTTGGACACAACATCTTTGGAATGGCTTGAAGATCAGTCAAAGCAGGGTCAGCAGATCTTTATGGTTGCTGAAGGTCATGGCACGGTAGAGCGATTGAACGAGCAACTTAAAGCCGTTGGGATCAATGCTCAGATTGCTCAAGGAAACCTTCGTAAAGGTTTTACGGCACCGGACAGCAAAGTCATCGTCATCACGGAGTCTGAGTTCTATGGCAAGTCATCGGTGTATGTAAGCCCGCAGGTGCGAAAGCTTGCGTCAAAGCGAGGTCAAGCCGTTGATCCACTTAGCCTCAAGCAAGGTGATTATGTTGTGCATGAGACCCACGGAATCGGCCGGTTCGTAGAGCTTGTTGAGAGAACCAGTGGTGTTGGTCGCCAACAGCATCAACGTGAGTACCTGCTTATCGAATACGCGCCTTCCAAGCGCGGCTATCCGGGCGATACATTATTCGTACCTACGGATCAACTTGATTTGCTTACCCGCTATGTGGGGGGCGAGGCACCGGTGCTATCAAAGATGGGTGGCAGTGATTGGGCGAAGGTCAAAGGAAATGCTCGCAAGGCTATTCGCAAGATTGCAATTGACCTAGTCAAGCTATATTCGGCGCGAATGAAATCTCGCGGTCATGCATTCGGCCCAGATACCCCTTGGCAACACGAACTTGAAGAGGCTTTTGCCTTCGTTGAGACCCCAGATCAGCTCACCACAATTGACGATGTGAAGCGTGACATGGAAAAAGAAATCCCCATGGACCGCTTACTTGCTGGCGATGTTGGCTATGGCAAGACTGAGGTTGCCGTGCGTGCTGCTTTCAAGGCGATACAAGACGGAAAGCAAGTTGCCATGTTGGTGCCAACAACTTTGCTGGTTCGTCAACACACCGATACCTTCGAGGCGCGCTACGCCGGGTTCCCGGTGGTGGTTCGCTCGTTGTCTAGATTCCAAACTGCTAAAGAGGTCAAGGAAACTCTTGAGGGGCTTGAAAATGGCAGCGTAGACCTTGTGATTGGCACGCATCGCCTGCTTTCTAAGAACGTCAAGTTTCGCCAACTTGGTTTAGTGATTATTGATGAAGAGCAGCGCTTTGGTGTGGAGCACAAAGAAAAGCTCAAAGAACTAAAGACCAACGTAGATATCTTGTCTATGTCGGCAACGCCGATTCCGCGAACGCTTGAGATGGCAA
Source organism: Actinomycetota bacterium (assembly GCA_046046665.1). Classification (GTDB taxonomy): domain Bacteria; phylum Actinomycetota; class Actinomycetes; order Actinomycetales; family Microbacteriaceae; genus Rhodoluna. Next base: position 4,085 of record JBJOJI010000060.1, read on the forward strand.
TTACCGGTATTCGTGAAATGTCGACATTGGCAACCCCACCCGAAGAGCGCCACCCAATTCTTACCTACATTGGCGGCTACAGCGAGAAACAGGTTGCTGCGGCAATTAGGCGAGAGCTAATTCGTGAGGGCCAAGTATTCTTCGTTCACAACCGGGTAAGCACAATTGAAGCGGTGGCAAATCAACTTGCCGAGTTAGTGCCTGAAGCACGCATAGCCGTGGCGCACGGGCAAATGTCTGAAGGTGCCCTTGAACAA
>JBJOJI010000061.1:0-5230 GCA_046046665.1 Actinomycetota bacterium
GGGTTTCGTAAACACCGCATCAACAAAATCTGCAATTACCTTTATCGATGGTGAAAAAGGAATTTTGCGCCACCGTGGTTACCCAATCGAGCAGCTTGCCGGATCAAAATCTTTCTTAGAAACCGCCTGGCTACTTATCTACGGAGAGCTGCCAACTGCAGCTCAGCTAACCGCATTTGAAGAGAAGATTCGTCGTCACACGCTTGTACACGAAGACCTCAAGAACCTTTTTCACGCTATGCCGCAAAACGCTCACCCGATGGCCGTGCTTGCCGCTGGAGTTTCTGCGCTGTCAACTTTTTACCAAGATTCGCTTGACCCTCACGACCCTGAGCAAGTTGAGCTTTCAACAATTCGCCTTTTGGCCAAGCTTCCGGTTCTGGCGGCTTACGCTCATAAAAACAGCATGGGCCAGGCTTTGCTTTACCCAGACAACTCTTTGTCTTATGTTGAAAACTTCTTGCGCTTGAACTTTGGAAACATGGCAGAGGAGTACGTGGTCACCAGAGCACTAGACACACTATTGGTTTTGCACGCTGACCACGAACAGAACTGTTCTACATCAACAGTTCGCTTGGTTGGTTCAAGTCAGGCAAACCTATTTGCTTCAATCTCTTCTGGAATCAATGCGCTATTTGGCCCACTGCACGGTGGGGCAAACGAGGCAGTTCTTGAAATGCTTCAGCACATCAAAGATTCTGGTGAGGGAGTTCAAGCTTTCATTCAACGAGTCAAGAACAAAGAAGATGGCATTCGCCTTATGGGGTTCGGCCACCGCGTCTACAAGAATCTTGACCCACGTGCTCGAATCGTTAAGGCCACTGCAGACCAGGTTCTTGCAGAACTCGGCGTTAACGACCCACTGCTTGAGATTGCCAAAGAACTAGAGGCAGCTGCGCTTGCAGATTCATATTTTCAAGAGCGAAAGCTATATCCAAACGTTGACTTCTACACCGGTGTAATCTACAAGGCACTTGGCTTCCCGCCGCGTATGTTTACCGCACTGTTTGCAATGGGGCGCCTGCCTGGCTGGATAGCTCACTGGCGCGAAATGAACATTGACCCGGCTACAAAGATTGGCCGCCCACAGCAGATCTATGTTGGTGAGCCAGAGCGTCAGCTAAAAGGTTTCTTTGGCTAGTGCCAAACATAAAAATCCCCCGAATGATCGGGGGATTTTTTTACTTCTTCAGGAGCCAAAAGACTTTCGTGTCACCGTAAGACTTTTCTTCATCGAGTTCAAAACCTGATGGCAAAACTAAGTCTTCAGATCGGCTTGATCTTTCAACCATCACCACTGCATTTTTGGCTAGACGTGGCAGCAGTGCTTCTAGGTTCGCAATTACATCTTCGTTTGAAATCTCGTACGGCGGGTCTATAAACACCAAGCCGTACTCGGCGTTATCGGTGCTCAGGAATGCAGAAACCGGCTTGTGCACCACTTTGATTAGCGCCTCGAAGAAACCTTCTTTTTCAAGGGCTTTCTGAATTAAGTTGGCATTTGTATTGCATACTGCGGCCGCCTTGCCGTCTTTTTCAACCAAAACTGCAAGTTTTGCACCGCGACTAATTGCTTCTAAGGCCAGTGCCCCGGTGCCGGCGTAAAGGTCTAATACGGTTGCGTTTTCAATGAGCTCGCGCGAAGCCAATCGATTGAAAATGGATTCGCGAATTCTGTCGCTAGTTGGGCGTGTTGCTTTGGCTGGGCTAGTGAGTTGTCTCGAACCAGCAATGCCACCAATAATTCTTGTCATAACTTGGCAAGCCTATCGCCTGCTATTCAGCCCTGCCTACCGCGCGCTTTCCCAAGCAGCGGCGAAGATAGAAGCATGCTGCTTCCGCTTGAACAATTAGACCGCGTGCTGGGTGACCGCACCGCTAAGTCGTTTGCGAAGCATCTTGGTTTGCGAACAGTTTCTGACTTACTAACCCACTTTCCTAGAAGATATTCGACTAGGGGAGAGCTGACGCCGATCAGTGAAATTCCACTAGGTGAACCGGCAACGGTTGTGGCCGACATCGTCGAGGTTCGCGAACGCCGCATGAAAGGCAAAAACGGCAGCATTCTTGAGGTCAAGATCACCGATGGTCATGGCTTCATGACCTTGTCATACTTCAATCAGGCTTGGCGTCAGAAAGAGCTAAGACCTGGCTCGCGGGGGTTGTTCGCTGGCAAAGTTGGCAGCTACCAGGGCAAGTTGCAATTGGCGCATCCGGATTATGAGCTATTTCCTGAAGAGATCTCTGATGCAGAGGCCAAACGTTGGGCCGATCTTCCGATTCCTATTTATCCAGCGGCTTCGGCAGTAACTACCTGGGCAATTCAGCGTGCACTGGGCGTGGTGCTGGACACCTTGGCACCAGCCATAGATGAACTTCCTGAAGATGTAGTCAATAAAAATAATTTGATTTCATTAGACGATGCCATTCGAAAAATCCATCGCCCAGAAAAGCAATCTGATTGGCAGGCTGCCCGGGAAACATTGAAATTTCACGAGGCGTTTGCCCTGCAGGCAACTCTGCTTCAGAGGCGCGCTAAGAATCACGAGGTCTCGGCCACTCCTAGAATTTCAAAAACCTCAAAGTTGCTTGATGCGTTCGATAAGTCACTTCCGTTTACGCTCACCCAGGGTCAGGTGCAGGTAGGAAAAGAAATTAGCGAAGATCTTTCAAAACCGCACCCAATGAATCGTCTTTTGCAGGGTGAAGTTGGTTCAGGAAAAACTTTGGTAGCGCTAAGGGCTATGTTGACCGTTGCAGATGCAAAAGGGCAGTCCGCGCTCCTGGCTCCAACTGAAGTTCTGGCCGCGCAACATTTCAAGTCAATCCAAAAAACGCTTGGCGAAGATTTAGCCAAAGAACTTGGGTTGACATTGTTAACCGGCCAAATGAATACCGCCGACCGCAAACGCGCACTGCTTCAAATGGTCAGCGGTAAAGCTCAAATCGTTGTCGGCACACATGCGCTTATTGCAGAGAAGGTTGAGTTTCTAGATCTTGGCTTCATTGTCATTGATGAGCAGCACAGGTTTGGTGTTGACCAACGTGAAGCCCTAAGACTTAAGGGAAAGCAGCCGCCGCACGTTTTGACTATGACCGCAACGCCCATTCCAAGAACTCTTGCGGTAACTGTCTTTGGCGATCTTGATGTTTCAACCCTCACTGAACTTCCTGCAGGTCGTCAAGGAATTACCACACACGTTGTGCAATTGTCGCAACCTGCCTTGGTAGCAAGAACCTGGCAGCGCATTGCAGAAGAAGTTAAGAATGGTCGACAGGCATTTGTGGTTTGTCCGCGTATCGATGAAGACGATCCTGGCATTGAATTAATTGAATCAGGTGGAGCAGCCGAAGAAGATCAAATCTTCCTTGATGGTTCCGATGCGCAAGCTGCAGATTTTGCCAAGAAACCAAAACAGCCATTGGCTTCAGCAATTGGCATGACAGATTCTCTTAGAGGCGTACCGGCGCTTTCTGGATTGACTATTGAAACCTTGCACGGGCGTATGAGTTCAGAAGAAAAAGCTGATCTGATGTCTAGGTTTGCTGGCCAAGAAATAGACGTTCTTGTTTCAACCACAGTTATCGAAGTTGGCGTTGATGTGCCCAATGCATCGGTGATGGTCATTCTTGACGCCGACCGATTTGGGGTTAGCCAGTTGCACCAGCTGCGTGGCCGAGTGGGCCGTGGCGGAAATGCCGGACTTTGTCTTTTACTTACCTCGGCAGAAGAGGGTTCGTTGGCGCTCGAAAGGGTAAATGCCGTGGCCAAAACCTTGGACGGTTTTGAACTCAGCGAGATTGATCTTGAGCTTCGCCGTGAAGGTGATGTGCTTGGGCAGTCGCAATCAGGCGGTCGTTCTAGCCTGAAGCTCCTTCGTGTTTTGCAGGACTCAAAACTTATCCAAGAGGCTCGTGCCCAAGTTGAAGACCTGATGAAGCTAGACCCGGCGCTCAAAAACCACCCAAATCTGGCTGAATCTTTGGCACGTCAAGATCAAGAAAGACAAGCCAACCTAGCCAAGGGGTAATCTGCTCGGCTAACCTAGAGCAATGCCTTCAATTGCGGTTTACCCAGGATCATTTGATCCAATCACTTTGGGTCACCTGGATATCGCTTCCCGCGCTGCCAGGCTCTTTGATGAACTTCACATACTTGTGGTTCACAACCCGTCTAAAGCGCCGCGATTCTCTAGCGAGGAACGTGTTGAACTTATCCGCACGAGCCTTGCCGAACTAAAAATTATCGGGCCGGCAAAAATAACCATAGATACCCTAGACGGTGGTCTATTGGTGAACTACTGCAAGATGGTAGGCGCCACGGCCTTGGTTAAGGGCTTCCGCACTAGCGTTGACCTTGATTACGAGCTGCCAATGGCGCAGGTCAATCGTGATCTTGCAGGTGTAGAAACTGTGTTTATTCCAGCCGATCCGGTTCACGGCCATATTTCAAGCTCATTGGTCAAGCAGGTAGCCGATCTTGATGGTCAGGTTTCAAAGTACGTATCAGTAGCAGTTGCCCGAGCGCTTGCCACCTCGGCCAATAACAGAAGGGCACAGGGCTAATGTCAGACAACACTGATTACACCGTTGCCGTGCATGACCTTATGCACAAACCGGGACAGATGCGTGAATTGAAGCTCGATATTGTGACGCCTGAGCCAATGGGAGAGGGTAGCCCTTATTCCTGCCGGTGCCGAGCTAGACCTAGATGTGCGCCTAGAGTCTGTTCACGAGGGCATTTTGGCCACTGGTGAGGTATTTGTAGACGCCGATGCCGAGTGCAGTCGCTGCTTGGAACCCCTGACTGTCCCTGTTGAGGTGGATTTTCAGGAACTTTTCGCCTATTCTTTATGGAACCCCTGACTGTCCCTGTTGAGGTGGATTTTCAGGAACTTTTCGCCTATTCTTTAACCAACGAGGATGAATATCTTGTGCAAGACGAGCAAATCAATCTTGAACAAATCATCCGTGACGCGGTAGTTCTAAATCTTCCGTTCCACCCACTTTGTAGCACTGACTGTTTAGGTCTATGCCCAGATTGCGGTGTGAAGATGGCTGACAATCCGCACCACGTGCACGAAGTAAGTCCATGCCAGTACCAAAGAGACGCCTATCTCGTGCGCGTACACACGCACGTCGTTCACAGTGGAAGGCCGCTGAAGTAACTTTGGTGAAGACCATTGAGAACGGTAAGACCGTTTACTCAATGCCTCACCGCGCGAAGCTT
>JBJOJI010000062.1:0-4324 GCA_046046665.1 Actinomycetota bacterium
ATGGCAAAGACCGGTGTGGTGCTAGATGGCCGTGAGCCTAAAGACTTTGAGCCTGCAATTGCTCGTTTACTAAACACCGATACCCAAGCGGACTACGAAGCTCGTGAAGAGATGCGCGAGTACTACCTAGCTGGTGCCGAGAACGATGACCGCGCCTCACTGTTTAACAGTGTTGTCAAGCGAATTATTAACGAAGCTTAAATTCCAATTGAATCTAGCGAGGCCTTAATGGCCGTCGCAGATTTTTCAAAAAGTTCTTGCTCGTGCGGTTCCATGCTGATGTCAATGGTTCTGACTGCGCCATTTCGGCTAACCAAAGTTGGCACAGACATGGCGATTGGCAAAATTGCGTGTTCGTCATTCAAGATTGCTTCAACTATTCGCGCACCAGATAAACCAATTGCAAAATTAGTTGCGCCCTTACCTTCAATAACTTTGTACGCTGCTGTTTTTACCGAGTATGCAATTGCATCTAATTCTTCACGGGATAGCGTGCTGCCGTCTTCAAGCTTCCAGTCAAGCAGCGGCACATTTCCAACCGCAGCCTGCGACCACAGCGCAAACTCAGAATCACCGTGCTCACCAATAATGTTGGCGTGAATATTGGCAGTTGAAACTCCAAAGCGCTCAGCCAACAACCATCGCAGTCTTGATGAATCTAAAACAGTTCCAGAACTAAAGACGCGATTCGCAGGCAAACCGGTAAGGCGCTGCGCTGCGGTGGCAAGCACATCGCAAGGGTTAGTAACCAAAACAATGATTGCCTCAGGTGAGTGCTTTAGTAAATCTGGCAGCAGGGATTTCAATATTGAAAAGTTAACCCCGGCAAGTTCTAGGCGTGTTTGCCCTGGGCTTTGTTTTGCACCAGCAGTGATAACAATCACGTCTGAGTTTGCGGTCTGAGAAATATCTGCGCCACCGCTAATTGATGATGCACCCGTGAACTGAGTTCCGTGGGCAAGATCAAGAACTTCGGCGGTGGCCTTTGCTTCGTTTACGTCGTACAAAACAACTTCGCGTGCTGATTCGCGAATCAACATTGCATAGGCCATTGAGGCGCCAACGGCACCGGCACCAATTACAGAAACTTTAGAGCTGCGAGAGTGCATCTAGTGCCGCCGCCTTTGCTTCTTCAGGTGATGTCGCTAGCAATACCGCGTTTGCAACTTCTTTTGCCTTGGCAAGGTCAAGTGCAGAAAGCGATGCACGAACCGCACCAACCTGAGAAACAGAAACAGAAACTGAGTTGATGCCAAGCCCGGCAAGCACAACTGCAAACGCCGGGTCTGACGCGCTCTCGCCGCAAACACCAACACTGAAACCGCCACGGTTGGCGCCATCGGCAATGCGGGCAAGGGTGCGAATCAAACCTGGCTGCCAGTGGTTGCTAAGCGCACCAAGGTTGGCGTTCATGCGGTCGGCGGCAAATAGGTACTGAGATAGATCGTTGGTGCCAACCGAGACAAAGTCAACTATTCCGGCCAGCTGATCAATCAGGGCAGCAATAGAAGGAGTCTCAACCATGATGCCCACTTTGTAGCCACCAAGTGAGCGAGCAAGATCGGCAAACTGTTTTGCTTCTTGCACGGTGGCAATCATTGGTGCCATAACCCAAACTTCACGACCGGTTTGCACTCTTGCAATTTCAAGTGACTTCAACTGGTCTTCAATGAAGTCGCGGTGATCTTGAATCAAGCGGAAACCGCGAACACCTAGAGCCGGGTTTTCTTCGTGCGGCATGTGCAAGAACGGAACCGGCTTATCGCTGCCGGCGTCAATTGTGCGAACCACAATTGGGCCCTGCGGTGCAGCGGCAAGAATCGCAGCGTACTCGGCAGCTTGCTCTGCAACAGTTGGAACAACTTTTGAATTTAGGTAAAGCAACTCGGTGCGGAACAAACCAACACCAACTGCATCAGTCTTTGTAGACGCTGTTTCGGCATCGGCCAGTGTTCCAATGTTTGCACGAACCGGAATCAACGGCTCGTCGTTAATTGCAATAAAAGAAATTGCTTTGGTAGCTAAAGTTTCGTCGCCACCAAAAAGCACGCGGTCGCCAACTGGGTCAACCAAAACGGTGTCACCGTTGTTCAGCGATGCCGCAGCACCACAAGAAACTACTGCAGGAATTGCGCGCGAGCGACAAATAATTGCGGTGTGCGAGGTTGGGCCGCCCTTTAGGGTGATCACACCAACAACAGCTTTGGTGAACTGTGCGGTATCGGCGGGTGAGAAATCTTCGCCAACCAAAACTAGGCGGCCAATTTCTGGAAGCTCAAGAGCCATTTCAATGCCGGCGATATCTGCCTGTACGCGCTTAGAAATATCTTGTAAATCTTTTACGCGCTCATCGAAGTCGGCATCGCCACCAAGTAGCTCGGCAAAAGTGTCTACGGCTTTTCCGTAAGCGGCAGCTGCACTCCAACCATCATGGATGTGTGTTTCTGCAAGTTCAAAAAGTTCTTCGTCTTCTAAAAGAAAAGTAAGTGCTTCAAAAATTTCGGCGCTGGTTCCGCCAGCGCGCTCACCAAGAGCGGCCAAGCTTGCGGCAACGTTTGCAATTGCAGTCTTTAGTGCAGCGGTTTCATCTGCTGCTGAGTTTGAAGACTTGGTCCACTCCGGAAGAGGTGCCTGTGGCTTTACAAAGAAAACTTCACCAACGGCAGAATTTAGGCCTACGCCAAGACCCGATAAAACGGCGCCTGATGCTAGAGACAAAGTTTTAGCCCTTCAAGAACTCTTGAATCTGAGCCGCGATGTCGGCAGCTTGTGCCTCATCCTCAGTCTCAACGGCCAAGGTCAGCTTTTCGCCGGTCTTGATCTTTAGGCTCATCAGCATCAGGGCTGACTTGGCCTTTACGAATTCTTCGCCTGGGCGGCCAATCTGAACATCTAGTTCAGACTCTTTTACTAGCTTCACAATCTGGCTAGCTGGGCGGGCGTGTAGGCCGATAGGGTCTAGGACCTCAACTTCGTGGGTAAATACAGACATCAGGATGACTCCATTAATAAGGGGATTTATGGGGACCTGAGCCTCATTGCTCGGGAGCCCTCTAATACTGCCATATTTCGGCTTTTTGGCGCTTTTTTGGCCTTAAAGCTCGATATTCCAGCCTGAGAACACGTTTTGGCCTGCTGAAAATGTAAACGATTGCTTTGTATGCTTTCTACAATCCGCAAAGGTAACTTTCTCGCATCTTTTGCCCAGATTTACCAAAAGTCTGAGAAAACCCTGTGTACGGTAATTCACACGAGCTCTAAAAGGGCTTCCAAAGGAGTAAGCAGTTTGTCTACAGCAGTAACCACCGCCGACATCGTAATTGTCGACATTCAGGCCTCGTCTAAAGAGGAGGCAACCCGCCTTCTTGCAGAGCGCCTATTGGCCGCCGGCCGAATCACCGAAATCGAAGGCTACCTGGCTGCTGTTGCTGCTCGCGAAGAGCACTTCCCAACTGGAATCGAGGGTGGCATTGCCATTCCTCACGCCCAGAGCGATCTAGTTACTGTTCCTTCAGTTGCCGTTGCAACCACCGAAACAGGCATTGATTTTGGTGCCGACGACGGACCATCTCACCTAATCTTTTTGATCGCTGCTCCGGCATCGGGTGAAAGTGCACACCTAGAAATTCTTGCGGCGCTAGCCCGCAAGGTAATGCACGAAGAATTCCGCGATGCACTGCGCGCGGACAAGAGTGCTGCGTCAATTGCAGAAACCGTTACTCGAGAGGTACAAAAATAAAATGGCAAAGATCGTTTGCGTAACTTCATGCATCACCGGAATCGCTCACACCTACATGGCAGCCGAAGCTCTTGAGCAGGCTGGCAAAAAACTAGGGCACGATGTGAAGGTTGAGACCCAAGGGTCTGCCGGTTCAAACCCGTTCAAGCAAGCAGAGATTGATGCTGCTGATGCAGTAATTTTTGCCGTGGATCTTCAGGTAAAGGATCGTGAGCGTTTTGCTGGCAAGCCTTACGTGGAGCTTCCAGTTGCTAAGGCAATGCACGGCGCACAAGCTATCATCACCAAGTTGCTAGAAGACGTTGCAAACGGCTCGGCACCTAAGGTAGGTGAAGGTTCTGCTGCAGCTCCTGCTGCAGAGAAAACTGAAAAGGCTCAGAAGCCTGCTTCAGAGAAGAAGGGCGGCTTCCTCGGAGGCCTGTTCGGTAAAAAGTAGTAACCCCAAATCCAATTAGAGAACTATTAGGAGACTCATAGTGAGCAACTTAAGTACAGGAACACGCATCCGCCAGTGGCTGATGACCGGTGTTTCACACATGATTCCATTCGTAGCAGCCGGCGGTATTCTTATCGCTCTTGGCTTCT
>JBJOJI010000063.1:0-4348 GCA_046046665.1 Actinomycetota bacterium
ATTGTTACCAACTACCAGCCGATGGAGCGTAAATACTAATGGCAACTGCAGTAGCTACTAAAGGAAACGAATTCGAACAAATGGGTTCTGTTCCAACATTCCAGGTCACGCTATTTGTGCGCCGCTTCAACCCAGAAGATGGCCAAGAAGCCCGCTGGGAAGACTTTGACGTTCAGGTTCACGGCACCGACCGCGTACTTGACGCACTGCACAAGATTAAGTGGGAAATGGATGGCTCACTAACCTTCCGTCGTTCATGTGCTCACGGTGTTTGTGGTTCAGATGCAATGCGCATCAACGGACGCAACCGCTTGGCATGTAAGACACTAATCAAAGACCTAGACATCACTCAGCCAATTTACGTTGAGCCAATCAAGGGTCTTGCAGTAGAGAAGGATCTTGTCGTTGACATGAACCCGTTCTACCAGGACATCAACCCTTTCCTAATTGCTAGCGACAAGCCAGCAAAGGAGCGCCTGCAGTCAGCAGCCGAGCACTCAAAATTTGAAGACACTACCAAGTGCATCCTGTGTGCGGCATGTACCACTTCTTGCCCAGTCTTCTGGACTGACGGTCAGTACTTTGGCCCGGCTGCAATCGTGAACGCACACCGCTTCATTTTTGACTCACGTGATGAGGGTGCCGAGCTTCGCTTGGATATCTTGAACGACAAAGAAGGTGTGTGGCGTTGCCGCACCACCTTTAACTGCACCGATGCCTGCCCTCGTGGAATTGAAGTTACGAAGGCTATTGCTGAGGTGAAGCAGGCAATTCTTCGCGGCAAGCCATAAGTATGATTACCCGGCGCGGCCTCTTAGTTGCATTTGCATCTTCGATGGCCGCGTTTGGCTTAACCGGCCTAAGTGAAGTTGCCGCCAACGCGGCAAAAACTTGAACCGTTTGCAAAACCAGCGCGATTGCGGTGCGAAGCGGAAAGACATTCACGGTTGGTGGCAAAAAGATTTTGATCACTCAGCCGAAAAAAGGAACTTTCAAAGCGTTCATAGCTGTGTGCACCCACGCCGGAGCAGCACTCACCGGTGCCGCCAATAATGAAATTCAGTGCGCCAGCCACGGCGCCAAATTTGATGCCGAAAGCGGAATGGCAAAAGCTGTTGCATCTAGGGCACTTGGCAAAGTATCGGTGTCTGTTTCAAAAGGCAACGTCAAAGTATCCTTCTAGCCATCAAGCTGCGTTATAAACTCGGGAAATGCCTCTAAAAGTAGCCACCGTAAATGTCAATGGTATTCGTGCCGCCTTTAAAAAGGGAATGATCCAGTGGCTAGCCGATAACCAAGACATTGATGTAATTGCGTTACAAGAGGTACGGGCCGAAACCAAAGACCTGATTGACCTGTTCGAGGCCAATCCTCCCGCTGATGGAAAGTGGTTTTTTTCACACGATGCGGCGAGCGCCAAGGGCCGTGCGGGTGTAGCAATTGTTAGCAAGATTGCGCCAGTGGAGGTGCGAACCAAGTTTGGGCCAGACAGTTTTGATTCTGCCGGTCGCTGGCTAGAGGCCGACTTCAAGGTTGGCAGCAAGGTTATTACCGTCATCAGCACGTACGTTCACTCTGGTGAAGTCGACACCCCAAAGCAAGTAGAGAAGTACAAGTTCTTGAAAGCAATGCAGGAGCGCATGGCCGAGCTGATTGCCGCCGGTGGTTTTGCCGTTGTGGTTGGCGATCTAAATGTTGGTCACACAGAGCTGGACATCAAAAACTGGAAGGGCAATCTCAAGAACGCGGGATTCTTGCCTGAAGAGCGCGCTTACTTTGACACCTTTATGAATGCCCAGGGCTGGGTTGATATTGGCCGCGCAGCTCACCCAGATGTGCCCGGCCCCTATACCTGGTGGTCATATAGAGGTCAAGCTTTCGACACCGATGCCGGCTGGCGCATCGACTACCACCTAGCCACACCAAAGCTTGCCGCCAAGGCCAGCAACTATATGGTGCACCGAGCAGCAAGTTATGACACCCGTTGGACTGACCACTCCCCTGTGGTTGTGGACTATTCCATCTAAGGCTGGAATCCAATTACCGTCTTGAGCGCTAGGCGCTCGTCTAAACTTGGCCTATGACTAAGCCAAACCTGCTATCGGGAATGCAGCCATCTGCTGGTTCCCTTCACCTTGGAAATTACCTAGGTGCGCTGGTCAACTGGACCAAAATGCAGGATGACTACAACGCCTACTACTGCGTAGTTGATCTACATGCCATCACCGTTCCGCAGGACCCTAAAGAACTTCGGCAAAACACCCGCATCACCGCGGCGCAGTATTTGGCTGCAGGTATTGACGAGAACAAGTCAGCGCTGTTCGTGCAGTCGCATGTTCCGGCACACGCCCAGCTGGCTTGGGTACTAATGACCCTCACCGGTTTTGGTGAAGCCGGTCGCATGACCCAGTTCAAAGACAAGTCACAAAAAGCGGGCACCGATTCCACCTCGGTTGGTTTGTTCACCTATCCGGTTTTGCAGGCAGCCGATATTCTGCTTTATCAACCAAAGGCTGTGCCTGTTGGTGAAGACCAGCGTCAGCACATTGAGTTGACTCGCGATTTGGCTACTCGTTTCAATTCACGTTTTGGTGAAACTTTTGTAATCCCTGAAGGTGTGATCTTGAAAGAGACCGCCAAGATTTACGACCTGCAAAACCCAGAGGCCAAGATGTCAAAATCTGGTGACCCTAAGGGCCTGGTCAACATCATGGATGACTCCAGCGTGATTCTGAAGAAAATCAAGAGCGCCGTCACTGACACCGATGCCGCCATTCGTTTTGACCGTGAGACCAAGCCTGGAGTTTCAAACCTGCTTGGCATTCATTCTGCGATCTCTGGGCAATCTATTGATGATCTGGTGGCTCACTTTGATGGCAAGGGCTATGGCGACCTCAAGGGCGAAGTTGCCGAGGTAGTTTTGGCTGAAATTGAACCAATTCGCGAGCGGGCAAGTGAGCTACTGGCCGATCCAGCCGAGCTGGATCGCCTACTGGCAAAGGGTGCGGCCAAGGCCAACGAGCTTGCTGAGAAGACGCTGGCAACTGTCTATGACCGGGTTGGCTTCATTCCCGCAGCCCGCTAGTCTTAACGAGCAATACAACTTAATAGTTCTTCGGGGTCAGTGTAAGTCTGAACCGGCGGTTATAGCCCGCGACCCGGCTGTGCGAAAGCATTGGCGGTTGAATCTGTGAAATTCAGATGCCGACGGTTAAAGTCCGGATGGTAGAAGAAAGAAACATGAACGACAACAAATTTGTCGCGGCCATGAGTCGCGCGCTCGCACTCGCGGGTAACTCACCTTTATATGGTGAGAATCCCCAGGTAGGTGCGATCCTAATCAACGACGCCGGCGAGATAATCGCCGAGGGTTGGCACAAAGGTGCTGGCACACCGCACGCTGAAATTGATGCGCTAAATAACCTATCTGAACAGGGCTTAACTGCCAAGGGCTTGACCGCCGTTGTAACCCTTGAACCTTGCAACCACATTGGTAAAACTGGGCCTTGCGCCCAGGCACTTATCGAAGCGGGCGTAAAAAAGGTTGTCTTTGGCACCTTTGACCCGGGCAAGACTGAGGGCGGCGGAAGATTCACACTTGAAAATGCCGGCGTTGAAGTAGTCAGCGATATTTTGCGCGATGAATGCGTTCAGCTAATTGCGCCTTGGTTCACAAATAAATTTAAGAACCGCCCCTACGTTGTAATTAAGTGGGCGGCAAGTATCGATGGCAGAACTGCCGCAGCCGATGGCACCAGCAAATGGATTACCGGGGCCGAGGCTCGCGAAGATGTGCATGCTCGCCGAGCAGCGTCGCAGGCAATTTTGGTTGGCACCAACACCGTGGAACTTGATGATCCAGAACTTACCGCCCGCAAACCAGATGGCACTGCCTATGCGAACCAGCCATTGCGAGTTATTGTTGGCGAACGTGAACTAAGCCCTACAGCTCGCGTTTTCAGCGCTGATGCTCAGACCGTTCATTACAAAACCCGAGACCTGACAAAAGTTATGCAGCAACTATTTGAAAGAGGCATTCGCCAGGTATTTGTTGAGGGCGGCGCACAACTTGAGTCTTCACTTATTGGTGCAGGCATTGCTGATGAGTATCTAATCTATGTGGCACCAAAACTGATTGGTGGCCCAGCAACTGCAATACGTGACATTCAAGTTGCCAGCATAAATCAGGCAATTGATCTGGAATTTATTGAAACCAAAAAGCTTGGCGCAGACATTCTGATTCGCGCCATTAATAAGGAGAACTAATGTTCACTGGAATCGTAGAAGAACTAGGCCAGGTAAAAGCCATAGAGGTTTTGCCAGACGCCCTGCGCATAACCATTGAGGG
>JBJOJI010000064.1:0-6543 GCA_046046665.1 Actinomycetota bacterium
GGCGCGCCTCGCGACGAAAACTTTGAACCACTGCGTGACACGGCAATCATCCAGTGGGCATGGGCCTTATTAGCTAAGGTTTTTTCAAACACCGAAAGTAGTAAAAATGACTAAGCTCGATGAACTTATAGCAGTAGCTGCAAAATTGCGTGGCCCAGGTGGCTGCCCTTGGGACGCCGAGCAAACTCATCAGTCTCTGGTGAAATACCTAATTGAAGAGGTCTACGAACTAGTTGACGCCATTGAGTCTGGTAATCGTGAAGAAGTCTTAGAAGAGCTTGGCGATGTTTTGTATCACGTGGTCTTCCACAGTGACCTAGCCGAACAGGGTTCATTGGGTAAGAAGTTTGACATCCAAGATGTGGCTGAAGTTTCTATCAACAAAATGGTCGGCCGTCACCCACACGTATTTGGCAATGCCGAAGAGCTTGAAAAATACAAAGCTGAAACCGGCGCTGACGTAATGGTCAACTGGGATGATCACAAAAAGCGTGAGAAGCCAGAGCGGTCATCGGTGTTGGATGGAATTCCAAAGCACCTGCCAGCTTTGGCACTAGCCGACAAGGTAATTGGTAAAGCTGAAAAGCTTGAGCTGCTTGATGCCGATGCACCGGGACCTTTCAGCGTAACCAGTGAGGCAGAGCTAGGCGCAATATTGCTGGCTATTGTTTCATCAGCTCGTTCGGCAGGAATAGACGCCGAGGGCGCACTGCGCGGTGCGGTTCGTGAACTTGAGGTTGAGATTCGCGAGTATGAATTGGATGACGCCAACGACGCAGGCGTAATCGCGCTTCCAGCCGAATAGTTTTTTGAAGTAGGGGGCAAACATGGAAAAAATCACCGCAGACTTAGGTCTCGTTAGAAAACTTCAGGCAGTTATTGTTGGGTATCTGGTTGTGTGTCTGGTATTGGTTTTATGGAGTCGGCTAATGCCTATAGACAGCCAAACCATTTCCATTGTTGTCGCTGTTTTCTGGGCTGGTCTTGCAGTCCTGGGTCTTGCAATCTTTACCCTAATTTTTACCTGTAATACTTTCGTACGCATGGGAAAAGCGGATTCATCACTTCAAAAGATGGCTCAGATTGCTAGTGTGGTCACCTTGGTTTCAGGGGCATACATTTTGATTTACCTTGTGTGGGGAAGTCAATTTCTTGAATTTGCTCGGCAGACAGAACACAATCTCGTGATCATTGCTGAGTTCTCACCCGTTGCAGTCGGATTAATACTGCTAGCAACGCATGTGTTTGTAGTCAGATTTTCATTAGCGCAGTTGAAACGAACCCAATCGCCTAAGCCGTAATCCAATTCCACTCACATAAACTTGAGCCATGGCTAAAGACGTGCACCCACCCCGTGGCATGCGCGACTTTCTACCCGTGGAAAAGCAAAAGCGCGATGTGGTTCTAAGCACAATTCGCACAACTTACCTGGCCCACGGCTTTCAAGAAATTGAAACTCCTGCCCTAGAAGACCTAGAGCGCCTCACCTCTGGCCAGGGGGGCGATAATGAAAAACTTGCCTTCCGAGTTATGAAGCGCGGTGAAGAACTTGAACGCTCGCTTGCCGGCCGCTCAGAACTTAACGCTGAATCAGTTTCAGACTCTCTGGCCGACCTTGGTTTGCGCTATGACCTAACGGTTCCACTGACCCGCTATTACGCAACAAACCGATCAAAGTTGCCAAAGGTTTTCAAGGCAATTCAAACCGGACCGGTTTGGCGAGCAGAGCGCCCACAAAAAGGCCGCTATCGTCAGTTCGTTCAGTGCGATATTGACATCATCGGCGATGACTCTCACCTTGCCGAAATTGATTTGCTGGTTTCATCTCTCGAGGCGCTTGAGGCAATTCATCTAGCCGATGCAACTATTCGAGTTAACCACCGAGTGCTGCTCGCTAAGTTGCTAGATGGTCTGGGTGTACCAGAAGATGGCAAGTCGGCGGCCATGATCATCATCGACAAGTTAGACAAGATTTTTGCCGAGGGAGTAGTTAAGGAACTTGGCGAGAAGTTTGATTCCAAAGTTGCTGAGACTGCAGCTGGTTGGTTGGCTACACTGCAGTCGGATCTTGAGACCCCGGCTGAACTACAAGAAATCTTTGCAGCGGTTGAGTCACGCTTTGGTAAAGGCAGACTGCGGTTTGATCCAACTTTGGTTCGTGGCATGGGTTACTACACCGGAACGATTTTTGAAATCGAGCACCCGGAATCGGGATCCTCTATTGGTGGCGGTGGCCGCTACGACGGAATGATTGGCCGCTGGCTTGGTGAAGAAGTTCCGGCCGTTGGAATTTCAATTGGTTTTGAGCGCGCCGTTGATTTGGTTCCCGACACATTCGCCAGCACAGCACCCATGCGATTGGTTTTGGTTTTGGATGACACAACCCAGCAAACCGTAGCTCTGGCTCTGGCTCGTCAGAGGGAACTCTTTGAACACGGATACGCCGTGCGCCTAGAGCAGCGCCCAAAGAAGCTAAATATGCTGCTGGATAGCCTTGCCCAGCAGGGTTTCACCCACTTTGCCACCGTCTCAGTGAACTCGAGCAGCTTCGAGAGCCTAGACATCAAGCCAATCGCCTAAACTAATACCTATTACAACGACGTTTTTCGCGTCGTTTTGGCGCGTTTGAAAACAGCCCAAATAAGGAGACATTGTCAATCATTGAAGCAATCGGCGCGCGCGAGATTCTTGACTCACGCGGAAACCCAACCATTGAGGTTGAGGTACTTCTAGAAGACGACAGCTTTGGTCGTGCAGCAGTTCCATCAGGTGCATCTACCGGTGCGTTCGAAGCTCACGAGAGCCGCGATGGAGACAAGTCTCGCTACCTAGGTAAGGGTGTTCAGAACGCAGTTAAAGCTGTAGTTGAAACCGTAGACGAAGCTCTAGTTGGTTTTGATGCACTTGACCAGCGTCTAGTTGATGCTGCACTTATTTCTCTTGACGGCACAGCAACCAAATCAAACTTGGGTGCCAACGCAATTCTTGGTGTTTCACTTGCAAACGCTCGCGCAGCAGCAGAAACAACGGGCCAGCCGCTTTACCGCTACCTGGGTGGTCCAAACGCTTACACACTTCCAGTACCTCTAATGAACATCATCAACGGCGGCGCACACGCTGACACCGGTGTTGACATTCAAGAGTTCATGATTGTGCCTCTAGGTGCTGAAACTTTTAGCGAAGCAATTCGTTGGGGCGTTGAGGTTTACCACGCACTAAAGAGCCTGTTGCACAGCAAGGGTCTTTCAACCGGTCTGGGTGACGAGGGTGGTTTTGCACCTGAGCTTCCAACCAATGCGGCAGCACTTGAGCTAATTGCCGAGGCAATTGCTAAGGCTGGTTACAAACTAGGCACCGATATTGCTCTTGCGCTTGATGTTGCGGCGACCGAGTTCTATTCAGAAGAAACCAAGAAGTACACCTTCGAGGGTCAGCAGCGCACCGGCGACGAGATGATTGCGTACTACGCAGATCTAGTTTCTCGCTTCCCACTTGTTTCAATTGAAGACCCACTGTCAGAAGATGACTGGGCTTCATGGACCAAGATGACTGCTGAGCTTGGCTCAAAGGTTCAGCTTGTTGGTGATGACCTATACGTGACCAACCCGTCTCGTTTGCAGAAGGGTATCGATGAGGCTGCCGGTAATGCGATTCTTGTGAAGGTGAACCAGATTGGTACCTTGACCGAGACCCTTGATGCAGTTTCACTAGCTCAGCGTCACGGCATGAAGGCAATTATTTCTCACCGTTCAGGTGAAACCGAAGACACCTTCATTGCAGACCTTGCTGTTGCCACCAACGCTGGTCAGATCAAGACCGGCGCACCGGCTCGATCAGAGCGCGTTGCAAAGTACAACCAGCTACTACGTATCGAAGAAGAACTAAGCGATGCAGCGTTCTACGCTGGTCGTTCAGCGTTTCCTCGCTTCAAGGCTTAATTTCTAAGCCAAACTAAAAGCATGAAATCACCCCGCAAAGCTGCGCCTTCTCAATCCAAGGCCGCTTTGCGGGGTTTTCGTTTAAACACCTCAAGCATTGCCCTGTTGGCGCTGATTGTTTTTGGTGTGATTACCTTGGCTCCAAGAGTGCAAACTTGGTTCGCTCAACGTCAGGCAATCTTTGAGGCACAGGCCGAGTTAGATCAAGCTAAACAAGACGTGAAGTCAATGCAGGAAGAGCGAAAGCGCTGGGAAGACCCGGCCTATATTCGCGCCCAGGCTCGTGACCGCCTTTACTACGTGATGCCAGGTGAGGTTTCATACCTGGTCATGGATGCCGACGGCGTAGACACCTCTGATACCTCGGGCACCGTTGGCGCAAAGATGGCGGCAGATAAAAATAATGCTGCTATTTCAGACACCATTTATCAGACCAAAAACAACTGGGTAGATGCGATTCTTGAAACAGTTATTCGTGCCGGTATCGAACAACCTGTTGAAGAGACGAAAAACTAATGCCACTTTCTGAAGTAACCCAGGCAGATATCGCCGAGGTGTCACGCCAACTTGGGCGTGAAGCTCGCGACATTGTGGCCATCGCCGCCCGCTGCGTTTGCGGCAAACCCACTGTTGTTCACACCGCCCCTCGCTTAGGTGATGGCACGCCTTTTCCAACCACTTATTACTTAACTCACAAGGGTGCAACTTCGGCCGTTTCTACTCTTGAAGCCAGCGGCTTAATGGCAGAACTGCAACAGCGCCTTTCCGAAGAACCTGACTTGGCTGCTGCATATTTGAAAGCGCACGAGGCATTTATTGCAGACC
The DNA here is from genome assembly GCA_046046665.1 of Actinomycetota bacterium. GTDB lineage: Bacteria > Actinomycetota > Actinomycetes > Actinomycetales > Microbacteriaceae > Rhodoluna. The sequence goes on from JBJOJI010000064.1 coordinate 4,764, forward strand.
GCGATAAAACAGCAAAAGATCTTGGCCTAGAGGTGCCAGAAATTGCTGGAATCTCGGCAGGCGGAATGCCAACCAGAATCAAATGTTTGCACGCTCTGATTGGCCATGCACTTGCTGCCGGCCCGGGTGTAAACCCAATTGGCGACATAGCTCTTGAAGCCTGCTCGTGGAGCCCAAACAAATGCGTTTGCGAAAGCATCTAGCTTTTATGCTGGCCCTGGTCAGCGCCCTTGCTTTTGCCAGCCCGGCAAATGCCGATGCAATTCGTGATAAAGAATATTGGCTAAGCGATTACGGTTTCACTCAAGCCTGGAAATTTACTAAAGGGGCCGGGGTAAAAGTTGCGGTGATCGACACCGGAATTGATATCACCCACCCAGATTTAGTCAACGCTGTATCTCTAGGTGTAGACATATCTACTCTCAACGAATCTGTTGAGCAAACACCCATTCAAGATTTTGGTTACCACGGCACTATGGTTGCCAGCTTGCTGGCTGGTCGGGGGCATGGCAAAAATATGGGGGTAATTGGAACAGCACCGGAAGCCAAACTTATTAGCGTGGCCATGCGATTTGATATTGAGACCCCAAGTACAGACCAACAAATTGCTTCAGCGGTTCACTATGCGGTTGATGCCGGGGCAAAAGTAATTAATTTATCGCTGACCAGAAACAGTAAAGATTGGCCAGCTCTTTGGGATGAGGCATTTCAATATGCTTTCGACCACGACGTAGTTGTTGTTGCAGCGGCTGGCAATCGCGCCGGCGGAACAGAGCAGGTTGGCGCACCCGCCACAATTCCTGGAGTACTTGTTGTTGCTGGGGTAGACAGAAATGCGCAGGTTAGTAATCAGGCTTCAACAGAGGGCCTAACCATTGCAGTCGCGGCACCGGCCACCGATTTGGTGAGCGCGTATCCGGGTGGCGAGTACAAAATTTGGAGCGGAACAAGCGGGGCGGCGCCCATCGTTTCTGGCTTGGTTGCTTTGGTTCGTGCCAAATACCCAAACCTTGATGCCAATAACGTAATCAATCGGGTAATTTCCACGGCAACCAAAATGGGTGATCAGCCTTACTCAAATCAGTTTGGCTTTGGGTTGATTGATCCGGTTGGTGCTTTGACGGCAGACCTGCCACTGGTGCAGGTAAATCCGCTGGGCTCGCTAGGCGATTGGGTCAAGTTGTATAGAAAGAGCACCGATGTTGCGCCTGCGGGGGAGCTGGCAGCCCCAATTCAGCCGCATAACCTTGTGAATGCTCAGGGTTTTGATTCAACCCAGATTGTGCCTATCGGTGTTTATGCGATTTTTGCCATCTTGGTAATGATTTCGGTTATACGCCGCCTGCGTCGTCGCAAATAGGTGGCCGCAAAGCCCTAAAATAGAGGAATGTCTTCAATTAACTCAGGTGCAAACGCGCCCAAAATTCTTATCGTCGGTGGCGGTTATGCCGGTTTCTACACAGCTTTCAAGCTAGAGAAACTACTGAACAAGGGCGAGGCCGAGGTCACAATGATTGACCCGCTTCCATACTTGACCTACCAGCCATTCCTACCTGAGGTTGTTGCCGGTTCAATCGAGGCACGTCACGTTGTGACCTCACACCGCCGACACTTGAAGAAGACCAACATTATTGCCGGCAAGGTAACTCACATTGACCACGCAACCAAAACTGCAACTATTGAGGTTGCCGGCCTGAAGCCTTACCAGATGCAGTACGACCAAATCGTAGTTACTGCTGGTGCCGTTTCTAGAACTTTCCCAATTCCAGGTGTTGCCGAC
>JBJOJI010000065.1:0-4673 GCA_046046665.1 Actinomycetota bacterium
GCCTATCGCTAGAAGAAGTTGCTCCGGCAGGTCTTCTTCGTCAGCAGAAGGCTGGTGCATAATGGCAACTCGCCTAAAGGTAACCCAGATCAAGAGCTCAATTGGCAACAAGCCAAACCAGCGCGAGACCCTTCGCACTCTAGGACTTAAGAGAATTGGCGACATCATCGTCAAGGAAGACTCAAAGTCTGTGCGCGGAATGGTTAGCACTGTTGCTCACCTAGTAAAGGTTGAGGAGATCAACTAATGGCCGACGAAAAGTCAACTGCAGCAGAAGCCAAGGCGCCTGCTGCGAAAGCTGCAACCGCACCAAAGAAGGTTGCTGCTCCAAAGGTAGAAGCAACAGAAGCAAAGGCACCTGCAAAGGCTGCTGCTGCAAAGGCTCCAGCCAAGAAGGCTGAAAAGCCTGCTGCTGAGAAGTCATCTGTTCTAAAGCTTCACCACTTGCGTCCGGCTCCGGGCTCAAAGAAAGACCGCACTCGTGTTGGTCGTGGTGAGGGTTCAAAGGGTAAGACTTCAGGTCGTAGGGTAAGACTTCAGGTCGTGGTACCAAGGGTACAAAGGCTCGTTACCAGGTTCGCCCAGGCTTCGAAGGTGGTGGTGTTCGTCTAGTAATGCGCACTCCTAAGCTTCGCGGTTTCAAGAACCCATTCCGCGTTGAGTACCAGGTAGTTAACGTAGAGACTCTTGCTGAGATGTTCCCAGCTGGTGGAAACGTGACTGTTGCTGATCTAGTAGCTAAGGGTCTAGTTCGTAAGAACGAGCCTGTAAAGGTACTAGGAAACGGCGACATCGCGGTTAAACTAAACATCACTGTCGACAAGGTATCTGAGTCTGCAAAGGCAAAGATCGTCGCTGCTGGCGGATCAGTTAACTAATTAACTAGGGGACGAAATTTTGATTAGCGCTATTGTTCGTGCATTCCGCACTCCGGATCTACGAAACAAGCTTGCGTTCACGCTTGCGATCGTTGCCATTTTCCGTTTGGGCTCGTTTATTCCAGCTCCATTCGTTGACTATGGCAACGTTCAAAAGTGTCTTGCACAGACCCAGAACACCTCAGGCCTTTACGAACTTGTAAACCTGTTCTCTGGTGGCGCTCTTCTACAGCTTTCAATCTTTGCGCTGGGCATCATGCCTTATATCACCGCATCCATCATCACCCAGCTTCTTCGAGTAGTTATTCCTCGCTTTGAGACCCTTTATAAAGAAGGTGCTTCAGGTCAGGCAACTCTTACTCAGTACACTCGCTACCTAACCATTGCACTTGGTGTTCTTCAGTCAACAACTTTGATTGCTGTTGCTCGCCAGGGTGCACTGTTTGGTGCCGACTGTGTTCTTCCAATCCTTACCGACTCATCACCAATCGCGGTTACCCTCATGGTTATCACCATGACTGCAGGTACCGGTCTGATTATGTGGATGGGTGAGCTCATCACCGAGCGCGGTGTTGGAAACGGTATGTCTCTTCTTATTTTCACTTCGATTGCTGCAAAGTTCCCTTCTTCACTTGCCAGCATCGCAGAGACCAAGAGCATCGAGACTCTACTCATCGTCATCGCTATCGGTGTTGTTGTGGTTGGCCTAGTTATTCTGGTTGAACAGTCACAGCGCCGCATTCCAGTTCAGTACGCAAAGCGTATGGTTGGTCGCCGCACCTATGGTGGCCAGAGCACCTACATTCCAATCAAGGTAAACATGGCTGGTGTTGTTCCAGTTATCTTTGCTTCTTCACTTCTTTACTTGCCAGCGCTGATTGCTCAGTTCAACCAGCCAGATGCCAATGGTCAAGTAGCTCCTTGGGTTAGCTGGGTTTCAACCTACCTAACCAAGGGTGATCACCCGCTTTACATGGCCATGTACTTCTTGCTTATTCTGGGCTTCACCTACTTCTACGTTGCAATTACCTTCAACCCTGAAGAAGTTGCCGACAACATGAAGCAATACGGTGGTTTCGTGCCTGGTATTCGTGCCGGTCGTCCAACCATGGAATTCCTTGAGTTTGTGCTGTCACGTATCACTTTCGCTGGTGCAATCTATCTAGGCCTGATTGCTTTGATTCCTTTGATTGCATTCTCAGCGATTGGTGCAAACCAGAACTTCCCGTTCGGTGGAACATCAATTCTGATCATCGTTGGTGTTGGTCTTGACACTGTCAAGCAGATCAACGCTCAGATGCAGCAGCGCAACTACGAAGGTCTACTAAAGTGATCCGCCTACTCTTGATTGGTGCCCCAGGCGCCGGCAAGGGTACCCAGGCAGAAAAACTTTCAGCTGCCTACAGCATCCCTGCAATTTCAACCGGAGACATCTTTCGTCATAACGTAAAGAATGAAACCGAGCTTGGCAAGCAGGCTAAGGCGTTCATGGATCGCGGCGAATATGTGCCAGATTCACTAACCAACGATCTTGTTCGTGACCGCCTTTCTCAGGCTGATGCAAAAGATGGCTTTCTGCTAGATGGCTACCCTCGCACCGCCGAGCAGGTAACTGAGCTAGACAGCATTCTTGAATCAGCCGGAACCAAGCTTGACGTTGTTGTGCAATTAACTGCCGACACCGATGAAGTTGTGCGCCGTCTATTGAATCGCGCGATCGAGCAGGGTCGTGCCGACGACACCGAAGATGTGATTCGCCGCCGCCTTGAAGTTTACGAAGAGCAAACTGCCCCGCTAACTTCTGTTTACGCGAGCCGCGGACTTTTGGTAACTGTTGATGGCCTTGGCGAAGTCGAAGAAGTTACTGGCCGCATTCTTGAGGCGCTAAACGCCCGCACATCTTCTAACTAATTAGCCAACCATTCACTGGCTTAAATAAAAAATGTCACGTCACGGGTTTGAACTAAAAACCAACGAGCAAATAATCCTTATGCGCGCAGCTGGCCTGGCCACTGCCGAAGCGCTAAAAGCGGTTCGTGCCGCAATTAAGCCAGGAATCTCAACTCTGGAGCTCGACAAAATAGCCGATGACACGATCAACGCACTTGGTGGCCACTCAAACTTTCAATTAGTACCCGGCTACAGCCACACCATCTGCTCATCTATAAACGATGAGGTAGTTCACGGAATCCCATCAAAAAACCGGGTTTTGGCGGCCGGCGATATTGTCTCAATTGACTGCGGTGCCGAAATCGGCGAATGGAATGGTGACAGCGCAATTACCGTAATCGTGCCCAACAGCGATGGCTCCGCTGCAATAGACCCTGCAGAAATAGATCCGGCCGTTTTGGAACGCCGCCAAAAGCTTTCCGATGCCACCGAGGGCTCACTTTGGGCCGGAATCGCTGCTCTGGCCAAGGCCAAGCACCTAAACCAGGTGGGCGAGGCAATTCAGGCATATATCGAAGCCCAGGGCAAAAAAGACGGCATCAACTACGGAATTCTCGAGGAATACGTTGGCCACGGCATTGGCCGCTCAATGCACGAGGATCCGCCGGTTTATAACTATCGGGTTCGCGGAAATGGGCCAAAAGTTGTTCCTGGCCTGGTCGTTGCTATTGAACCAATGGTCACCGCTGGTTCTGCTGACACCAAGGTTTTGGGCGACGGCTGGACCGTATCCACGAAAGATTCCTCAGATGCCAGCCACTGGGAGCACTCGATTGCGGTGCACGAGGGTGGAATCTGGGTTTTGACTGCCTTCGACGGGGGAGCCGCCGGTTTGGCCCCGTTCGGAATAGTTCCTGTCCCGCTTAACTAGCATTTTCCGGGCATATTCCGTAGGATTGGAACTCGGTGTTTCTAACCGCAAATCCCACCTTTTAGGTTTGGTTTTTTTGCGTGCGGATTCGCCAAAAAACTTGAAGTAGATAAGTGAGTTATGGCCAGTAAAGACGGTGTCATCGAGATCGAAGGTTCGGTCGTCGAAGCTCTACCAAACGCGTTTTTCCGCGTGGAACTAGACAACGGTCACAAGGTACTAGCCCACATCTCAGGCAAGATGCGCCAGCACTACATTCGTATCCTCCCAGAGGACCGCGTGATCGTGGAGCTAAGCACATACGACCTGAGCCGTGGACGCATCATTTATCGCTACAAATAAAAAGGAAAAAAATCATGAAGGTTAACCCAAGCGTTAAGAAGATCTGCGACAAGTGCAAAGTCATTCGTCGTCACGGTCGCGTCATGGTTATCTGCGACAACCCACGTCACAAGCAGCGCCAGGGATAATTCTCTTTCGCATCTACGACACGGCGCATAAACCGTGAAGCAAAGATTCAAAAGCAAAAACTAAATAGCTACAAAACATAAGGCATTACAAAGTTCGCAAGAACTTCACCTCCGGAGAAGGCCGGAGCCCAATCGTGAGATTCGGATGTGATGCTGCAGACCTTCTAAAAACAAGGAGAAATCCCATGGCACGTGTTGCCGGAGCCGATATTCCAGACGCGAAGCGCGTCGAAATCGCACTTACCTACATTCATTGGCCGTACACGCTCAGTAAAGATTTTGACTGAGACAAAAATCGATAAGAACATCCGCGTAAAAGACCTTACCGACGACCAGCTGGTTGCTATCCGTGACCACATCGAAGGTAACTTCAAGGTTGAGGGTGACCTCCGCCGTGATGTAACAGCAGACATTCGCCGCAAGGTTGAGATCGGCTCATACGAAGGTATTCGCCACCGTAAGGGTCTTCCAGTTCGTGGCCAGCGCACCAAGACAAACGCACGT
>JBJOJI010000066.1:0-3852 GCA_046046665.1 Actinomycetota bacterium
GCATCGGTGACAGGTGTGACCATTCACGTTGTCGACGAAGGTGTTGACACCGGGCCGCACATTGCTCAGGCAACCGTGCCGGTCTTGGCAGAAGATAGCGAATACGAGCTACATGAGCGCATCAAAGTTGTTGAGCGCGAATTACTTATAGCAACCGTAAAAGATATCGCTGCAAAGAAAATCCACCTTCCGTCTCTAGTCAAATAAAAAGGGGCTTCATCATGGCCGCACACAACGACCACAAGCCAGCCGACTACCGTCACCGCGATCGCGTTGAAATTAAGCGCGCACTGCTTTCAGTTTCAGATAAGACTGGCCTGCTAGAGCTGGCCCAAGAACTTGCCGCCGCCGGCGTAGATATTGTTTCTACCGGAGGTACATTTGCAGCACTTCAGTCAGCTGGCATTGCAGTTACCGAGGTCTCACAAATTACCGGATTCCCAGAATCCCTAGATGGCCGAGTAAAGACCCTGCACCCAAAGGTGCACGGTGGTTTGCTTGCCGATATGCGACTAGTAGCTCACGAGAAACAGCTTGATGAACTGGGCATTGAGGCATTTCAGCTGGTAGTGGTAAATCTTTATCCATTCGTGCAGACCGTTCAGTCTGGTGCCAAGGGAGATGCCGTTGTAGAACAGATTGACATCGGCGGTCCAGCAATGGTTCGCGCATCTGCCAAAAACCACGCCAACGTTGCCATTGTGGTTGACCCAGCAAAGTATTCAGAAATTATCGGGGCAGTACGAAACGGCGGAACCACTTTGGCTCAGCGTCGCGAGCTTGCCTATGCCGCTTTTTCACACACCGCTCGCTACGACTCGGCAGTCGCCAACTGGTTTGCGGCTGAGCTCGAAGGTGACTGGAAACGTGCCGCTGGTCAAAAGGGTGATATAGAAAACGCTAACCCTGGCTTTGCACCTGAGTTTAAAGTGGCCGGTCAACTAGCTAACGTTTTGCGCTACGGTGAAAACTCACACCAGGCAGCGGCCTTGTATCGCACTACCGGTGAAGGGGCTGTTGCAGGAATTGCCCAAGCTCGCCAGTTTGGCGGCAAAGAGATGTCTTATAACAACTACGTTGATGCCGATGCGGCACTTCGTGCCGCTTACGATTTCAATGAGCCGGCCGTGGCAATCATCAAGCACGCAAACCCTTGCGGTATTGCAATTGGCGACCCAAGTACTCCAGATGTAATTGCCGATGCCCACGCTAAAGCGCACATGTGCGATCCGGTTTCTGCCTTCGGTGGTGTAATCGCAACTAACCGCCCGGTTACAGTAACCATGGCAAAGCAGGTTGCCAGCATCTTCACCGAGGTAATCATTGCGCCTTCTTATGAGATTGAGGCACTGAGTATTTTGCTAGAGAAGAAGAACCTACGTGTTCTTGAGTTGCCAGCTAACTACTCGCGCGAGGCACTTGAGTATAAGCAAATTTCTGGCGGCCTTTTGGTTCAACAACCCGATGAATTTTCGCAATTCAGTTCCCAAGGATGGAAGCTGGTTACCGGTAAGAAAGCAGATGCCGAGACTATGCAAGAACTTGAGTTTGCCTGGCGCGCCTGCCGTGCCGTGAAGTCGAACGGTATTTTGTTATCTCGCGACGGCGCATCGGTTGGCGTTGGTATGGGTCAGGTAAACCGCGTTGACTCTTGCAAGCTTGCAGTTGAGCGCGCCGAGTCACGAGCAAAGGGTGCCGTTGCGGCATCCGATGCGTTTTTTCCTTTTGCCGATGGTTTACAGATTTTGATTGACGCTGGAGTGCGTGCTGTAGTTCAGCCTGGTGGTTCGGTTCGAGACGAAGAGGTAATTGCTGCAGCGGAAGCTGCTGGAATCACCATGTACTTTACGGGCGAACGTCACTTCTTCCATTAGAAATTAGCGCTGTTTAGAAGCCTTGGTGATTGCTACTGCGGTTTGCTTAGGTACTGCTGCCGACATGTATCCGTAGCGATCAACCACAACAGTGGAACCCAGGCATTTTCTTGGCAAGATATTTGCGTTGCGCCCACCAGTTAGAAGATCACAGTATTTTCCAGCTGCAAGCTGTGTCTTAATTTTCACCGCACTGGTTTTTGTGTTGCTATTTATGACCAAGTGGCCCAAGCTGCCTCGACCAAAAGACAAAACCCCTTTGCTGCCCTTAACTGCCGTTTCCTTAGCGCTTCCAACGTAGTCACGCCAAGCAATCATTGCTTCAACTGCTTTCCATCGGTGTTGGCAAGTGAATTGAGAATTCTTGTAGCTGCTCTTTGGGGCCGCTGAGCCAGAGGGGCAGCTGGCATTCGCAACTTTTCTAGATGATGTGAGCTTTGGAGCGGCGTCGTAATCGCTAAAAGAGTAACCAGAGTAAATCATGGGTTTGCCGTATCTGCTTGCCAAAGTATAAATGAACGCAAGTTGCTGCTTGGCCGCATCATCGCTGGTAATTGCCGAACCGTTTCGCTCAGTGTCGTGATTGGTAACCATGGTCACCACGCTTTGTGAGGGCTGCAGGCTTGAGCCTTCAATTTGTGATGGCAAGTACTGCGCTGCGCCGGCTTCAATGAACGAGGTCTTCATTAGCGACACCCAATCAAATTCCCAAACGTCACCGGTTGGGTAGTAATCGGCAATGTCGGGAGTCAGCTTTGAGGCAACTTCTTGCAAGAAATAGGTGTTGGCCGGTAGCAGTGCCTTGATGGCAACTAAGTCGGCAGCTGGAATGTGCCGTGCCGCATCAATTCGAAAACCGTAGACACCCAGGGAAAGCAAATCATTCAGATAAGTGGCAATACTTTGTCTAACATTCGGTTTCTCTGTTGCCAAATCAGATAAGCCAACCAGTTCATTATTTTGAACCTGGTCTATATCGTTCCAATCGCTGATGCCTTGCTTGGCGCTGTGAAAATCTTCTGGGGCATAGAGGCCAGGGTGAGTGTATTTGGTAAATTCGCCACCGGTCCAACCATCAGCGGTTGCTGAACCCATCATGTGATTAATAACTGCATCGGCGATCACCTTCACGCCTGCATCGTTGCAAGCCTTGACCATTGATTCGAATTCGATTCGAGTGCCGAGTCTCGATTCAATCTTGTAGCTGACCGGCTGGTAGTGCACCCACCATTGTGCGCCATCGATGTGCTCCTGGGGCGGCATCACCAACACCCAGTCGTATCCGGCAGGGCCCAAATGGGTAGTGCATTCCTTGGCTACCGAGTTCCAGTTCCACATGAAAAGCTGAACACCAACCGATGAGCCGTCAATTTTTGCTGGAGCTGCCTGGGCTGTTGCTGGCGCCAGGGCAAAGACAAGTGCAATTAAAAAGGCGAATTTCCTCATGGTTCTAAGCCTATGTGGATAACTCCGATAAGTTTCTTGCCTTAGTTATTTGCTTTTTGTATGCACAAGAAAAACACACAGCGTTGGTCGAAGCTAATCTCGACCGCAGGAATTCTTGCTGTGCTGTTCGGGGGATTGGTCGCACAATCGGTTCGAGCAGTAAGTAGCAATCCAACACCAATTTGCGTTGGAGCCTCATGCTCGGTCACATTTGAATCCACCGGCGATTACTACGCCTGGACTCCACCAACCGGTGCCCGAAACATTACTTTTGATTTGATGGGTGGCCAGGGCGGAAGATCTGGCGGTCAGGGCGGCCGAGTTACCGGAGCTCTAATCAATGTGCCCACAATGCTATACATCTATGTGGGTGGCGCAGGGCAGCAAGGTTCAAGCGCTGCCGGAGGATTCAACGGCGGTGGCACCGCCGGTTCGGGTCGTGGTGATGAGGGCTCTGGCGGCGGGGCAACTGATCTTCGAACCACAACCTCAGTGAATGACAGAATCGCCGTTGCCGCCGGTGGCGGAGGAG
>JBJOJI010000067.1:0-5063 GCA_046046665.1 Actinomycetota bacterium
TTTGCACAACGCCCCGATAGCTCAGTGGTAGAGCACTTCCATGGTAAGGAAGGGGTCGCCAGTTCAATCCTGGCTCGGGGCTCGTTTCAAAAACAACCAATTGCTGCAGTTTGGCAATGCCCGGCTGGGTAGCTCAGGTGGTTAGAGCACACGACTCATAATCGTGGGGTCGCGGGTTCGAGTCCCGCCTCAGCTACTGTTGGATTTATAAGACCTTCGGGTCTTTTTTCGTTTAAGTAAGGGAAACTAGAGACGTGGTAAATCCAAACGTTCAGGGCAAGAAGTATCCGGCAACAGATCCTTATCTGGTTGGCCGCGAGAAGATTCGCGAATTCGCCCACGCGGTTAAATCAACCAACGCTATGAACCTTGATGTGTTCGCGGCTCAGGCAGCTGGCTACACAGATGTCATTGCCCCACCAACCTTTGCAGTTGTAATTCAAGAGCGTTCGCTGGCCACTGTGCTTAGTGACCCTGAAGCAGACATTGACTTCTCTCGTGTTGTGCACGGAGACCAGCGCTTTATTCACGCCCGCCCAATTGTTGCCGGTGATGAATTGGTAAGTGAACTTGAGGTAGCAAGCGTGAAAGCACTTGGTGCGCACTCAATGGTTACCTTTGAAACCAAAATTTACGATGCAAGTAAAGAACTTGTCTGCACCGCGATTTCAACTTTGGTAGTTAGAGGTGATGAGTAATGACTCACATCAACATTGCATCACTAGAAATTGGCCAAGTTGTTGGTAGCACCGAATTTTTACTGACCCGTGATTCTCTAGTTCGCTACGCCGGTGCATCGGGCGACTTTAACCAAATTCACTACCGCGATGATGTTGCAGCGCAGGTTGGTCTGCCTGGAGTGCTCGCACACGGAATGCTAACCATGGGTGCTGCAGTTCAGGTTGCTGTTGACTGGGTCGGCAATTCGGGTGCAGTAGTTGATTACCAGGTGCGTTTCACCAAGCCGGTTGTTGTTGACCCGGTTGAAGGCGCTGTGCTTGTTGTTACCGGCAAGGTTGGCGAGATTGATGTCGAGAACAAAGTTGTTCGTGTGGATCTTGAAGCTGTATTTGCAGATACCAAGGTGCTTGGCAAAGCACAGGCAAGAGTTCAGCTCTAATGGCATCTGCAAGTAGTGCGCGCCCGCTTTCTGATTTAACTTCAATGCGCGTTGGCGGCACTCCAGCAGAAATTTATGTTGCAAAAACTCGAGATGATTTGGTTGAGCACACGCTTGATGTTTGGCGCAGCGGCGAAGACTGGTTAATTCTTGGCGGCGGTTCAAACATGGTAGTTGCCGATAACGTAGACGAACTTCGCGTTATCAAAGTTGAGAACCTTGGCATTGAGCCAGTGCGCAATAAAGACGACTCACGTGTAGTTGTTCGCGTGCAAGCGGGTGAAGACTGGGACGGCTTTGTGGCTCATACCGTGAAAGCTGGCCTTGCCGGAATTGAAGCAATGAGCGGCATTCCGGGCACTGTTGGTGCAGCGCCGGTGCAAAACATAGGCGCCTACGGACAAGAACTTAGCGACAGCATGGTTCGCCTTGAGTTTGTTGATTACGAAACCCACGATATTGCAATTCTTGAAGCAAAAGACCTGCAATTTGGTTACCGCGATAGCGCAATCAAGCGCGGCCGACCTGGGGTAATTACCTGGGTTGAATTTGAATTGCAAAAGCTTGATGGCCTAAGCCGCCCGCTTTACTCAACTCAGATTGCCGCAGACCTTGGAGTTGAAATGGGTGCGCAGGTGCCTCTTGAAGATGTGCGCCAAAGCGTTATGAAGCTGCGTGCCCGCAAGGGAATGGTGCTTGATGCAAATGACCCAGACTCGGTGAGCTGCGGAAGTTTCTTTACCAACCCAATAGTCACCGATAAAGTTGCCCGCGCTCTGCCTGATGATGCTCCTAAATATGAATCAGAAGAAGACGAAGGCCTAACCGTAAAACTTTCGGCAGCGTGGCTGATTGAAAATGCTGGAATCGAAAAAGGTTTTCAAATTGCCGGTTCTGGTGCAGCAATCTCAAGCAAGCACACCCTGGCAATTGTTAATAAGGGTCGCGCAACAGCTCAAGAGATTTTGCAGTTGGCCGAATACGTGCAAGTTAGAGTTTCAAATAAATTTGGAATTAACTTGCAGCCAGAGCCGAACCTGATAGGTTTCGCGAAACACTAAATCTTTTTGAAAAGTTTTAGCTGAAAAGTTTCTGTAGTCGCTGAATACCTTCAAGTAGCGGCGCATCGCCAAGTGCGTAAGACAATCGAACGTAACCTGAAGGTCCAAACGCTTCACCTGGCACCAGTGCAACCTCTGCCGCATCAAGAATGTAGTCGCAAAGTTCAAGCGAAGTGTTGATCTGCTTGCCGCCCCATTCGCGACCAAGCAATGCGGTTACATCTGAATAAACATAGAAAGCACCCTGAGGCATTGGTGCAACCCAGCCCGGAATTTTGTTTAGTTCGGCAACGGCAACCTTGCGGCGGCGATCAAAAGCATCGCGCATTGCCAGCACCTCATCTTGCGGTCCGGTCAAAGCTGCAAGTGCTGCCTTCTGCGAAATGTTTGAAACGTTTGATGAAAGGTGTGACTGCAGATTACCGGCAGCCTTCATGGCATCAAGCGGGCCGGCCATCCAGCCCAAACGCCAACCTGTCATGGCGTAGGTCTTGGCAACACCGTTCACCAAAATAGTGCGGTCAATTAGCTCAGGCACAGCCTGGGTGATTGAAACAGCCTTCAGGCCGTCATAGGTAAGGTTCTGGTAAATCTCATCGGTGATTACCCACATGCCGTTTTCATAAGCCCAACGACCAATTGCCTCAGTCTCTTCTGGAGTGTAAACAGATCCGGTTGGGTTAGAAGGCGAAACGAAAAGCAAAACTTTTGATCGCGGGGTGCGGGCGGCCTCTAGCTGGGCCACGGTTACCTTGTAGTTTTGGTCGGCACCGGCAAACACCTCAACCGGCACGCCACCGGCAAGGCGAATGGCCTCTGGGTAGGTTGTCCAGAACGGGGTAGGCATCAAAACCTCATCACCCGGGTCAACCAGGGTGGCAAATGCCTGATAAACGGCCTGCTTGCCACCATTTGTGACTACAACCTGGGCAGCGGTGATCTGGGTGCCGGAATCTGTCAAAGTCTTGGCCGCAATGGCCTCGCGAAGGTCTGGAAGGCCAACGGCAGGGGTGTATCGGTGGTTTTTAGGGTCTAAAACGGCCTTTGAGGCCGCTTCAACGATGTGGGCCGGGGTAGCAAAGTCTGGCTCACCGGCTGCATAAGAGATGACCGGGCGTCCAGCTGCCTGCAGGGCCTTTGCCTTGGCGTCTACCTTTAGGGTGGCTGATTCGGCGATAGCGCCAATGCGCTTTGAAATGCGTGGGAATTCGGGCATGCCACAAGGTTACCAACCAGATTCCCCTTTGCAATACTGGGGCTCAGCGGGTATCCTTTAGGAAGTGAGTTTGACAACTCAGGAAGCCTAATCTGGCATATTAATCAATTCTTAGATTTATCTAATTTTTTGACGCCCGGATGACTGCCGCTCGTGTTGTTAAATTTTCCCTCAAAGGGTGGTGGCTCAATTGGTAGAGCATCGGTCTCCAAAACCGAGGGTTGCAGGTTCGAGTCCTGTCCGCCCTGCAAGTAGTAACAACAACGAAGAAGGAATGTGCCATGGCTGAAGAGCTAGAGCAAGTCTCAGAAGACCTAGTCGAAAAGGCTAAGGCTGATAAGGCGTCAAGCCGTAACTTCATTGCGAAAGTAACCAAGCCAACTTGGGCTGAACTTCGTAACTACACCGGCGTTGTGTTGGCTTTCGTTGCAGTTGTAATGGCAATCATTTCTTTGTTCGACTGGCTTTTCTACCAGGGTGTAGTTTTCGTTTTCACCCCAACCGCTTAAATTTTTCGATTCAATAAGTAAGGACACCTCAATTGAGTGAAACAGAACGCGACGAACTAGCGGCAGTAGCCGAGGTTCAAGACGTTGTTGCCGACGCGGTTATCGCAGAGGCCGATGCTGACCTTGCTGACCTAGCGCAAGATGCAGCAGCAGAACTTGAGCAAGACCTAGAGCTTGAAGAAGCCATCGTTGAGGCAAAAGAAGAAGCAACTGCAAGTGATGCAGAAGTCTCTGAAGGTGCATCTGACGACCCTTACCGCGAGTTCAAAGCTGAACTTCGCCGCCAGCCTGGCAAGTGGTACGTAATTCACTCTTACGCAGGTTACGAAAAGCGCGTTAAGCAGAACATTGAAAACCGCAAGCTTGCCATCGAAGGTGGAGATGACATCTTCCAGATTGAAGTTCCAATGGAAGATTCAATCGAGATCAAGAACGGCCAGCGCAAGCTGGTTACCAAGGTTCGCATTCCTGGTTATGTTTTGATTCGCATGGAGATGAACGAAGAGTCATGGTCTCTAGTTCGCCACACACCAGCAGTTACTGGTTTCGTTGGCAACTCACAGAACCCAACACCTCTTCGCGCAGACGAGGCATTCAACATGTTGAAGTCTCTATACGTACTTCCTGAAGAAGCTGCTGCCAAGGCTTCTGCAAAGGGTGGCGTCGCCGTAAAGGGCAAGGCAAAGGCTATTCCAATCAACATCGATTTCAAGGTTGGCGAGAGCATCATGATCAAGGACGGATCATTCGCTGGTCTTCCTGGAACCATTTCAGAAATCAAGCCAGAAAGCGGCAAGCTTACTGTTCTTGTTTCTCTGTTCGAGCGCGAGACTCCTGTGGAGCTTGGCTTCGAGCAGGTTGGCGCACTTAACTAGTTTTTAAAAGTTTCCAAACAAACAAAAAGGAAAAATCAAATGGCACCGAGCAAAAAGATCACCGGAATGATCAAGCTGCAGATCCAGGCAGGCGCTGCTAACCCAGCTCCACCTATTGGTCCTGCACTAGGTCAGCACGGTGTGAACATTATGGAGTTCTGCACCGCGTACAACAACGCAACCGCAGACCAGAAGGGCAACGTAATCCCAGTAGAAATTACTGTTTACGAAGACCGTTCATTCACATTCGTTCTAAAGACTCCACCAGCAGCTGAGCTAATC
>JBJOJI010000068.1:0-3714 GCA_046046665.1 Actinomycetota bacterium
CCAAGATCGTGAGTAATCAAAATGACCGATGTCTGACTTGCCGCGGTAAGGGTTGCTAGGTGATCAAGAATTGTGCGCTGAACGGTTACATCTAGCGCACTAGTTGGTTCATCTGCAATCAACAACTTTGGATTCGCCGAAAGACCAATTCCAATCAGTACGCGCTGACGCATACCTCCAGAGAATTGGTGTGGATATTGCTTCATGCGCACATCGGCGTCGGCAAGCCCTGCCTTTTGCAATACGGCAATCGCTTCGGCGCGGATAGCTTTTTTACCTAGCCCCGGATTATTCGCTGCAATCGCTTCTTCAACCTGAAAACCGATTGACCAAACCGGATTCAAGTTGCTCATTGGGTCTTGCGGTACAAAACCAATTTGTGAACCACGAATCTTTTCAAGCACTGCATCGCCAGCACCTACGAGTTCTTGCCCGTCAAAGACAATTGAGCCGCCTGCGATTTTTCCGGCACCCGGTAGCAAGTTGATAATTGCATGTGCGGTAGTGGATTTTCCCGAACCTGACTCGCCCACGATTGCCAAGGTTTCGCCCTGCCATAGATCAAGGTTCACGTTGTCAACGGCGCGAACGGCTCCCTTGGAATTAGGGAACTCAACCGCTAGGTCTCGGATCGAAAGTAGTGGAGTATTCATGGTTACCGCTGTGCCCTTGCCTTAGGGTCCAACGCATCGCGAATGGCCTCGCCCATCATGATGAAAGCCAACGCGGTAATCGAAAGCGCCAAAGAAGGCCAAATCAGCACCTGTGGTGCGGTGCGCAAGTCGGCCTGCGCCTGACTGATGTCGTTTCCCCAGCTCATGGTTGAGGTTGGCAGCCCAACACCAAGGAACGAAAGCGTTGCCTCGGCAACAATGGCCGCCGCTAGTGAAATTGTGGTCACTGCAATCACCGGTGCAATTGAGTTTGGCATCACGTGACGCAGCAAGATCTTGAATCTACTAACTCCGATAGCCGTTGACGCCATCACGTAATCCAGCTGCTTGACACGCAGAATTTCTCCGCGAAGCACACGTGCGGTGGATGGCCAGGCGAAAATACCAATGGCTGCTGCGATCACCCAGACGTTTCTGAAATCAGAGAAAACGCTCATGATTACAACAGCAGCAAGGATGTAAGGAATTGAAAAGAAAATATCTCCGGCGCGAGAAAGAATCGCGTCAACCCAACGACCGTAGAAACCGGCCAGCGAGCCAAAGAAAATTCCAAGCATTGTTGTCAAGACGGTCACAATCAAACCAACGGATAGCGAGGTTGAAGTTCCGTGCACGATGCGACTGTAAATGTCGCAACCTTGACGAGTGAAGCCAAGCGGGTGACCAGCGGTTGGAGCTCCGTTGCTATTTGCCAACAGGCAGTTATCGTTTGGTGGAGTCTGTGTGAATAAGCCTGGGAATAGCGCCATGGTTGTCACGAGCAGAATCAAAAAACCGGCGATGTAAAACATTGGCCTGGTGCGCAGATCGCGCCAAGCATCAAGATAAAGATTGGTTGGCTTTTCGCTGATACGAACTGCATCAATCTCAGCCATTGATGAATCATCAAATGGTGCTACAAAGTGCGAGTCTTTATTTGCCATAGCGAATCCTTGGGTCAAGTACCGCGTAAAGCAGATCGGTTAGCAAATTAACAACGAGGTAAATCAGAACCATCACGGTCACAAAAGAAACTACGGTTGGTCCCTCGCCACGAATAATTGCCTGATATAAAGTGCGCCCAACGCCTGGCACATTGAAAATTCCCTCGGTCACAGTGGCGCCAACCAAGAGAACTCCAAAGTCGATTGAAAGATATGTCACAACCGGAATCAAAGAGTTGCGCAAGATGTGAACGCGCACAACTCGCTGACGCGAAAGCCCTTTGCCGTAGGCGGTGCGAACAAAGTCTTGGCCGGATGTTTCAATAACCGATGACCGGGTCAAGCGCACAATGTATGCAACCGCCAAGGTTGAAAGCACAACCGCAGGCAAGAGCAGCTCCAAGAAACCTGCCTCACCACTCACAGTTGGTTTAGCCCAACCGAGTTTGATTGCGAATAGGAATTGAAAAACAAAAGCAATAACAAAAACCGGAGTAGAAATAAGAATCAAGCTCATCACTAGTGATGAGTTGTCGAAAAGTTTTCCCTTGCGAAGACCGGCGACAAGGCCAACGCCAATACCAACCAGCATCTCAATGACCACAGCCATCAGGGCTAGTCGAATTGTTACCGGAAAGGTAGCCGCAAGCACGTCGGCTACCGGCTGACCAGAGAATGAGGTGCCAAAGTCACCTTGAAAGATACCGCCGATGTAAATGAAGTACTGAACAATAAATGGCTCGTCCAGGTGATACTGGGCGCGAAGCTGTTCGTAAACCGCCTGGTTAACACCGCGGTCGCCAAACATGGCGACAATCGGGTCTCCCGGCATGGCAAAGACCATGAAGTAAATCAACAGCGTGGTGCCAAAAAACACCGGTAGTGCCTGAAGCACTCGCCTGATTATGTAGCCGGTCAAATTTGCCTAAAAGATTGAGGTGTCAAACCAAGGGGTGACAATCCGTAGATTGCCACCCCCGGGTCAACGGTAATTATCGGTGTTTTACTGCTTGATGATGTTCTGAAGCAGTGGAACTGAGTTCCAACCAAACTTCACGTCAGATACCAATGTTGAGTATCCACCGTTTGAAGTTCCGTACCACATTGGAATCGCAGGTAGATCCTTTAGCAAGATAACCTGTGCGTCCTGGTACGCCTTGTTTGCTTCATCAAGAGTCTTGGCAGTGTTACCCTTTGCAATCAGTGCATCAACTTCTGCACTTGAGTAAGCGCCATCGTTTGCTCCAGCACCTGTCTGGTAAAGCGGTGCAATGAAGTTAGCTAGCGCTGGGTAGTCTGCCTGCCATCCGGTGCGGAATGCAGCGGTGATGGTTTTCTCAGTGATGTCGGTGCGGAACTCAGCGAAGGTTGGGTAAGCCTTTCCTTCTGCCTGAATACCAAGTGAGTTCTTGATGCTGTTAGTTAGAGCATCAACCCAACCCTGGTGTCCACCATCGGCGTTGTAAGCAAGTTCAAACTTGCCAGACCACTTAGAGATCTTGTCAGCCGCAGCCCAAAGCTCTTTTGCCTTAGTTGGGTTGTAGTCAAGGACATCTGCGCCTTCAAGTGAATCGCTCCAACCAGCAATAACTGGTGAAGTGAAGTCACGAGCTGGCTTCTTTGTTCCGTTGAAAATCACATCGATGATTTCCTGACGGTTGATTGCAAGTGACAGAGCTGCACGACGCAACTTACCCTCTTCACCTGACCAGTGTGCAAGACGCTCTGGAATTGTGAATGACTGGAAGATTGCTGCACCTTGATCAACCGCACGGTCGCCAAGGTCATCCTTGTAAGTCTTTAGTGCAGAGTCTGGGATACCAGCTAGCACGTCAAGGTTGTCTGCAAGTAGGTCAGCGTATGCGGCATCAAGAGTTGCGTAGAACACAACCTTTAGGCCACCGTTCTTTGCAACGCGGCCACCCTTGTAGTCAGGGTTCTTCACAAGGTTGATGTCAACGTTGTGCTTCCAAGCGCCTTCTTCAGCAAGCTTGTAAGGACCGTTACCGATTGGGTTCTCGCCGAATGCCTTAGGGTCATCGAAGAATGCCTGTGGCTGTGGCACGAAACCTGAGTAACCCAAACGTAGTGGGAAGTCAGACTGTGCTGATGAAAGC
>JBJOJI010000016.1:0-14215 GCA_046046665.1 Actinomycetota bacterium
GTCTTTGCCCTCACCGTTCACCGCAGTTGGGCTGCCGGTCACAATAATTGACCCGCCGCCCTGAGAAAGTAGGGCTTTGACTGCGTACTTTAGGGTTAGAAATGCGCCGGTCAGATTCACATCAACGGTTCGCTGCCAAACCTCAAGATCTAATTCACCAATCTTGGCATCGTGCCCAAAAAGCTGGATACCGGCGTTGGCAACCACAACATTTGGGGTCCATCCATCAGCAGCAAGTTCTTCAAAGGCGGCCGCCATTTGATCTTCTTGGGTAATGTCAACAACAGCGGCGCGAGCAACGCCTTCGCCCAGTGCCTCGGCAACTTTATTTGCAGCAGCGGCATCGCGGTCAACAATTACAACTCGTGCGCCATCGGCGGCAAAGCCCTCGGCAACTGCGCGGCCAATGCCTGACCCGGCACCGGTAACTAGTGCCGTCTTACCCTGCAGTCTTGCCATGCTTAACGCTCAATCTTGTCTAGGTGCAACATCATGGCTAAGTTTTTGTCTAGCTCTGCGTCAGTAAATACTTTCTTCCAGTCATCGCGAATGATTGACTGGCGGCCGTAATCCATGGCAATTTTGCAGGCATCACTGAATGGGTTGTCTCCGCGCAGTGTGTTTGCCAACGCAACCTGGGTGTGGCCAAGCAAAATGCTTCTTGCGGCAGGCTCTGGAATTCCCATGGTGTGAACAGCCTCGTGCAGTGACTCTTTAAGCAGGTCACCAATCATGCAGGCAATGGTCTCAACCAACGTTGGCTCCAGCTGCGCCAACTGCTTCACAGTAACCCAGTGCACATCAATCACAGGTGCAAAAATAATTCGCACGGTGTCTTCAACGATTTGCTTCTTGGTTGCTTCTTCTGACTCGATTGCGGCAATCGCGTCTTGCGGCGCTGCAATGCCTCCAAATGTATCTGCGTACTCTTCAGGTGTGGTGCGCTGCAAGAACACCGATGGGTGGCACGGGTGTGTAACGGCGTTGATTACATCATCGCGACGAGTGAGCAAACCTGCATAAGCCGCAGCCGGATCAAGAGTAAGTGCAATCGCACCAGACTTCATCAGTGGAACTAGTTCTGCAGTGACAGACTTGAGAGCCAAATCTGGCACTGCAAAAATTACGATATCAGCGTTTGCAACTGCGGCAGCTGAATCTGTTAGTGCTCGGCCTGTGCCGGTTACGCGCTCTTGGCCTGCTGGTGAGTTTTCGGAATAGGTCACGTTGTGGGTGGTTTTTACCAAGTTGTTTGATACTCGCATGCCCATTTTCCCACCGGCACCGATAACGGCAATGTTGTATGTATTCACTTGGTACTCCTTAAGTACTCGATTGTTTTGATAGTCCACGATTTCTCTAGGGCAATAGTTGTCTCTATGTCTCCTTGCCAAGGCAGCCAGTGTTCAACAATTTCGTTTATTCCCTTGCTTCTTGGCTCAACTGTTTGAAGCAGGTGACGATAGTCATGAGCGCCCGTGCCCATCTCAGCGCCCGTGAAGGTAAAACCAACCCAGCCGTCTTGTCTTGCAAAGGCAAAATCTTTCACGTGAATGTTCTTCACTAATGGGGCGGCAGTCTCAACACAGTGTTTAGGGTGCTCGAAGCGGGCCACCACATTCGCCGGATCTAAGCAAATTCCAAGGTTTTTGCTACCGTTTTTGCTAACGAGCTCAGCCAAGTCAATGGTGCTTATTTGTTCATAGGTTTCTAGGGCCAGAGTCACTCCGGCAGCCTCATAGGCCGGCATTGCCTGGCTTAGGTACTGGGCCGCCTGCTCCAAAGTTGGCCTGCTGGTTGGTGAGTAGACCATGCTGCGCACCAGTTTGGCATCAAAGATTTTCGCCAACTTCAGAAAAAGTTCAAGATTCTCAGGCTCAATTCCCTTGGTGCCAAGCTCAATTGTCAGGCCCAATTCTTTGGCGTTAACGGCCGAGGCCTCAAGCTCGGCCTCACTCATCTTTATGAGTGGTGCGTAATCGCAGATCTGAAACAGATCAACACCAAGGTCCTTTGTGGCATGAAAAACTTGGGCAAGGGTCAGAGCGTTTGGGTTCTTTTCAGACTGCTGCCAGAAGAACGCGTAACTGCCAAGACCAATCATGTTTAAATCTTAGGCAGCGCGGTTTGCAAAAAGGGCCGAGACTTCGTCAAGAACCTGAACCAAATTTTTGGTGTCATGGGCGAAGCGCCCTAAGAATAGCCCGCTTACTTTGCCACCTAGCTCTGTAATCAACCCTGGTCCTGCACTGCCACCATAAATTACGCGCGATCCTACAAACTGCGTTGTCTCTTCAAGGTATTCGCTGATCAATTTACAAACCTCAATAATGTGTGCGGTTGAGGCGGGCTCTTCTGCCCCAATTGCCCATACTGGCTCGTAAGCTACAATAAATCCAACTGGCTTGCCCTCTAAAAATTGGGTGGCCGCTTTGACTTGATTGATGCATAAATCTGCTGCGGCCTTTGGAGAAACATGATTTTGTTCTCCAACGCATAAAACAGGCACTAAATCGTTGCGAACAGCAGCCGCTAATTTTTCGGCAACCTGGTGATCAGTCTCACCAAACAACTTGCGACGCTCTGCGTGGCCAATTTCTACAAACTGGCAGCCAAGTTCGCGAAGCATTGGTCCGCCAACCTCGCCGGTATAGGCTCCCCGATCTTGGTGAAATAGGTCTTGCGCACCTAATCCCACGTTGGAACTTTGCAAAACTGGGCTTACCACTCCAAGGGTGGGCATTGATGGCAACACAAATAGTTTTACCAAGCCATTTGATACGGCGGGGTGAATCATTGCAATTTGTGAGACCCGCTTGCACCAGTCAATGGTTTCTTGATGTCCAAAATACATCTTTAGGCTCACGCCTAAGATTATTGGCTCTTTTGAAATGTCGATTGGCATCATTTCCTTAATCACAACTGCCAACAGATTCATATTTCTCAATTACCTTAACCTTGTCGGCTGATGCAGACGAGCTATCAAACTCGTAGGTCAACCATTCCTTGGCTAAGCGCCGGGCTAGCTCAATACCAACAACACGCTGGCCCATGCAAAGAATTTGTGCATCGTTGCTAAGTACGGATCGTTCAACACTAAAGCTGTCGTGTGCCGTTACAGCGCGAATACCAGGAACCTTGTTTGCGGCAATAGCAACCCCTAGGCCAGTTCCGCACATGATGAGCGCACGGTCTGCTTTACCTTCGGCTACTAATTCTGCAGCGGCAATTGCAACCTTTGGATAGGCGGTATGACCGTCTGCATCAACGCCAACGTCAATTACTTCTATTACGTTTGGGTTTTCCTGAAGGTCCTTTTTTAGAATCTCTTTATATTGAAACCCTGCGTCATCGCAGCCAATGGCTACTCTCCACTTTTTGGACATCTTTACTTCCATACTCTCTCTATGGCACCAATAATCATGGCCATTGATAGGGCTCCAGGGTCTGGAGTTCCAATACTCTTGTGGGCGTGCGGCCTGGCACGACCAATTTTTGGTAGCAAATCTTTAGTGTCAATGGCTGCCTTCATGGCAATATCTGAGGCTGCAGACCAGCTGTCTGCAAAAGTTTCGCCAGCGGCTACCTTCTTGGTAAAGGCGATGGCAAACGGTTCTAGTGTGTCGATTAAAGTCTTGTCGCCAACTTGGGCTTTACCAAAGTTTTTCACATTCTGAAGAGCTAGATTGAAGCCGGCAACCAGTTGTTCTTTAGTAATTTCTGAATCGTTGTTTATTTCAGAGGCAATTGACGAAAGAATCACACCCCAAAGAACACCCGATGTACCTCCGGCAAAATCACTCCATGCATCGGCGGCGGAATTCAAAAGCGCCGCTGCACCACCGCCAGCTTCAACAGCTTGTTTTGCCGCTTTATCAGCAGCTGCCACCCCGCGCTTCATACCAATTCCGTGGTCACCATCACCGGCAATTGCGTCAATGCGACCAAGCTCTTCAACTTCATTATCAATGAGCGCATGTGCGAGTGAAATTGCGTGAGCAAGTTTTCTTGCCTCAACCTGTGATGTTTCTGATCCAACGGTAATAGTTTGCGCTACAGCCGAAGGATCAAAGTATTCTTGCGCATCTACGTCTGCCTGAGCGACTATGCCTTTGCGATAGGCAGGTGTACTTGTTGGGGCAACCCAAGCTTCTTCAAGTTGTTTATCTAGCCAGAACAAAGTCAAAGAAACACCTGCCATGTCAAAGCTGGTAACTAACTCGCCAACTTCAGGCTCGACGATTGTGATGTTCTTTGCCTCTAGCAGTTGGCTTACTTTGCGATAAAGAACAAAAAGTTCTTCATACTTAACCCGGCCAAGCCCACTAAGAATTACTGCCGCGCGTGAACCGCTTACCTCAATGCCCTCAGGCAACTCACTTAGTACTTTTTCTACCATTATGTCGGCAAGGTCATCAGCCGATGGGTGGTCCATTTTATAAAGACCCGGTTCACCGTGAATGCCCATGCCAACTTCCATGGTGCCTTCGGCCACAGAAAAGAGTGGCGTCGTTGCTCCTGGCAAAGTGCAACCGCTGAACGCAACGCCAATTGTTCTAACTCGATCGTTAGCTTTATTAGCTAGTTGGGCAACTTGCTTTAGGTTCATTCCATGTTCTGCGGCCCAGCCGGAAACTTTGAATACTGCTAGATCACCGGCAATACCGCGACGCTTATGTATCTCTTCTTTTGACGCAGAAGCAATGTCATCAGTTACGGCAACAGTTTCAACTTCATACCCTTCAGAACGCAATCGTTCCTGTGCCTGATTAAAGTTCAATACATCGCCTGCGTAGTTGCCATAACTAAAGAGAATTCCGCCGCCGTTGCTTGCAGACTTGGCTACGTTATAAATCTGTTGGGTAGATGGTGAAGCGAACACATTTCCTAGGGCCGCACCGTGTGCAAGGCCAGCTCCAACCAAACCGCCAAAGGCAGGGTAGTGGCCAGAGCCGCCACCAATAACAACTGCAACCTGGCCACTCTTTGGGCGAACGCGGCGCACTACGCCACCTCTAACCGGAGCTACCCAAGCGCTAAATGCAGCGGCAAAGCCTTCGTGCGACTCAGCTGCAAAGTCTTGTGGTTCGTTGTGTAGGTATGTCATTTTCTTTCAATTTCTTAGATAAAGGGTCCTGCCGTCACCGCTAGGTAGCAGCAGGACCCTTCAGTTTATTTCTAAGGTGTTATTTAGCCAACAGCCCAGAAGGTGTACTTAGCCACGTTGTCTGGGTTGATTAGTACACAGTCAACGCTCTGCTTCTCATCAGCAACACCGGTTTCACCAGTGGTTAGGAATGAGTGAGCCTGAGCAATTGCCATCTTTGCAAGAGTCACGATTGGCTGTAGAACTGTGTAAGCCATGCTCTTGTCTCCAACAGCAGCTGCAGCGTCACCGTTTCCGTCGAAACCACCAACTACTACGTCGGTACGGCCAGCAGCCTTAAGTGCAGCAATCGCTCCAAGAGCCATCTCGTCGTTTCCAGCAATTACACCCTTGATCTTTGGGTGTGCCTGTAGAAGTGAATCCATCTTGTCTTTACCCTGTGCACGGTCCCAGTTAGCAGTTTCCTTGCCAACATTCTTCATGTCTGGGTACTGAGAAAGAACAGATGCGTAACCTTCTGAACGAACACCAGCGTTGTTGTCAGTTGGGTTACCGAATAGCTCTACGTATTCACCCTTCTGGCCCATTGCCTTAGCGAACTCTTCAGCACCAATTGCAGCACCCTGAGCGTTGTTAGAAACAATCTGACTCTTTGCAATTCCTGAAGTGTTGATTTCAGCGTTTACTAGGAACACAGGAATACCTGCATCGGTTGCCTTCTGAACAGCACCAATTGACTCATCAGCTCCAGCTGGGTCAAGGATGATTGCAACTGCCTTGCTTGCAATGGCTGTGTCAATCAACTGAGCCTGTGCAGTTGGGTCGTTCTTGTGGTCGGCAACAGTAGTGGTGTAGCCAAGTGCTTCAGCTTCTGCCTTTGCGGTTTCAGCCTCTGCCTGCCAGAACGGGTTTGCCTGGTCAACAGTGATGATGGCAATTAGGCCACCTTCCGTGGTTGTAGTTTCTGCGGCTGGTGCACAAGCAGCAAGCGACACTGCTAGCACTGAAGCACCGAAGAACGCTAGAACTTTCTTTAGCATTTGATACCTTTCCTTATTTTCAATAGGCCGAACGGAATTTTGCCGTTAGGCATTTGTTTTCGTCTTATTTCCCTTAGAAGACGAAGCTTTTTTTGCAGCTGCCGCAGCGGTTTTATCGCGCTTTTTTGCCGTGACAGTTTTCTGCTGTGCCTGGTCAATAGCAACGGCAAGGATAATTACGGAACCCTTGATCACCATCTTCCAGAACTCTGAGACACCAATGATCACTAGACCATCGGCGAGGAACCCAATAACGAATGCGCCAAGGATGGTTCCGCGAATGTTTCCGCGCCCACCCGAAAGCGCTGCACCACCAATAACCACGGCGGCGATTGCGTTGAGCTCTGCGGTTTCACCTGTCTGAGGTGTTGCCGCGGTTAATTCTGAGGCCAAAATAATTCCGGTAAGTGCCGCACAGAATCCAGAGAATATGTAAACCCAGCGCTTGATCTTGTCTACTGGAACTCCGGCTAGCCCTGCAGCACGCTCGTTACCACCAACGGCGTATAGTCGGCGCCCAAAGGCGGTACGAGTAAGCAAGAGTGAGGTGATTGCAGCCACGATGATCATGAACCACACGCCAGGGGCCACCCCCAAGAAAGTGTCTTGTCCTAGAAACCGGAACCCTGTATTTCCAAGAGCTGGGTCACCCTGCAGCTTAGGAAATGTTTTTCCATCAGCAATTAGAAGGGCGGCGCCACGGGCAACATAGAGCATTCCAAGCGTTGCAATAAAAGGTGCAACGCGGAATCGGGTGACTAGAACACCGTTTACCCAACCCACAAGGGAACCAACTGCCAAAGCAATAATGACAACTGCCCAAAGTGGTGGGTAGGCAACTAGGTCAGTACCCGGAATTTGCACACCTCTAATTAGGTAACCTGCAACGATTCCAGAAAGGGCAACGATGGAACCCACCGATAGGTCAATTCCACCCTTAAGAATTACCAACAACATACCAATTGCAAGCAAAGCGTTGATTGCCACGTGCTTTGACATGATCAAAAGGTTGTCGACAGTTAAGTAGTTAGGTGAAAGCGAAGCAAAGATGATGATGATGGCAATAAGAGCAAACAGTGCTCGGCCATCAATCAGAATTTGGCCAAGGCTCTTTGACCGAAGACTATTAATCTTTCCGGCGATGTTTTGAATAGGTGTAGACATTCTTATTTACCCTTGCCTTTTTTTGTTTCTTCGTTCGCTGCAGCCATTACCTGCTCACGAGTTGTCTTTTTAGGAATGAATTCAGCTACAAAGTGACCACGTCGCATAACGACAATGCGCGTGGCCGAGTGAAGTGCTTCCCCAATTTCTGAAGTTGCAAAAAGAACTGCCATGCCCTTTTTTGCTTGGTCTGCCAAAAGGGTAAATACCTCAGATTTTGCACCCACGTCAATTCCACGAGTTGGTTCATCAAGCAAAATAGCCTTGGGCTTGGTCATCAACACTTTGCCAATTACTACTTTTTGCTGGTTACCGCCAGAAAGAGAGGTGATTAGCGCCCCAGGACCTGAAGTCTTAACTCGAACGTCGACAATCTTTTTGGCGACTTCTTTTTCTTCACTTGAATTGTGAATGAAAAATCTGCGAACCAAATTACTCAAGTGTGCAAGCGAAAGGTTTTGCCCAACGCTCATGCTTTGCACCAGTCCATCGCGCTGGCGATCTTCTGGCACAAGTGCCAATCCAAAATCAATTCGCTCCGTAATGTTCTTCTGAGTAAGTTCTTGGCCATCAACGTAAACGTGACCACTAAGTGCCGGAACTCTGCCGGCAAGGGACTCAAGCAACTCGGTACGCCCGGCGCCCATTAATCCAAAGATGCAAACAACTTCACCTTCGTGAACGGTTAGGTTTACGCTGTCGACAGCATTGCGAGTTGGGTTAGTTGGGTCTGGTACAACGTAGTCCTCAATTTCAAGAACTGGCTTGCCAAGTTTTCCTGTGTCAAGAAAAGTCGAGAAATCAGCGTCGCGGCCAACCATTTTGCTCACCACCCAAGGTAGATCAATCTCTTTAGCTTCTGCAGTTGCTACAAGTTCGCCATCGCGGAAAACAACGCAGTAGTCAGAAACGTGAATTGCTTCTTCCAAGTGGTGTGAGATGTAAACAATTGCAACGTCACGGGCTTTGAGCTCTTCAATTACCTTGAACAAAACCTCAACCTCTGTGTTACTTAGGGCGCTGGTTGGCTCGTCCATTATCAAAATGCTTGACTCGGCACTTAGTGCACGCGCAATCTCAACAATCTGCTGCTGGCCCAAACGAAGATCTTGCACCAAAGTATCCGGAGAAATTGGCTCTTCTAGGCGGTCTAATACCTGCTGAGTTGCCTTGTTCTCAGCGTCATAGTCGACGCCCAAACGGCCTTTGATCTCACGGCCCATGAAGATGTTGTCACGAACAGAAAGGTTCGGGGCCAGGTTTAGCTCCTGGTGAATAATTGAGATTCCCTTAGCGACAGCATCTTTTGTGGATGAAAAACTTACTACTTGGCCGTTCATCTCTAGGGTGCCGCTAGTTGGCTGTTCAACGCCAGACAAAATCTTCATAAGAGTTGATTTGCCAGCCCCGTTTTCGCCAAACAAGGTTGTGACCTTTCCGGCGCGTACTTCAAAATCAACGCCCTTGAGCGCCCGGGTCACACCATATTCCTTGGTGATGCCCCGGGCTTTTAGTACAACGCGACCTGAAGTCATTAGTCGACTACCTCAATTGCAACTGGCACAATGCTGTACTGCTTCGGATTGAACAGTGAGAATGCGCCAGTTATGTTTAGGGTCTTGCCGGTTAGATTTTCTTTTTCAACCATAGAAAGGACAAGTTCACGCACTTTGTCGTTCAACTTAGTACCAGCATCTTGGTAAGCGAGCTGGTTGTCGAACATTCCAAAGTTGACAAGACCCGAAACGTCTCTAATTGCAGTTCCATTGATAGCTGGGCCAACCTGTAGATAAACCAGGGTGCTTACGCCCTTGACCTGTAGAACTAACAAATCTCCTTTTAGTTCACCGCCGACTGCGGTGAAAGTTGTTGCAACAGAATACGCTGCGTTGTCGCCATCGCGCTTTCCATATTTTGCGCCAGCAGCAGCAGGATCAGCTTTAATTGCTGCATCAAGTTCAGCAAGATCCGTTGAGTTTTCTTTGATGTATGGAACAATTTTTGCCTCGTAGTATTCGTTCGCGAATGCAGCAGAGTCAACTTTTGCTTTCACGCCTTTTTCAAGCAGGCTAACGTCTGCCCCACTCACGTATTTTGTACTCACGCCAATTAGTACAGCCAGCAAGATTGCAAGGCCAAGTCCAACTAGGTTGCGAACTTTTACAGTCATTATTTTTCTTTCCGCTTCTTTTTTAGAGAAGAGTTCCTGAAGTGGCTGAGTTTGGACGAATCTGAAGTTTGCGACCGGTGCCCTTCTTGAACATGTCCATTGCTTGCGCATAGTCATCGAGTGAGAAGTAGTGACTGATCATTGGTTTTGCATTCAGAGCGCCCGCTTCAAACAACGCAACTGCGCGATCAAAAGATGAAAGTGAGGCCATTGTTCCGGTGATTGTAATTTCATCGCGGTAGACGCGGAATGGTGAGTAGTTCGCCATCTTGTCTGCAGCCGCAACTCCAAAGTGCAAGAAAGTTCCGCCTGGCTTAACTCGCTTTAGGCCGTCTTCAATTGCTGGAATCACTCCGGTGCAGTCAATGACCACATCCCACTTATCGCGATTTGCATCGTTTGCACTGGTAAGAGTTGTGTCAATTCCAACTTCGCGGGCTGCCTCAAGGCGTGATGCGTTGGTGTCTACGATGGTCACCGATACTGCTCCTGCACGCGGGGCAAGCTGTGCCATCATCAGGCCCATAGTTCCTGAACCATAAACCAAAAAGTGCTTGCCTAGATCGCGAGGGATTTGGTCGTAACCACGAACTGCACAAGCCAGCGGTTCAATCAAAGCCGCGTGGTTTAGATCTACTGAGTCTGCAAGCTTGTAGCAGTTTGCAGCCGGAGCCTTCATAAATTCTGCTGAACCGCCATCGTTGCCAACTACTCCCATGCCCTCCCACTTGCGGCAAAGGTTTGAGCGGCCATTGAGGCAAAACTCGCATTCCATGCAGGTCAAGGTGTTGTTCACGGTGACTTTGTCGCCTTTGGCAAAGCCCTTCACCTCGCTACCAATTTCAACCACAATTCCCGAGACCTCGTGGCCTGGGATGATCGGGAATGTGGCGCCTTCGAATTCACCGTCTAATAGGTGAATGTCAGTTCCGCAGATACCTACTGCTGAAACTTCAATAATTAGGTCCTTTGGACCAGGGGTTGGATCTGGAAGGGTCTGAATGCTTAGTTTGCCGACTTGTTCAAAAACAATTGCACGCATGTTGTGAGCTCCTAATACTTATTGCCTACGAGAGTGTGGGTCGCCTCGTTTTGTTAAGTATGCGATGCAATGTGAAGTAAATGTGATGAAATCTGTGATTTGTTATTTTTATGTTATGAAACCGTGTCTTTGGCGTTATGTTGCCAAAAATCTAACAAATTTGGTGTGATAAGCGCTTACATTGCCTGTGCAACGATGATATCGATGCCTTGGCTGCGCAATTTCTCTATTTCATCAGGCTTTGTCTGGGCGTCCACAATAACGTGATCAAATTCATCCAAACTGGCCAAGGCGTGCAGGGCCCGGCGTTCAAACTTGGTGTGATCAACCAGAAGGATGCGCTTGGAGGCAACCTCAAACATGGCTCGCTTGGTGGCCACCGCCTCTTCAGACTGGTGAAAACACATGCCATCGCTGATGGCCGCGGTAGACATAATTAGCAGATCTGCCCTCAAACGGTTGATTGACTCTGCAGTCATGGCACCCATAAAGGCCGAACACCAGTTGTGATAGGTGCCGCCAAGGCCAACAAGCGAAATGCCGCGCACGCCATTTAGCTCGTTCATCACGGTCAAAACGTTAGTAATAACGGTGAGCGGTGCCTTTTCATGCAGCATCTTGACCAGGTGCAGGGCAGTGGTTGAGTCGTCAATTATCAGCGATTGACCGGGTTCAATGAACTCCAGGGCGGCCTTAGCAATGGCCAGTTTGGCCGGAGTTTCTTGCCCGCGACGGTAAACATCAGAAGATTCAACCAAAGTCGATGAAAGGGCGGTGGCTAGACCGCGACTCTTGCGCAACAGCCCACGGTCTTCTAGTTCGTCTAAATCACGGTGAACTGTCATTAGAGAAGTACCAAATTTTTCGGCTAGCGCCTCAATGCGAACGGAGCCTTCAGTGAGCACGGCGTCAGCAATGGCACGTTGACGGGCTTGCTGTTTTGAGACATAAGGCTCGGCGCCAGTGTTGTTTTCGTCCATTTGATTCACCCGCTTCCCTAGGTCTGCTAAATCTTAACATTGATTATGTTATAAAAACTATAGAAACTTGTAACGAACTTCACATTTTGATAACACGAAAGGCAGCAATGAAAAAGTCAGGGATCTTGAACCCAGAGCTAGCGAAGCGAATTGCAATGCTCGGGCACTTTGACAAAATCTGTATTGCAGATGCCGGTTTACCAATCCCGGCCGAAGTTCTGCGCATTGATTTAGCACTCACAAAGGGTGTTCCTCTGCTGAAGCAAGTGCTTGAGGCACTACAGCTAGATGTTGAAGTTCAAGAAGTAATTGTTGCCAAAGAAACCGACTCCAAAAACGCGCCCCTATCGGAATTGGTTGCCAAGTTATTTCCAAAGGCCAAACAGACTCGCATTACACACGAAAAATTTAAGCAGCAGGTTTCTGAGTGCAGAGTTGTGATTCGCACCGGTGAGTTCACTCCGTATGCAAACGTGATTCTGGTTAGCGGAGTGCCGTTCTAGTTTTTGAAACTAATTTTTAGGAGCTTGCGCACCAAAATGCTGAACCGCCTTTGCGCCGGCCTTCAGCCCCGCTGAAACTGCGTTGCTTAGGTCTTGGCCTTTGCTGAAGGCAGCCGCTAATGCACCAACAAACGCATCGCCAGCACCCGTTGTATCAACCACAACCACTTTCTGGCTTGGCAAATGCGTAGCTTCGGCAGCCTTGCCAACGGCAAATACGGCACCGTCTGCTCCCAAGGTGATAACCGCCGATTTTGCCAGCGCGGCGAGTTCAACGACCAATGCCTTTGCATCATTTATTGAAGAAATTGTTTTGCCGGTTAATACTTCAGCTTCGTTTTCATTGACAATAATTGGATCGCACTTTGCTAGTAGTTCGCTGCCAATCTTTTCGGCGGGAGCAAGGTTCAAAATAAATCTGCCACCCATTTTCTCAGCGCTTATTGCAGCTTGATTTACTGCAGCAAGGGGTAACTCAAGTTGCGCCAAGATTACTGGGTTGTCCCCGCCAAACTGCGAAATTTTTTCTTCAACTTCTTGCGCACTCACTGCGCCATTGGCGCCCGAAGTGACCACAATAAGATTTTCTCCAGCGTCTTCAACAAAAATGTATGCGGTTCCAGTTGCGCCAGACTTTTGCGAGATTGCCTGGGTTTCAACGCCCGCTTCCTTTAGCGAGTGCATTGCGTTTAGCCCGTGATCATCAAGCCCAACCGCACCAATCATTATTGCTTCGGCTCCATTACCAACCACGGAAATAGCTTGGTTGCCACCTTTGCCTCCCGGCAAAAATAGCGGTTCAGCCCCATGAATTGTTTCGCCTCGTTTTGGCAGTTCGTTAACTCTTACAGTGCAGTCAACATTGATAGAACCAACTACTAATACTTTGCGTTGCGGTGACATGGTTTATCCCTTAGGTTTACATCAATCTTTCGTTTGAGTAATTGTAGACATAGGAGTCAACCAGTGAAGGCAGCATTCTTAACTGAACCGGGCACCATTGAAATGCGCGATATCAGCGTTCCAGTGCCTGAAGATGATCAAGTACTCGTAAAAGTTGAAGCCGTTGGCGTATGTGGCAGCGATGTACATTTCTACGCTCACGGAAACATAGGCACCATGATTATGAGTGAGCCGTTTGTTTTAGGGCACGAACTTTCTGGTGTGATTACTGCGGTTGGCAGCAAAGTAGATGCATCCCGCGTTGGTAAGCGCGTTGCAATTGAGCCCCAGCGACCATGCCGCACCTGTAATGAATGCCGTCACGGTAGGTACAACCTCTGCCCAAACATAATCTTCTATGCAGTGCCCCATGTGAATGGCGCCTTCACCGAATTCGTAACTATTCAAAATGATTTTGCTTTTGATTTACCAGACAATGTGAGTTTTGAAGCAGGCGCTCTTCTAGAACCACTTTCTGTCGCAATCTGGAGTTGCCAACGAGCACAGATATCTGTTGGCTCACGCGTATTAATTGCTGGAGCTGGGCCTATCGGTGTGATCATGGCGCAAACAGCTAAAGCTTTTGGTGCTAGCGAAGTGATAATCACAGACATGGTTGAAGCTCGCCGAGATTTTGCTCTTTTGCATGGTGCCACTCGGGCAATTGACCCAAGCAAAGAATCTGTGCACGGTCTAGATGTTGATGCCTTTATTGATGCCACGGGCGTAAGTAGAGCAGTCTACGACGGCATAAAAGCCATTGGTCCAAATGGTCGTGCAATTTTGGTTGGCATGGGTGACGACGACGTACTGCTTCCGGTTGACTACATTCAAGCTCGTGAAATTTGGGTCACGGGTATTTTTAGATACACAAACACTTGGCCTACCGCTATTGAATTGGTTTCAACAGGAAAAGTGAATTTGGATGCCTTAGTGACTCACCGCTTTAGCTTGGATCAGGTTGAAGAAGCTTTACTTGCACCAAAGCTTCCGGGTGCCATGAAGCCGGTTGTGCTGCCAAACAGTTAATTAGTATGCGCTTCTAAACGCGCGCTTCACCGGATACTCCAAATACTCGGCGGCAAACTCTAGATTTGGCGAGCGCCAGGCAAAGTCACGTGCAACTTTGGCAAGCGCCGCCCAGAAGAATACGTTTAGTAAATCCACCCCAATGTGAGTCATGCTGTCTCCGGGTAGCGCTTTGCCAATCATTCGGCGAAGCAGGGTTGGCACATCGCTTAGGCCAAAGCGGTGCAGCGCAGCGCGC
>JBJOJI010000069.1:0-4066 GCA_046046665.1 Actinomycetota bacterium
CATCTGCCTAGAAGGTTTCCAGGCGGGTCTGTCATGGATCACCATATTGAAGCGTCGCGAAGGATTCAGAAAAGCCTTCAAAAACTTTGACATCAAGAAGATTGCTAAATTCACTGATTCAGATATTGACCGATTGATGCAGGATGAGCGGATCATAAGAAATCGCGCCAAGATTGTGAGCGCAGTCAAGAATGCGAACATTGTTTTAGAGATGGCCAAGCAAGGGGAATCAATTAGCCAACTTATTTGGCAATTTGCCCCGCCAGCAAGCAAACGCACGAGTCCCGCTAAGAACTTTGAGTGGCTAGCGGTAAGCCCTGAATCAGAAGCTATTAGCAAGGCTCTTCGCTCCAGGGGCTTCAGTTTTGTTGGCCCCACCACTATGTATGCCCTGATGCAATCCATTGGCATGATCAACGACCACGCCCCAGGCTGCTTTAGACGCAAAGAGCTTGCTTAGAGTTTGCTGAATTACTCCGTCCGCCTGACTCAGGTGGGGCAAATGAAGATTGATTTGGGAACTCTCGTTCGTTCGGCGCTCGTTAGCGCACTACTCGTAGCACTGCCAATTGGTGCAGGTGCACTAATTCCAAATACTCCTCTAATCTCGCTAGGTCAGGCAGGTCCAGCTTCACCCCTTGGCGCAGAGCAATCTTCAGACTCCAAAATGATGATGCCCAACCCTTTCAGCTACAAATACGTAGCTGGAGCTGGCCTACCAACTGAAAATGGTGCAGGGCACGTTTATCAACTTCAGCTAATTGGTAGCGCCGAGCAAATTCTCGGTAATGTAGCAAAACTTATGAATTTGGCTGGCCAAGTCACAGAGGCAGAGTATTCCACGAAGGAGTACCCGGCCTACGTAATCGGATCGCCAGATGGAAGCGGTCCATCAGCAAGCATCTATTTCAATGGCACTGGAAATTGGTGGTACAACAATCCTGCTGCTTGGGCTTCCCCTATGCCAGTGTGTGACAGTGGCAAAGACTCAAACGAAGTTATCAATTGCCAAAGCCCTGCCCCTACGCCAGAACTTTTGCCCAGCACATCAGAGATGCTCAAGGTTGCACAGCAAATCTTTAAGGCAACCGGGCTTAATGTAACGGATAAAGATATTCAGATCACTAGCAATGAATGGGGTGCCAACGCTTACGCCTCGCTTAAGATCGATAACCAGGATTCTCCAATTGAGTGGTCAATCAACTGGGGTTCAAACGGTGAGATCGGCAGCATATCTGGACACTCTGTAAAGGCCATCGATCGGGGCGAATTCAGCACCATCTCGGCTAAGGCAGCTGTTTCAAGAATGAGTGACTGGCGCTACTCGGGCCAACTAGCTCAATCGGTATGGGCTAAGTATCAACCCGTTGGCGATGGAAGAATGATTGCCTATGACGATATGGCCGCAGAGCCAGAATCAACTACCGACCCAGCATTAGAACCCTCTGGCGAACCTGAACCTGCGCCAAGTCCAAGTGAAATTACCGTGACCATAAATAAATTTGCTTCTGCCCAAATGATGATATGGGACAAGCAAGGTGGAGCCTGGATCGTGCCGGGCTACATTTTGATTGGCGAACAGGGATGGATAACCCCTGTCTTTAGCCTTGAAGATGGAATTGTTGAACTGCCAGAGCCAGTTGAAATTTCACCAATGGTGAAATAACTCAAACTATTTAGTTTGAGTCCTTGGTAATCAGGGTGATTTCTTTACCCTTAACTTCTAGTTTGAGGCCCACGTTTTTGGCACATGATTTGAGCTCGGCAATTGTTTTTGGCTCTTTGGCTGCGATGATCGCCGAGCGCACCAGCTGACCCTTGGCTTTTTTATTGAAGTGATTTAGTTGCTCACGAGTGCCGTCTGCTCGTTCAACAAAAACGCTAACGGTGTAAGCATCTACATCTGCAGGTAGCGGGGCCAATTCGGCATAGGCCTTCGAACGCAGGTCAATGACCGGTTCCTTAGCAAGTCTGGCCCAGGCAAACTCATCGTGAACCTGTGGCCAAACTCGCTTGAGATTGATGCCACAAATCAACTTGCTAGGAGAAATCTTGTAACTCGGAATCAAGTCCGTTGCGGCTACAACCCCAAAGAGCGCTGACTGAATCAGAACCATTGTGCGCGCTCTCGCCAGCTCATCGGTGTTCAAAGAGTTATTGGCGGTTGGAGTGCCCTTTAGGCCGCGCCCATGGATTGCCCCGTAAATTGTGCCGGTGTATCGGTAGATAGCAGCCATAGTTGGTGCACTTTTGATTTCCGAGTGCCCAGTTGCTTGAATGTAGGCATCAAGTACCTTGTCACGCACTGGGTCGAGCCCACCAAAGGTGAGGTGCGCCTGTGTGATATTTATTGACCCGCCGCCGGTTGCCTTGGTTTCAGAAGGCGGAATCAAAAAGAGCATGAAAAATAGCCTATTAGTTTCTGTGCAGATAAGTTTCTAGACTGGAGCCATGGTCAAACTAACCAAGATTTACACTCGCACGGGCGATGAAGGCATTACCGGACTCTGTGATTTCAGTAGGGTTCGCAAAACAGATCCTCGCATTGAGGCCTATGCCGATGTTGATGAGGCTAACTCGGCACTTGGTCTGGCCTTGAGTTTGGCACAGGGCGAATTTGATGCCCAGACTGTAGCTTTGGTGACCAGAATTCAGAACGAACTTTTTGACCTTGGTGCAGATTTGGCTACTCCCCTTCACGAGTCCTACGAATACGAGCCGATTCGTGTTCAGGAGGCGTGGATAAAATCTCTTGAAGATCAAATTGACTCACACAACTCCAAGCTAGACAAACTTGATTCCTTCATTTTGCCCGGCGGCACGGCTCTTGCTGCCGGGCTGCACCTTGCCCGCACGATCGTTCGCAGGGCTGAACGGGCAACTTGGCACGCAATTGAAACTCACGGCGTTGAGGCAGCCAAAAAAGGAATCGATGCCGGTGGGGTAAACGTATTGGCAGCAAAGTATTTAAACAGACTGAGCGATTTACTCTTTGTGTTAGCACGTACTGCAAACTCTGGTTCAGGCGGTGATGTTAAGTGGGTGCCAAGTAGTACCCGGTAAAGAAAAAACCTCCGAATTTCTTCGGAGGTTTTCTTATGGAAAACTTTTAGATCAGTTTTTAGACCAGTGAAGCGTTGCGGGCAACAACTGCAACAACGTTGTTCTCGACTGACAGGAATCCGTCTTCGGCATTTGCCTTGATGACGTTCCCGTCTTCAAGGGTGATGCGAACCTCTCCATTGCCAAG
This sequence comes from Actinomycetota bacterium, assembly GCA_046046665.1. Taxonomy (GTDB): domain Bacteria; phylum Actinomycetota; class Actinomycetes; order Actinomycetales; family Microbacteriaceae; genus Rhodoluna. Next base: position 3,251 of record JBJOJI010000069.1, read on the forward strand.
AATGGCAAGCATAGGTTCGTGACCCGGTAGCAGACCAATTTCACCTTCAACGGTCTTTGCAACAACCATCTTGGCTTCACCAGTCCATACGGCCTGGTCAGCTGCTACTAGCTCAACGCGAAGGGTGGCCATTATTACTTACCTGATTCCTTCTGGATGCGGTCCCATTCCTTTAGAACATCGTTGATGTCACCAAGGTTGAAGAACGCCTGCTCACCAACGTGGTCGAAGTCACCGCGAGCAATGGCAGAGAAGCCTTCGATGGTGTCTTTCAGCGGAACTGTTGAACCAGCAACACCGGTGAACTTGGTAGCCATGTAGGTGTTCTGTGAAAGGAATCGCTGAATACGGCGAGCACGTGAAACGGTGATCTTGTCTTCTTCAGAAAGCTCCTCAACACCAAGAATCGCAATGATTTCCTGAAGTTCCTTGTTCTTCTGCAGAATTCGCTTCACTGTGGTTGCAGTCTCGTAGTGGTCCTTGCTGATGTAGCGAGGGTCCAAGATACGTGAGGTTGAGGTCAGTGGATCCACCGCAGGGTATAGACCCTGAGATGCGATGTCGCGAGATAGCTCGGTAGTTGCATCCAAGTGGGCAAATGTAGTTGCCGGGGCTGGGTCTGTGTAGTCATCGGCAGGAACGTAAATAGCCTGAAGAGACGTAATTGAGTGACCACGGGTTGATGTAATGCGCTCCTGAAGAAGACCCATCTCATCGGCCAAGTTTGGCTGGTAACCCACAGCAGAAGGCATACGACCTAGAAGGGTCGAAACCTCAGAACCTGCCTGAGTAAAGCGGAAGATGTTGTCGATGAAC
>JBJOJI010000017.1:0-14076 GCA_046046665.1 Actinomycetota bacterium
AACGGGATTTGAACCCGTGCTGCCGCCGTGAGAGGGCGGTGTCCTAGGCCGCTAAACGATGGGACCGTTAGAGCAACCTGTCTATTCTGCCACAGAAGCCGTGCGTGCGCTAGTTGCGTAAACCCTAAGCGAACCGGGGGCAATCTGAGCAGAAACGGGAGCCAGGCCAACCGGCTCACCATCGGAAAATGCAGGAATCATAATCTGCGGGGTCAAGGTTATTTTCTTGGCGCGGATAAATTCAACCGCAGGATGTGTCACGTGATCACCGGTATAGACGCGCGGGAAAACTTTGATTAGTTCCCATCTTGAAATTTTATTCACGATGAAAATATCTAGAAAACCATCATCGATTTTTGCGCCAGGCGCCACCTTCATTCCCCCGCCAAAGAAAGGAGAATTGGCAACGGAACAAAGCATGGCTTCAAAATTTTTCTCAACGCCGTCAATTTCTGCACGATAGGCAATTGGTTTAAATGAGGCAAGCTCTGCGAGCATGGCTAGCTTGTAGCGATTTGGGCCTTTGGGCCACTTCCAAGAATTGGCTCGCTGGTTTACCAGGGCAACAAAATCAACTGACAAACTTCCAAAGTAATAAAAATCTCCGGTAGAGCTTTTGGCTTTCACTAGATCAACAATTCTTGGTTGACGCAGATTATTCAACACCACTCGCGCCCCAGCAATTGCGTCACCAATAGGCAAACCCAAAGACCTGGCGGCATCGTTTCCAGTGCCGGCTGCAATTATGCCAAGCGGAATTCCTGATTCTGCGCACAGATTTACCCCTAGATGGGCCATCCCGTCTCCGCCAACTACCACCAAACCATCTAGCAGCTGATCGGCGATTGCCGCTCTGGCGATTCGTTCACTTTCTGCCATTGAGTTGCCAGTGAGGTTTAGCACCTCGCTCTCACGTTGCAATTCTGTGATGGCTTGTTGACCCTCAACTCGACCCGCACCATTACCAGCTGCCGGATTAATGATTACGCCCAGACGTTTCATAGTGAGCTAATAATTATTGCAAGGGCACCAATCAAAACCAGAGCCGCACCAGAAATTAGGAACAATTTTTGTCTTGACTGAGACTTGACCCGCTTGGAAAGCAAAATGGTTTGCAACACAACCTTGGTACCACTTGTTTTAAGGTGCAAACCGGCAGCGGTAGAGCTATTGAACCCGTCTGAGTCAATGGCAATTCCAACGTGAGACTCTGATAGCGCCATGCCGTCTAAATCTAGGCGACCAACCACCGCAACTTTTGAGCCGTCAGTTTTTAGCTTTCGCACCACATCAACTTTACGACTAGGAACAATTTCGGCATACACCTCTGCAATTCGCAATTGGTCGGCAAAGTGTTGCGCCACACCGGTGGCATCGCCAGTAACCATTGCAACGCGAATCTTGTTGGCGTGAAATTGATTCACCATCTCAATAGCCTCAGGAAGAACCGATTCGCTGAGTTCGATCATGCCCAGTAGTTGAGAGTTTTGTACTACATAAACAACCGAGTTGCCAATCTGATTTGCAGCATCTGATCGCACCAAGTCATCAACATAGATGGGAATATTTCTAGTGGTAAGCAATCCCGGACCGCCAACCATGATGGTTTCCCCATCAAGAACGCCCGCAATTCCAAGCCCAGGAATGGCTCTTGCATCAAGCACGTTTGGTAACTCTAAGTTTTGACGCTTAGCCTCTTCAACAATCGAAATTGCAATTGGGTGTTCAGAACTTGCTTCTACCCCAGCAGCTAAAGCCAGCAAGTCGCTTTGAGTCATTAGCGGCGAACTATAGGCAAGCCGCGACTTCACCACACGCCTTATTGGTGCAGTAAGGGTGCCAGCCTTATTGAATAGCACTACATCTACATCTGCAGCCAAAATAAATTGGGCGGGGTCGGTAATGGTCAGGCCAATTTGGGTAGCCCTAGCAAGGGTGCTTGACCCAATCTTGATTTGTTCGTTCCCCACACCAAAATCTTAAGGCACAAAGTTAAGGCAGAATGAAGGAATGCAGATCACAAAGCTTGAACATGCCTGTTTAGTGCTAGAACAAGGCAACCAGCGAATCATCGTGGACCCTGGTTCATTCACTAGATCTGTAGCCGACTACACCAATGTGGTTGCAGTGGTAATAACCCACATGCACGACGACCACTGTAGCGAAGCACAGCTAGATGAAATCTTGAGCAATAACCCAGAAGTAGCAATTTATGGAACCGATGAAGTCTGCAAAAGACTCGCCGGCTATAAAACGGTAGCCGTGCACCACGGCGACTTCTACACCCACGGCGAATTTACTCTTGAATTCTTTGGAGACATGCACGCAGAGATTCACCGCTCAATTCCCCTAATTCAAAATTGCGCAGTTATGGTAAACGACAAGTTGTACTACCCCGGCGACAGCTACACGCAACCAGATCGCGCCGTTGAGCTACTGGCTTGCCCTACTTCGGCTCCTTGGCTGAAGATTGGTGATGTTATGGATTTTGTTTCGGCCATCAAGCCGGCAAGAACCTTTGCAACTCACAATATTCACCTAAGTGAAACAGGACATGATCTTAATAATGGTCGAGTGAAGATGGTTACCGAAGCTGGTGGCGGCAAGTTTGACTATCTAACCCCGGGTCAGAGCATTCAGCTCTAAGGCGTTCAACTAGCCAAGCGCAACAATGACCGCGCAGACCAGAGAAAGCAGCAAAACGGGAACCCACATTTGGCGCTCTTTCTTGCTGCGCGAAATTGAATTCATCAACAGACCAATTGCAGTGAACGCAACCAGACTCCAGTTTGCAATTAGGTTGAGGTTTGCTGGCAACAGGGTCTCTAGAGCTCCGGTCTGAGCCAGATAGTGACCGGCAATCGCTAGATTCACAATCATGCTGATTGCTGCACCTAAGCGAAGTTTCATTGGTAGTCGGCCAACATTTTGCCCGCCCATTGTGTACTCGCCCATGGGTGCACCCAACGTTAGCGCCAGCTGAAATAGGGCAACGCACAATTGCACAACAACTAGAACGTAGGCAGCAGCAATCATGTTCAAATTCTCCACTTAAATAGAAAAACAGCCGAATCTTCGACTGTTTTGTAGTTTTTCAAAAGCTGGGGTACCTGGACTCGAACCAAGAACAAAGGTACCAGAAACCTCCGTGTTGCCAATTACACCATACCCCAAGGTACATTCGAGCTTGTGGGCTCGACTTTCAATCTTACCCTTGCTAGACGGCGCGAGCAAACGCCTCTAGGCGCGAAATTGTCTCGGCTTTACCAAGGATTTCCATTGATTCAAACAGCGGCGGAGAAATTCTACGACCAGATATTCCGGTTCGTAGCGGCCCGAAAGCAAAACGTGGCTTTAGCCCAAGCACTTCAATTAGAGCTTTATTCAATGCGGCTTGAACAGGTTGAGTCTTGAAATCTGATTCATCAATAGAGCTGATTGCATCGATAGCTGCTGCCAAAACCTCACCCACGTTTTCAGGCATACCCTCAAGTGCATCTTGAGCAATGGTTATTTTGTCAGCCGTGGTGAACAAGAAACTCAATAGCTCTGGTGCCTCACTAAGCACAGTCAGGCGCTCATGAATTAAGGGTGCAGCGGCATCCAGAATTGCTGATTCTGCTGCGGTAATTGTGGCGCCAATAATTCCTGCGCTCTGCAGGTAAGGCATCAAACGCTGCTTGAAGTCATCGATGTTCAACAAGCGAATGTGGGCCGCATTGATTGCGTCGGCTTTTTTCTGGTCAAACCTTGCCGGGTTTGGATTTACATTCACTACGTCAAAGGCCGCGGCTAGTTCATCCATGGTAAAGATGTCTTGGTCTGCACTTAGACCCCAACCAAGCAAAGCCAAGTAGTTCAAAAGACCTTCTGGAATGAAACCACGATCGCGGTGGTGAAAAAGGTTTGCCTGTGGGTCACGCTTGGAAAGTTTTTTATTTCCGTCTCCCATCACGTACGGCAAATGTCCAAACTGAGGAATGAACTGAGTAATTCCGGCCTCATACATTGCGTTATAAAGAGCAATTTGTCGAGGGGTTGATGAAAGAAGATCTTCGCCTCGAAGAACGTGAGTTACACCCATAAGAGCGTCGTCAACCGGATTCACCAAAGTGTAAAGCGGCTGACCATTTGGCCGCACGACCACAAAATCTGGAAACGATCCAGCCGGAAAAGTTATCTCTCCGCGAACTAGGTCGTTGAAGGTGATGTCTACCTCTGGAACACGTAGTCGAAGAGCTGGGCTTCTGCCTTCTGCCCGATAAGCAGAACGTTGCTCTTCTGTTGACTCTCGTTCTGAATTGTCGTAACCAAGCTGAACTGCGCGGCCAGCGGCCTTATTGCGCTCGTCAATCTCTTCGCCGGTTAGATAGCTCTCGTAGATGTGGCCAGATGCCTTTAGTTTTTCAATTACTTCTTGATAAATGTGACCGCGTTCACTTTGACGGTAAGGAGCAGCAGGACCGCCAACATTCACGCCTTCATCCCAGTTCAAACCTAACCAACCAAGAGCATCAAGAATTTGCTCAAAAGACTCTTCTGAATCGCGCTCGGCATCGGTGTCTTCAATTCGGAACAGAAACTGGCCACCGGTGTGACGAGCATACGCCCAGTTGAAAAGTGCGGTACGAATTAGGCCTACGTGCGGAGTGCCGGTTGGTGAAGGGCAAAAACGCACCTTAACATCTGGTCCAGACGCGGTGGTGAAGGGGGCTGTAATTGAAGACATAATTGCTCCAGTCTAAACGCCAGCGCAGGCTACTGGTCTAAACCACTGGGTTTAACAGGGTTCCAATGCCCTCGACTTCACATTCAACTATCTGGCCGCTGTTTATTTGGCTTATGCCCGCGGGTGTTCCGGTAAGAATTACATCGCCAGGAAGCAGGGTCATGTTTTGGCTTACGTACGAAATGATCTTTGGAATATTGTGAATCATCAAATCAATCGAGCCCTGCTGCTTGGTTTCGCCATCAATGCGACTTTCAAGCACTTGGCCATCGGGCACAAACTCTGTTTCGATCCATGGGCCTAATGGGCAGAAGGTGTCGAAAGCCTTAGATCTAGCCCATTGGTCATCGGTGCCTTGAAGGTCTCTTGCGGTTACATCGTTGGCAACCGTAAAACCCCAAACATAGTTGAGGGCATCTTTTTCGCTAACGTTTTTTGCAATCTGACCAATCACAACAGTTAGTTCCACCTCTAACTCAACGCGATTACTTTGCTTAGGTAAGACAATGGTGTCACCCGGACCAATGATTGATGAAGACGGCTTAAAAAATATAGTTGGTTCCGGATTAACCTCTAGACCCATCTCACCAATGTGGTCAAGGTAGTTTTTGCCGATGCAAACAATCTTTGATGGAATTGTTGGCGCCAGTAGCTTTACCTCTTTTAGCGCAATTCGCTCACCGGTGGTCTCGTATCCGTGCACCAAAGGGTGCCCCTTTAGAACGACTAGCTCAGGGCCGTCGACGATTCCGAAACGTGGATCCCCATTGAGGCTAAATCTGGCAACGCGCATTATTTAACCGCAGTGCTTTAATCGGCGAGCTTTAGCATCCAGCCGTGACGGTCTGCAACCGTGCCGTACTGAATGCCGGTCAATTCGGCGCGAAGACTAGAGGTTAGTTCACCAGGCTCGGCGTTGGCGCTTCCAATAACACCCTCACGTGACTTAAATTCACCAATAGGTGTAATTACTGCTGCTGTTCCACAGGCAAACACTTCAACGATCTCACCCGATGAAATTCCGGACTGGACCTCGGCCAACGTAATCTTGCGCTCTTCAATCTTTAGGCCGCGGTCCTTAATTAGCTGAACCACAGAGTCACGAGTAATTCCGCGAAGGATTGTTCCATCGAGCGATGGTGTTGCTACGTGGCCATCTTTATAAACAAAGAACAAGTTCATGCCACCAAGCTCCTCAATGTATGTTGAGGTCTCGGCATCAAGGAACATTACCTGCGAGCAGCCGTTTTCATAGCCTTCGCTTTGGGCAAGCAACGAAGCTGCATAGTTACCACCGGTCTTAGCTTCACCGGTTCCGTGCTTTCCAGCGCGGGCCGAGTCAAGTGCAATCCAAATCGAAACAGGCTTAAGGCCACCAGTAAAGTACGGGCCAACCGGTGACGCGATAACTCGATATTCGGCTCGTTGCGCAGCACGCACACCAAGAAAATTCTCGGCAGCAATCTCGAAAGGACGAATGTAAAGAGTCTTCTCGTTTACTGGTTCAGGAACCCATGAACCATCAACCGCAATTAGCTGACGCAACGATTCTATGAAAATCTCTGTTGGTAGCTCTGGCAATGCCATGCGGTGAGCAGATTTTTGCAATCTTTTGGCGTTTGCATCGGGGCGGAAAGTCCAGATTGAGCCGTCTTGGTGACGGTAGGCCTTGATGCCTTCAAAAATCTCTTGACCGTAGTGCAAAACTGCAGCAGATGGGTCCATGAGGATTGGGCCATATGGAATAACCTGCGCCGAGTGCCAGCCCTTGTCTTTTTCCCAGACCACAACCACCTGGTGGTCAGTTAGGTTTGCACCAAATACCGGAGCCTTTAGAATTTCTTCGCGCTCGGCGTGCGGCTTTGGATTCGCATTGCGAGTTACATCAAATTTTAGATCGGCCATGATCTGCTACTTTCTTGAATCTTTTAGAGAAGAGCGAAAATACTTTCGGCTACCTCGGTGGTTGAACGCTTCTTGTCGCCTCTTGAGGCTAGGTCAGCTGCTACTGCGTTTTCGATTCGTGCTGCGGCCACCGGGTTCTTCAGGTGTTCTAGCAACAACGCTGCCGAAAGAATTGCTGCAGTTGGATCTGCCATATTCTTTCCGGCGATATCAGGAGCTGAACCATGTACCGGTTCAAACATGCTCGGGAAGGTGCCGTCTGGATTGATGTTTCCAGAAGCACCCAACCCAATGCCGCCACCGATAGCAGCGGCCAAGTCTGTGATGATGTCACCAAATAGGTTGTCGGTGACGATTACGTCGAAGCGCTCGGGGTCAGTGACCATGAAGATCGTTGCGGCATCGATGTGTAGGTAGTCATGCTTTATAGCTGGAAACTCTTGGGCCACCTTGTTTACAGTGTTTTGCCAAAGCCAACCGGCATGAACCAATACATTGTGTTTGTGCACCAGAGTAACCTTTTTACGGTCACGTGATGAGGCAAGTTCAAAAGCATAGCGAACCAAACGCTCAACTCCGAATGCGGTGTTTACCGATACCTCGTTGGCAACTTCGTGAGGTGTGCCAACCCTAATTGCGCCACCGTTTCCTACGTATGGCCCTTCGGTGCCTTCGCGAACAACCACAAAATCAAACTTTCCCGGGTCTGCCAGCGGGCTAACTACTCCTGGATACAGCTTGGTTGGGCGCAGGTTTACATAGTGATCAAAAGAAAAGCGAAGTTTCAAAAGCAACTGACGCTCAAGCACACCAGACGGCACTCTTGGGTCGCCGATGGCGCCAAGCAAAATTGCATCGTGCTCTTTTAGGGAATCCATGTCGGCTTGGGTTAGCGTCTCACCGGTTGAAAGATAGCGACGAGCGCCTAGGTCAAATTGTGTGGTCTTGAATTCCACACCTGAACCAACGGTTGCACGGTTGATTGCCTCTAGAGCAATGGCAGTTACCTCAGGGCCGATGCCGTCTCCACCGATTACGGCAATCTTGTATTCACGCGTCAATTGAGGCTCCCAAAACTCTTTGTATAACTGAAGAGTTTACTGCTTGTTGAGCTTTGCCAGCAGAACCAGCGTGGTTGACGGCTTTAGTCCATCACGGGTCTGAACCTGACCATCACGGTTACCTAAGAACTCAATTTCTAATGGGTACTGGTCTAAAAACTGCTTCAGTTCGCTGGCAGTTGGCAGAACCTTGGGGTCTTGCGGTCCACCGAAGCCACCATCAAGGTTTTCTCGGGCATGCCAAACCCCCATCAGGTAGCCGCCAGGCTTGATGTTTTCGATCAGGTTATCTAGGGCATCAAATAAATCTGGTTGGGCAATTTGCAAATATGCACAAACGCCAATATCCACCGGCATCAATACGGATTCAAAGCCGGTTGCATCGGCACGGTTAGCAAAGCACTTAGCCGCTACCCCACGCTCTTCAGCAAAAGCCAAAAACTTAGTTAGGCCTTTACTGGAGAAATCAATGTTCTCTGCTTGCCAACCGTGCTCGGCAAACCAAACCGAGTTGCGGCCTTCACCACCGGCAAGATCAATTACTTTTCCTACTGGACCAATCTGCTTAATCAGAGGTTCGCAATATTCTTTTACGAAGCGATTTACATCTTTTGTGTAGATGTAGTTTTCTACATCAAATTTTGCGTCCCAGTAAGACGAGTCCATTTGGTTGTTACTTTACGATTGCCAGGCCGGTGGATGCCGCTGCATCTTCTAGCCCGCCGCCATTAACAAGTTCGCCGGTGAAACCTAGATCGGCCATAATCACAATTGCCTGACCAGAACGATTTCCTGAACGGCAGTGCACCACGTAGTCGGCGCTCTTGTCTAATGAAACAACCTGGTCCTTAAAGTCTTCAGCCATGAAGTCAACAAATAGCGCGCCCTCAAGGTAGCCATCTGCGATTTCATCTGGAGTGCGTACGTCAAGAATTAGAGCCATGATTTTTCCTTGCTTATTTATTGATGGTTTAGGAATTAGCCGATGATGTCAATTGCTTTCATTACATCTGCAGCAATTGCAACACGCACAGCTTCAAGAACAGAAGCGTCAACCGGTGAGTCAACCGTGATTACAGAAAGAGCCTTGCCGCCTTTTTGCTGACGCGCAATTTGCATAGCCGCAATGTTGATGTTTGCATCTGCAAAGGCCTTGCCATAAACCGCAACGATTCCAGGGCGGTCTGCGTAAACCATAAGCACTAGGTGTTCGGCCAAACCAAGCTCAACGTCATAACCGTTGATGTTAACAATTTTTTGGTGAAGCTTAGGGCCAATTACCGTTCCAGAAACAGATGCGCTGGTTCCATCGGCCAAGGTTGCCTTAATTGTTGTTACGTTGCGATACTCATCTGACTTGGCGTCAACGGTTAGCTTGACATCAATGCCGCGCTGTTCAGCCATTAGCGGAGCGTTTACGTATGAAACTTGCTCGGTAACTGCGTTCTGAAAGAAGCCCTTTAGTCCGGCTAGCTTCAAGACAGAAACATCGTGCGCTGCGATCTCGCCGCGAACCTCAACCTCAATTGCACTAACTGAGCCGCCAGAAATTCCGAATAGAACCTGGCCAAGTTTTTCCATTAGAGAAATTCCCGGCTTTACCGACGCATCTATGTTGCCACCTGCAACGTTAACGGCGTCTGGAACAAGGTCTCCGGCGAGCGCCAAACGAACCGACTTAGCAACAGAGATGCCAGCCTTCTCTTGAGCCTCATCCGTTGATGCACCAAGGTGCGGAGTTACCAAAATATTCTTTAGACCCAGCAAAGGTGAGCCCTTTGGTGGTTCATTCACGAACACGTCTAGACCGGCACCGGCGATTTGGTTGGTGCTTAGTGCAGTGTAGAGCGCATCTTCATCGATGATGCCGCCACGTGAACAGTTAACGATTCTGAGGTTTGGCTTTGCGATCTTGAACTGAGCCTCGCCGATCATGCCGGTGGTCTCAGGAGTCTTTGGAATGTGAATCGTAATGAAGTCTGACTGCTTCATTACTTCTTCAAGAGTTGCAAGCTTCACGCCCATTTGCTCTGCACGTGCCGGAGTGATGTAAGGGTCATAACCAATTAGCTCAACGCCAAAACCGGCAAGACGTGCTGCAACTAAACCACCAATGCGGCCAAGGCCAACGATACCTACGGTCTTTTCGTAAAGTTCGGCACCGGTGAACTGTGAACGCTTCCACTCATCGCGCTTTAGAGATGCGTTGGCATCTGGAATGTGACGTGCAAGGCCAAGCATCTGCGCGATTGCAAGTTCGGCTGCCGATACAACGTTTGATGTAGGTGCGTTTACAACCATTACACCAGCAGTCGTTGCCGCCTTGATGTCTACGTTGTCGAGCCCTACACCCGCGCGTGCAACAACCTTTAGCTTTGGTGCCGCCGCGATTGCTTCAGCATCTACCTGAGTAGCCGAACGAACCAAAATTGCATCTGCGGTGGCAAGTGCCTTTAGTAAGGCCGGGCGGTCTGTGCCGTCAACGTTTACTACTTCAAAGTCTGGACCTAGGGCCTCGACGGTTGCAGGTGATAGCTCTTCGGCAATTAGTACGACTGGCTTAGACAATTGAAATCCTTGATAAGTGGGAGGTTTTTGCCCGCGGCGACAGCGACGTGGAACTTGCCTCAATTCTAGCCAAAACAAAAGGCACCCCGTTCCCGCCATTAGCGGGTGGGGTGCCTTTTAGATAACTAGGCGTGCGTCAGCTTTAGCGAGCTGCAACACCTTCCTGGTAGTCATCTGAATTCTTGATCCATGAGAACAGCTTGCGTAGGGTGCGGCCTACTGCCTCAATTGGGTGTGCCTCACCCTTGGCGCGCAGCGCCAAGAACTCTGGAGCACCGGCGTCAACATCTGCAACGAATCGCTTAGCGAAGGTTCCGTCTTGAATGTCAGTTAGAACTTCGCGCATGCGCTCTTTGACCTCTGGGCCAATTACGCGTGGGCCTGAGACGTAGTCACCGTACTCAGCGGTGTCAGAAACTGACCAACGCTGCTTAGCGATTCCACCCTCGTACATTAGGTCAACGATTAGCTTTAGCTCGTGCAGTACCTCAAAGTAAGCAACCTCTGGCTGGTAACCGGCCTCAGTTAGAGTCTCGAAGCCGTACTGAATCAGCTGTGAAGCGCCACCACATAGAACAGCCTGCTCACCGAATAGGTCAGTTTCAGTCTCTTCAGCAAAGGTGGTCTTGATGGTTCCCGCACGGGTACCACCAATTGCCTTTGAGTATGAAAGACCAAGCTCAAAAGCTGAACCGGTTGCGTTCTGGTGAACAGCGATAAGGTTTGGAACCCCACGGCCGCCTTCGTACTCGCGACGAACCAAGTGGCCTGGACCCTTTGGTGCAACTAGGAATACGTCAACGCCTTCTGGAGCGGTGATGTAGCCAAAACGAATTGCGAAACCGTGACCGAAAACAAGTGCCTTGCCCGCAGTTAGGTTTGGCTCGATGTCCTGGTTGTAAAGGTCACGCTGACGTGGGTCTGGTGCAAGCACAACAATCACGTCTGCCCAAGCTGAAGCCTCAGCTGGGGTTAGAACCTTCAGGCCAGCAGCTTCTGCCTTTGCCTTTGACTTAGAGGTTGCAGGAAGACCAACAACTACATCTACGCCTGAGTCCTTCAGGTTTAGTGAGTGTGCGTGTCCCTGTGAACCATAGCCAAGTACTGCAACTTTGCGACCCTGAATGATCGAAAGGTCTGCATCCTTGTCATAAAAGATTTCAGCCACTTTGTTTCTCCTTGTTTTCTTTGATGAAGCTTTTTATTGTTTAAGTTTTTTACTTTAGAACTTTTTCGGTGATTGACTTTGAGCCTCGACCCATAGCCAGAACACCTGATTGAACCAATTCCTTGATGCCGAATGGTTCTAGAACCTTGATGAAGGCCGCGCATTTGGCAGTGTCGCCAGTGACCTCAATGATTAATGCATCGCTCACAACGTCGATAACGCGTGCACGGAATAAGGTTACTGCCTCTAACACCGCTGAGCGACTTGCTGCATCGGTTCGCACCTTAATTAGCATGTGATCGCGCTGCACAGCCTGGTCGGCTTCAAGCTCAACAACCTTGATTACGTTGATTAGCTTGTTTAGCTGCTTGGTAACCTGCTCAAGCGGAGCGCCCTCAACACCCACCACAACTGTGATGCGCGAAAGACCCTCTACCTCTGTGGTGCCTACAGCCAAAGACTCAATGTTGAAACCGCGGCGGGCAAATAGCGCTGCCACACGGGTCAAAATTCCTGGCTTGTCTTCAACCAGCAGTGAAAGTACGTGTCTAGACATCTTTACTCCACTCCATCCCAGATTGGCGCCGCATCGCGAGCGTACTGAACCTCATCGTTTGAAAGACCCGCTGCAACCATTGGCCAAACCATAGCGTCGCGGCTAACAATAAAGTCAATTACCACTGGGCGATCGTTAGTTTCAATTGCCAACTTAATTGCCTTATCGATGTCTTCTTCTTTTTCAACACGAATAGCCAAGCAACCGTAGGCCTCTGCCAACTTCACGAAGTCTGGAATCATCAGCGCATCTGTTCCGGTGTGCAAGTCAGTGTTTGAGTAGCGCTCGTTATAAAAGAGTGTCTGCCACTGGCGAACCATGCCAAGCGAAGAGTTGTTAATAATGGCAACCTTGATTGGAATGTTGTTAATGGCACAGGTAGCAAGCTCTTGGTTGGTCATCTGGAAACAACCGTCGCCATCGATTGCCCACACCAAACGATCTGGCTGGCCAACTTTGGCCCCCATTGCTGCTGGAACCGAGTACCCCATGGTTCCAGCTCCACCCGAGTTCAACCAAGAATTTGGTCGCTCGTATTTGATGAACTGTGCGCTCCACATTTGGTGTTGACCAACACCCGCGGCGAAAATTGCCTCTGGGCCAGATAGCTCACCGATGCGCTCAATAACGTATTGAGGCGAAAGCTTTCCGTCGTCTGCTTTGGTATAGCCAAGTGGGTAGCGATTTACCAAACCGTCAAGGAAGCTCCACCATTCGGTGATATCAATCTTGTGGGCCTTGATTGCTGCCGGAAGTTCTGCATTTAGCTCGGTGATTACTTCTTTTGCATCGCCAACAATTGGCACATCTGCAAAACGAATCTTGCCGATTTCAGCCGGATCAATATCAACGTGAATAACTTTGGCTCCTGGGGCAAAGCTCTTTACGTCTCCGGTTACGCGATCGTCGAATCTGGCACCAAGAGTGATCAGTAGGTCACTCTTTTGTAGTGCCGTAACCGCAGGCACGGTACCGTGCATGCCAGGCATACCTAGGTTTTGCTTGTGTGAATCTGGGAATGCACCACGTGCCATAAGTGTGGTCACAACAGGCGCACCAATAAGTTCTGCAAGCTTTAGTAATTCTTTGTGAGCGCCGGCGCGAACAACACCACCACCAACGTAAAGAACTGGCTTCTTGGCTTCAACAATCATTTGTGCGGCAGCTTGAATTTGCTTTCCGTGCGGCTTGGTTACCGGCTTGTAGCCAGCAAGCTCAACCTTTGGCGGCCAAACAAATTCGGCCAAGCCCTGCTGCGCGTCTTTGGTGATGTCAACCAAAACTGGTCCTGGGCGACCCGTGGTTGCAATCATCACTGCGGCTGCAATTGTTTCTGGAATATCAGCGGCCTTGGTAACCAAGAATGAGTGCTTGGTAATTGGCATCGTGATTCCAACAATGTCGGCTTCCTGGAACGCATCGGTTCCGATTAGCTTTGAGCCAACCTGACCGGTAATTGCAAGAAGCGGAACTGAGTCCATGTAGGCATCTGCGATTGCGGTTACCAAGTTGGTTGCACCTGGACCAGATGTTGCGATGCAAACACCAAGACGACCCGATGCCGATGCATAGCCTTCAGCAGCGTGACCGGCGCCCTGCTCGTGGCGTACCAAAATGTGACGGATCTTTTTTGAGTCCATTAGTGGATCGTAGGTCGGCAAGATTGCGCCGCCCGGCAAGCCAAAAACGTGCTCAATACCAAGCAACTCCAGACTGCGAATAATCGCAGCGGCGCCGGTTAGAACTTCGTTAGACATTTAATTCATTCCTAGTTAGCTGTGCGTGAATCAATTCGAAAATTGATTTGGAATGCGAATTAACCGCAGTACGCGCCCTCTGCTGCAGAGTGCACGAGCTTGGAATATTTCGCTAGAACGCCTCGGGTATAGCGCGGTGGAAGAGACTGCCATGTTTGCTTGCGGGCAGCCAACTCTTCAGGCTCAACGAGTAGTTCGAGCGATCGAGAAGCGATGTCAACTCGAATTAAGTCTCCATCGCGAACCAGAGCAATTGGTCCACCTTCGGTGGCCTCTGGTGCAATGTGTCCGATGCAAAGGCCGGTTGTGCCGCCTGAGAATCGTCCGTCAGT
>JBJOJI010000018.1:0-14968 GCA_046046665.1 Actinomycetota bacterium
TTTCCAAAAGGTGACGATGTTCGTGAAGAGCGCGGCTTTGCTTTCTACGACTCCCTGGTAAACGAACTTCTTGCCGCTGGCATTGAGCCGGTAGCAACCCTTTACCACTGGGATCTGCCACAGCCACTTGAAGACGCCGGCGGCTGGCCAACCAGAGTAGTTCTTGAACCGTTTGAAAAGTATGCCTATGAAATGGGCAAGCACTTTGGCGACCGCATCAAGATTTGGGCAACCATTAATGAGCCCTGGGTAATGTCTTGGCTTGGCTACGGTCTTGGTGTGCATGCACCGGGCCGCAAAAACTTTGACGATGCCATCCGCGCATCACACCACACCGTGGTGGCACACAGCATGGCTCACCGTGCGCTAAAGCGCGCTAACCCAAACCTTCTAGTGGGCCCGGTGTTGTCACAGAGCCTGCCAGATGTTGACAACGTCTTTGACCCGTTCCAGATGAAGGTGGCAACTTACCTAGACACCCACAACAACAAGTTCTGGATGGATGCCCACTTTAGGGGCTACTACCCAGAAGTGGCATACGAAATGTTTGGCGACACCCTTCGTGACGTAATTCAACCTGGTGATTTAGAAACCGTAAAGAATGACTGGGTGGGCATCAACTATTACTTCAATAACCGCGTTGGCCACGAGGTTCCAAAGAACCACCCAACCAGAGGCAGAATTTTTGACAAGCTTTTGGGGCTCTCCTTTGAAGCCGCCCCAACCACTCATCTAACTGATATGGGTTGGCCGATTACCCCACAGGGTCTTGGCGATCTTTGTCTACGCTGGACCGCCGAATATGGTGACGTTCTGCCGCCTATCTATATCACAGAAAACGGTGTTGCCTACGACACCGATATCAGTGCCGACGGAAAAATCCATGATGCAGGCCGCATCGAGTACCTAAACGACCACCTTCGCTCTATTCGTGATGCAATTTCTGCCGGTGCCGATATTCGCGGTTACTTTCAATGGTCACTCTTTGACAACTTTGAATGGGGCTTTGGATACGAGAAGCGCTTTGGAATTGTTCACGTTGACTACAAGACTCAGGTGCGCACACCTAAAGATTTGATCCGGTTATTGAAAAAGATCTACTTGCGGAGTAATTTTTGAGCCCTCAAGTGATTGCAGAAATTCTGGGTTTTCTTGGCGGAACAATTGGAATTCTTCAAGGTGTTCCGCAGGCCCTAAGAATTCGCAGACTCGGCCATGCCGACGGAGTCTCGCTAAGCCACTGGTACTTCATGACCACACAGTTTGCAGCTTGGGTGGGCTTTGGTCTGCGGGTGGAGAGCCCGGCAATTTGGGTTACTAACGCACTTACCTTTGCCACTTCGGCGGCGGTGATTTTTGGCATTCAATCAAACAAGCTAAAGGCTGGCGCGTACAGCCTTTTGCTTGCCACCGCGGCAGCAACCTTTTGCTGGTTTGGGCCAGGGCTCTTGGTTGATTGGTTCCTGATTGCCATGGTGGCCTCTCGCCTACCGCAACTCATTCGCACCTTCAGAAATCGCAAGACCGCAGACCCAACCGCAGTTTCAATTTCTTCGCTGGCAATATCTTTGGCCAGCATGGCGTTTTGGTTTGCCTACGCAATCATCAATGCAAACACGCTTGTCATCATCACAACAATCATTGCCGTTAGCATCACGCTTGCTACCGCAATACTTGAGCGTCAAATTATAAAGTCGGCTCAGTAAATCGGCACCAGCTTGATGTAATCAATCTCAATTCCGTTTTCACCGGCAGGCAAATTATGCGAATTTGAGATTCGTATTTCATGATCTCCCGGTTGCAAAACAATCTTGCCGATAGAAAGCTCTTGCCAACCTACTGAAGCAGGAAACACGGTTCCGCGATTTATGTACTGGTCATAATCTTGGTTTTGGTTTCCGTCGTAGAACAACTGCTTGGCAGCCACCACTCGGCTAACCCTGTCTACCTCACTTCGATAGCGAATAAAGATTTCGTATTCCTGCTTTAGCCCGTTATCAACCAAAACGCTCACACCGTATTCTTGCTGAACCAAACCGGTCACATATCCGTGGCCGGTGTAGTCAGAGGTATCGGTGGCAATTTTGGTGCCGTGTAATTTGCCGCTGGCTCTTGGCGCAGCCGCAGCATCAAGAATTACCACGGTGCTACCCTTGCCGGCGAAAGCGCCTTCACGATTTGGCATAAACGGAATGATGTTTCCCTCGACATCGTGCTGAATGCGGTCAAGCATGAGCGAGCGGTTGGTTGCCGTGCCAGAAATAAAACCAGAGTGATAGAACGAATACCACTCGCCTTTGAACTCAATAATTGAGCCGTGAATAGTGCCAGAGTTGCCAGGGTATTCGGGAATGAAAACCCCGCCGTATTTATATGGCCCAAGCGGGCTGTCGGCAGTGGCAAAGCTCATGCGCTGTGGCCACTGTTCGTTTTCAAGAGCCGGGTAGGTTAGGTAAAACTTTCCTTCGCGCTCGTGCAAAAACGGGCCCTCATATCCATTGATATCCACCGATAAATCGCGAATGGTTTCTGGCTTCACGCTTTTCAAATCTTGATTTAATTCAGCAATCAAAATTGAACCGCGGCCACCCCAAACCAAATACGGAGTTTCATTCCAAATGTAGAGGCTTGGGTCTTGGCCCCACTCGACTCCGGCAATGGTGCCCAGATCTTCAAAAGGGCCTTCTGGGCGGTCACTCACGCCAAGACCGGTTTTGAATGTGCTGGTCTCTTTATCGATGGCGCAAAAAACCAGGTAGTACTTTCCTTGCCAATAGTTGCCATCAATGGCCCACATGTGACTTACCGCCCAGGGCACATCTTTAAGGCTAAGAATGCGGCCGTGATCTACCCAGTTCTGCAGGTCATCACTTGAAATGCAGTGGTAACTGACCATGCTGTCGTAAGTGTTTGTGCCTGGCTCTTCATAAGAGACATATACATAGACCCGGTCATTAAATACGTGGGCCGATGGATCGGCGGCAAAAATTGTGCTGACAAACGGATTAGCCATTTGGGCCCCTAATTAGCTGGAAATCGGCCGTTTTGCGCGTCCGAATGTTAACGCTAACATTAGCGGTAATTCTGAAAGGTGCAACTCAAATGGCTCTAACCCGAAACGACCTAGAAATCTGGTTTCTAACCGGAACCCAGAACCTTTACGGAGACGAAACTCTGCAGCAGGTAGCCGAGCAATCTCAAAAGGTTGTTGAACAGTTGGCCAGTAACTTGGGCGCACCGGCCAAGTTGATTTGGAAGCCGATTCTTAAAACCAGCGATGAGATTCGTCGAGTGATGCTTGATGCATCGGCCGCAGATAACTGTATTGGTGTGATTACTTGGATGCACACCTTCTCTCCTGCCAAGATGTGGATTGCCGGTCTTGATGCCTTGCAAAAGCCGCTGCTGCACCTGCACACCCAGGCTGGGCAGTCGCTTCCTTGGTCAACCATTGACATGGACTTCATGAACCTAAACCAGGCCGCCCACGGTGACCGAGAATTTGGTCATATGGTTTCGCGCATGCAGGTTGCTCGCAAGGTTGTGGTGGGGCACCCAACCGAAGCAAACGTGCAAGAGCGCATCACGAATTGGGCTTACGCAGCAATCGGCTGGAACACCTCGCGCAATCTAAAGCTTGCCCGCTTTGGTGACAACATGCGATACGTATCGGTGACCGATGGCGACAAAGTTTCTGCGCAAATGAAGTTTGGAATGTCTATTGAGGCATTTGGGGTGAACTCATTGGTTGACGCGGTTGCGAAAGTTAGCGATGCTCAAGCCGAATCACTTTGCGAAATTTACGAACGCGACTATGAAGTATCGGCAGAACTGCGCAAGGGTTCAGCCAGGTACGAATCTTTGGTCTACGCGGCAAAAATTGAAATAGCCCTGCGCTCAATTCTTGAAGCCGGAAACTTCAACGCGTTTACTACAAACTTTGAAGATCTTGGTGACCTGCGTCAACTTCCGGGTCTTGCAGTTCAACGCCTAATGGCCGAAGGCTACGGCTTTGGTGGCGAGGGCGACTGGAAGACATCGGCCCTTGGTGCAATCATGAAATCAATGACTGCTGCTGGCGGCGGTACATCGTTCATGGAGGACTACACATATCACTTTGGCCCAGGCACCCCAAAAGTACTTGGCGCACACATGCTTGAAGTTTGTCCAACCATAACCAAGGCAAAACCAAAGATAGAAATTCACCCGCTTGGAATTGGCGGCAAAGAAGACCCGGTTCGTATGGTGTTCACCGCTGAACCAGGTGCTGGTCGCCAGGTTTGTCTAATTGATCTTGGCGATAAATTCCGAATCATTTCTGCCGAGGTAAAAATTGTTGAACCAACTGAAGACCTACCAAAGCTGCCGGTTGCTCGCGCAGTATGGGAGCCACTGCCATCACTGGCCGAATCTGCAGAGGCCTGGATTCTTTCGGGCGGTAGCCACCACACGGTGCTAACCAACTCAGTTTCGCTTGAGGCCATTGAAGATTTTGCTCGCATGGCAAAAACTGAGCTGGTTGTTATTGAGGCAGACACCAACATGCGTGACTTTCGCAGGAATCTTGCATGACCAAAAAACCAAACATGTTTGATGTAGCAGACCTGGCCAAGGTCTCTCATCAAACTGTTTCGCGTGTTGTCAACAATCATCAGTCCATCAGGCCCGAAACCCGCGCGCGCGTTGAGGCCGCTATGCAAAAGCTTGGCTACACACCAAACCGCGCTGCCCAGACCCTAAAGACTGCCAAGAGCAGAATTATTGGCATTCTGACTTCTGACACCCACTTGAATGGACCGGCAAATATCTGGCAGAACGCCGAGCGAGCCGCCCGAGCCGCCGACTACTTCACCATTACCTGCTCGGTTGATCCAACTTCTAGTACCGATGTAAAAAAGGGAATTGATTACCTTTCGCAAATTGGAATCGACGGACTCATAGTTATTACCCCGCACCACGAGACGGTTGAGATAGCGCGCAAAGCACTGAAGCGCATTCCGGTTGTATCAATAGATTCAAGTTTGGGTAGTGAAAAATCTGCAATTAAATTAAACAACTTTGACGATGCCTATCGCGCCACCAAGCACCTAATTAACTTGGGTCACGCCGGAATTCTACATATTGCCGGACCAGCAACTTTTTTTGAAGCGGTAGACCGCAAGGCAGGTTACGAAGCCGCAATGAAAGATTCAAAGCTCAAGCCGCTAAGCCATGTTGGTGAATGGAGCATGGACTCCGGTTATGAAATATCAAAAAGCATGAACTATCAAGCCAGCAAAGTAACCGCAATTTTTGCAGCCAGCGATCACCTTGCCCTTGGTGCACTGCGCGACTGCCACGAAAGAAAAATCCTGGTGCCAGAACAACTAAGCCTCATCGGATTTGACGACCTGCCAGAGGCTGAGTTCTCTTGGCCGCCGCTAACAACAATGCGCCAAGACTTTCAGGCTATTGGTGAAGGCGCGGTGCAACTTTTGCTAGAAAAACTAAATGAAGAAAAATCTAAACAAGTTACGCCGCTGATTTCTAAATTGGTAGATCGCGAAACCACAACTAAAAGGCAAAAATGAGCAAATACGTTATCGGTGTTGATTACGGAACTCTAAGCGGTAGAGCGGTGGTGGTGCGCACCCACGATGGCGCCGAACTTGGTTCTGCCGTATTTGAATATCCGAATGCAGTGATGGACACCGCTTTGAATGCCACCGGAAAAAAGCTTGGCCCAGACTGGGCACTGCAAAATGCCAATGACTACGTTGATGTAATAAAGCACACCGTGCCGGCTGCAATTAAAGCAGCAGGAATTATCGCGGCCGATGTAATTGGTATCGCAACAGATTTCACAGCCTGCACAATCTTGCCGGTAACCGAAGACGGCACTCCACTGAGCGAACTAGAGCAATTCAAGGGAAACCCGCACGCCTACGTAAAACTATGGAAGCACCACGCCGCCCAGCCCCACGCCGACCGAATCAATCAGCTTGCTCGCGAACGCAACGAATCTTGGCTTGCTCTTTACGGTGGGCAAATCTCTTCTGAGTGGGAGTTGGCCAAAGGTCTTCAGCTGTTCGAAGAAGCCCCTGAGGTTTATGAGGCCATGCACAAATTCGTAGAGGCCGCCGACTGGATCATTTGGCAACTGTGCGGCAACTACGTGCGCAATGCCTGCACTGCCGGATACAAAGGTAACCTTCAGGGCGGCCAATACCCAAGCCATGAATACTTTGAGGCCCTAAGCCCGGGCTTTGGCGATTTTGCAGAGACCAAACTCAAGCACACCATTGGCCAACTGGGCGCGCTGGCCGGTGGCCTAAGTGACGAAGCAGCCGCCTGGACCGGTCTGACTCCAGGCATTGCGGTGGCCGTTGGCAATGTTGATGCGCACGTAACCGCACCTGCGGCAAAGGCAACTGAGCCAGGACAAATGGTTGCCATCATGGGCACCTCAACCTGTCACGTAATGAACGGTGACAAGCTGGCGGTCGTGCCGGGCATGTGCGGAGTCGTTGATGGCGGAATAGTTTCTGGTCTTTACGGCTACGAGGCCGGGCAATCTGGCGTTGGCGATATTTTTGCCTGGTACGTGAACAACCAAGTGCCTGGTTCATATTTTGAGGCGGCCGCAGCCGCAGGCAAATCAATTCACCAGCACCTAACCGATCTTGCTGCAGAACAAAAAGTTGGCGAGCACGGATTAATTGCTCTTGATTGGCATTCGGGAAATCGTTCAGTGTTGGTTGATCACGAATTATCGGGTTTGATGATTGGCGCAACGCTAACCACCAAAGCCGAAGAGGGCTATCGAGCGTTACTGGAATCAACCGCTTTTGGCACTCGCAAAATTGTTGAGACATTCCGCGGGTCAGGCATTCCGGTTACCGAATTTATTGTTGCCGGCGGGCTAATCAAGAACCAGTTCTTAATGCAGCTCTACTCTGATGTCACTCGCCTGCCGCTTAGCATTCTTGATTCAGAGCAGGGCCCAGCGCTTGGCTCGGCAATTCACGCTGCGGTTGCCGCCGGTGAATACCCCAATGTTCGCGCCGCCTCAGAAGCCATGGGTCGCGTGCAAAAATCGATGTATCTTCCAAACGAAGAACGTGCGGAACAATACGACAGACTGTATTCAGAGTATGAAACCCTGCACGACTATTTTGGTCGCGGCCAGAACAACGTAATGAAACGTCTGAAAGCAATGAAAAGAGAGGCCGCTGATGTCTAAAGATCTTAATGCTGCACGCGAGCAACTGGTTTTGCTGCACCAAGAAATGAAAGAGGCTGAGCTTGTGGTTTGGTCTGGCGGAAACATTTCGCAGCGCGTTGAAGGCGGATTCTTGATTAAGCCAAGCGGTTTGCTTTACAACCAGCTAACCGCCGATTCCATGGTGCTGTGCGATCTTGACGGCAACGTTGTAAAAAATGCTGTTATTGATTCCAAACATGCGCCATCAAGTGACACTGCCTCGCACGCATATATTTATCGCAACATGCCAGAGGTAAATGGGGTGGTGCACACCCACTCCAACTACGCCAGCGCTTGGGCAGCAGTTGAAAAGCCAATCCCCTGCATTCTTACCGCCATTGCCGACGAGTTTGGTGGCGAAATTCCACTTGGGCCATTCGCCATTATTGGCGATGACTCAATTGGCAAAGGTGTTGTAGAGACCCTAAAGGGATCGCGCTCAAAGGCAGTGCTTATGCGTCAGCACGGGGTTTTCACAGTTGGTAAGGATGCCAAGTCGGCACTAAAGGCAGCCATTATGTGTGAAGACGTAGCTAAATCGGCACACCTGGCCTACCAGATTGGCGAGCCAAAACCGCTAGATCAAAAAATTGTGGATCAACTATTTGACCGCTACCAAAACGTTTACGGTCAGGCCAAATAACCATGCAGCAAACCTGGCAATTTTTAGAGTTGCACTTTGAAGCTGCTGGCGTTTACGCAAACCCGTACACCGATGTCACCTTTGACGTTACCTTCACATCGCCCGATGGACAAAAATTCACTCGCCCAGCTTTTTGGAATGCAGATTCAAAGTTCACCGTTAGATTTGCCGCACCAACCGCAGGGCAATGGTCATGGTCTGCAACTCACGCTGACGCCGGATTAAATGGCTTGGGTGAATTTCAAGTAGCAGACACAAAATCAACAAACCGTTTCTTCAAACACGGTTTTCTAAAGATGTCACCAAAAGGTCGTTCAGCAATTCACGCCGATGGCACACCGTTCCTCATTACTGGCGATACCGCTTGGGGCCTACCTTGGCGCGGAACAGAATCCGACGTCACCACCTACGCGAAAAAGCGCCAGGCTCAAGGATTCAATGCGGCACTACTAATGTCGGTGCAACCAGACATGGATGCACGCGGCCCACAAGACCGAACTCAAGATGAGGGCTTTGGCATTGGCTTTGAAGATTTACAAGACGGCTCACTGACCAAAATTAACAGCGAATATTTTGACTACTTTGACAAGCTGCATGCAATTTTGATCGAGCACGAAATAGTTCCAATCTTGCAACCTGTGTTTCAGGGTTTTGGTTGGAAGGGTTTGCGAGTGGCCGGCAAAGAAGTTTCAACCGCAGATTACTCACGCTATTGCCGTTACCTTGTTGCCAGATATGGAGCTAGTCCAGCTATATATCTACCCGGTGCCGACGGCGTTGGTGCCTACGATCAAATCGCTGCCGGTGGTGAGTCTTTCGAGGCAAACGATTGCTACCAGCAGCCAACTGGAATTCACTATCAGCCGCACACACGTGCAATTAGCCACCAAGATGCAAGCTGGCTAGATTTTCAGTGGTGCCAAACCGGTCACGGCGGCGAGCACGCGCCACAGCGCGTGGCAGAAATGTGGGCAACCAAGCCACCCAAAGGTGTTGCCAATGGCGAGCCCACGTACGAGAACACAGAGACCGTTGGCCGCGGTGCCGGCTGGTGGCAAGGCACCGAAGCCTGGGTTAATTTGGCGGCCGGTGGCACCATGGGTGTCTTTTACGGCGCTGCAAGTTTGTGGCAGTGGCGCCTTCACAAAGACGAGCCAGGCCACGCCACCGGATTCCTTAACCCACACGCTGGCTGGCGCGAGGCCCTAGATTACGAGGGCGCAAACTACGTTGGGCTAGTGCCCCAGATTCTTGCCGGTCTGCCAACCACCGATATGGAACCAAGCGTGGACCACGCAATCTCACCGCACTGCCTTTACGTGCCGGGCAAGTTGTTCATCGCTTACCAGGAGCAGGGAGGCCGCCTAATGGTGATGGATGACAAGATTGGCCCCAATTACAAGATCGTTGACCCAAAGACCGGTTCTGTCGTAGCTTCAGGGGTTCGTCAACAGGCCGATTTCGCCAACGGAATCACCGGATTTATTGAGCACCCAGAGGGCCAGCCGCGGGTCTATATCTGCTGGTTCTAATCGGGCCAGCCGGCCTTTTGGGGCCTAGTTTTGCGATATTGTTGAGGATAGGTCCGCGCAACGAAGCCTCGGCCAAATTCCCCTTTACCTATCTATAGGAATGAATAATGTCTCAGGCAAATATCGGTGTTGTTGGACTTGCAGTAATGGGCTCGAACCTTGCTCGCAACCTAGCTAGCCGCGAAGGCAACACCGTTGCTGTTTATAACCGCTCTTTCGAGCGCACTGAACTACTTATTAGTGAGCACCCAGAAGCTGGCTTTATTGCTTCTGAGACCATCGACGACTTTGTTGCATCTCTTGCAAAGCCTCGCACCGCAATCATCATGGTGCAGGCCGGAAAGGGTACAGACGCAGTTATCTCACAGCTGTCAGAGCGCTTTGAGCCAGGCGACATCATTGTTGACGGTGGCAACGCATTATTCACCGATACCATTCGCCGTGAAAAAGAAGTTTCTGCAAAGGGAATCAACTTTGTTGGAGCCGGTATTTCTGGTGGTGAAGAGGGTGCGCTTAAGGGCCCATCAATCATGCCTGGTGGTTCTGCCGAGGCATACAAAACACTTGGCCCAATTCTTGCTTCTATTGCTGCAATCGCCGAAGGTGAGCCTTGTGTAACTCACGTAGGCACCGATGGCGCTGGTCACTTTGTGAAGATGATTCACAACGGTATTGAATATGCAGACATGCAGCTTATTGCCGAGGCTTATGACATCTTGCGTCACGCCGGCGGTTACACACCTGCAGAGGTTGCCGGAATTTTTGATGAGTGGAACAAGGGTGACCTTGAGTCGTTCCTTATTGAGATCACAGCCGAAGTTCTAAAGCAGGTTGATGCCAAGACCGGTAAGCCACTTGTTGATGTAATTCTTGACCAGGCCGGTTCAAAGGGCACCGGAGTCTGGACAGTACAAACCGCACTAAACCTTGGTACCCCGGTTTCAGGAATCGCAGAGGCAGTTTTTGCTCGTTCACTTTCGTCACAGGCATCACAGCGCGCAGCCGTTGATGGCCTACCTGCCGATGCAACCACTTGGGCAATTGCAGACCGTGCAGCATTTGTTGAAGATGTGCGCCGTGCGCTTTACGCATCTAAGTTGGTTGCTTACTCACAGGGCTTTGATGCTATTCGCGCCGGTGCAAAAGAATACAACTGGAACATCAACCTAGGTGCAGTTTCAAAGATTTGGCGCGGTGGTTGCATTATTCGTGCGCAGTTCCTAAACCGCATCGCCGATGCTTATGACAAGAACGCAAACCTAGAGTCACTAATCTTTGACCCATTCTTCAAGCAGGCAGTTGCCGACTCAGTCACTTCATGGCGCCAGGTTGTGGCCAACGCTTCACTGGCTGGTATCCCGGTTCCTGCGTTCGCATCTTCACTTTCTTACTACGACGGCCTGCGTTCACCTCGTTTGTCAGCTGCCCTGGTTCAAGGTCAGCGCGACTTCTTTGGTGCTCACACCTATAAGCGCGTAGACATGGATGGAACCTTCCACACCCTATGGTCTGGCGACCGCTCAGAGGTTGAGCAGGCTCCTTCTACACACTAAAAGGCGTTGTAGGCTCGAATAATGAGCCAACCAAAGACGACCTCCTGGATATACAAGTTCCTGTTCTTGGGGCTTATCTGGGGGTCGTCTTTTCTTTTCATTTCTCTTGGCCTTGAGGCGTTGACCCCAACCGGTATAGCTTTCTGGCGCACCGCGATTGGGGCCGTTACCCTGCTTGCTGTTGTTCTTGTGATGCGAATAAAGATGGTTCGCGGCTGGCTGACTTGGTTCAAAATTTGGATTGCCGGACTATTTATGTCAGCGATTCCGGCAGTGCTTTTTGGCTTTGCCGAACAGCACGTTTCTAGTGCGTTGGCATCCATCATCAATGCCTCAACACCAATATTCACAGTGATTGCAATCATGGTTGCTTTTAGAGCAGAGAAGCCCAAGCGTGAAGTGCTGATTGGTTTATCAATTGGGCTTGGTGGAGTTTTTGTGGTTCTTGGTATTTGGAACGGTTTCGGAGATAACGATCCGCTTGCTATCGGTGCACTTATTCTTGCCGTCACCTGTTACGGAATTGGCAGCCCCTTCGTAAGAAAGTTCATTGAACCACTAAAGCTAAAACCAGAGGCTGCTGTTTTTGGTCAGGTAATCACCTCAGCGCTCACATTGCTTCCGTTTTATGTCTTAGGGCCATTGACTAGTGGAACCCCTAGCTTCAAATCTGTAGCGGCTATGCTGGCGCTGGGAATTCTTGGAACCGGCATCGCTTATGTTGTTTACTATCGTCTCTTGTCAGAAGTTGGCAGTGCAATCGCATCTGCGGTCACTTACATGTCACCTATTGTTGGCGTAATTCTTGGGGTTCTTCTTCTTGGTGAAAGTATCAGCTGGAATGAACCAGTTGGTGCCGCGGTAGTTTTGCTGGGTGCAGCAGTTGCTCAGGGCAGACTCAAATTAATTTATAAAAAAGAGGCTTCCAAATGATGCAAGAAAAACGCGGGCTTAGCTCGGTTGATATTGCCATTCTTGGTGCCGCTATGGTCTGGGGTGGAAGCTACCTGGCATCAAGAGAGCTAACTCACTTTGCTAGCTTGTGGGGCATGATGGCGTTGCGCTTTATTATTGCTGCGGTTATTTTGCTTGGCATTCGTGCCTTCAAACCGGTTAGGTTCAGCAAAATTGAAATTCTTTCTTCGCTGGGAATTGCAGTAACACTTGCCACAGTAATGACCGTCGAAACTACAGGCGTCTACCTAACCTCGGCAACAAATTCTGGCCTAATAATCTCACTAAGTATTCTGTTCACTCCGCTTATTGAAGGCCTGGTCTCTAAATTTTGGATGCCGCGCATGTTTTACGTGTCTGCTCTTGGCGCCGTTATCGGTGTGGCAATTTTGATTAGCGGAAACGGATTTACCGAGCCAAACCTTGGCGATCTATTGATGATTGTGGCTGCGGTGCTTCGCGCCGTGCATACCGTTTCGCAATCTTTCTTTACCCACGGCAAATTCACCCGCGGCAAATCCGTAGATACCACCAACGTCACAATTATGAGCTTGTTCATCACAGGCATTTTCTTTTTTATTCTTGACCCAGCCGGAACCGTAAATGCGGCACAAAACTATGGCGTTCGCGAGTGGATTCTGATGGGCACACTTGTGCTGTTTAGCACCGTCTACGGATTTATTGTCATGCTTTGGGCTATTCGAAAAACTAGCGCATCACGTGTTGCATTACTGCAAGGCACAGAGCCGGTTTGGGCTGTGATCATTGCGGTGCTGCTTGGCGGAGAGCTTATGAATGCAGTTGGTTGGTTGGGCGCAGCTGTGATTATTGCGGCTTGCTATTGGGGCCTTGGTATTGAAAACCGGGCCCGGGAGTCCCGAATGCTGGGTAAAGTCTCTAGCTAACGCTTCGCTTATTGTGGCCCAGCACTGGGTTTCTTGCATCAACGGGCCTAATAGTGGCAAAGCGGTAACCTAACGGCGGCCTGGCATCACCCTCGGATTTATTTGGCCAGTGCGCGGCTGCCCACTCGGCCTGGGCGGTAATGCTTAGTGATGGGTTGACCCCTGGGTTTGCCGAAAGCGTTGAGCCGTCCCAAATGTGTAGACCGTTTACTCCAAATACTCGAAGGTATGGGTCAACCACCCCTTCTTTATCATTGGCGCCAATTACGGCCCCTCCCAAAAAGTGCGCCGTAATAGGAATGCCAAACGGCTCACCAACCACCGCGCCGGGTGTGCCATTAATTTCGCTTGCTATCTCTTGCGCAATCTGATGGCCCTGGGGAACCCAACTTGGATTCACCTCACCGTGACCTTGACGTGAGGTTAGTTTTTTTGAGAAAAGCTTTGTGCGCTTCAAGTAGGTGGTCAAAGAGTTGTCTCTAGCTTGCATGACAAGCAAAATTAAGGTTCTCTCTGGCCAGGTTCGAAGGTTGTAGAAATTTGGAAGCTTCAAAATATTTTTGAATGTAGTTTGTACCAACAGACTTGGGCTTGGGTCTTGGCCTTGTGGCCCAGACGCCAAGACGGTTTGCAAAAGGCCCATAAATCCACTGCCCTTGCCGTAGCGAACTGGTTCAATGTGAGTGTCTTCGCTCGGAAAAATTGAAGAGGTAATTGCCGAGCCTTTGTGAAAATCATGCTCGTTCTTCTTGGCTACCACGCCCAGCAGGCTCTCTGAATTTGTCCGACTTAATTCACCAAGTGTCTCGCTGATATTCTTGAGTGCGCCACGGCTTTTTGATTTGTGCAAAAGTTTTGCCGAACCCAAAGCACCCGCAGCCACAATAACCTGGGGAGCGTAAATTTTTGTTGGTCTTTTTGCACCACCAAAAGAAGTTCTTTTTAGCGTCAGTTCAAAACCACCCGATGGCAAATCTTGAATGTGCGAGACAGTTGTGAGATCCCAAATTTCTGCTGCCGGGTTGGGGCCGCTGGCATTCTCGGCAAGGTAAAGGTAGTTCTTAACCAATGTGTTCTTTGCGCCGTGACGGCAACCAGTCATGCATTCGCCACAATTTATGCAACTTGTTCTTGCTGGGCCCTTGCCGCCAAAATATGGATCCTTAGCGGTCTTGCCTTCTTCGTTGCCAAAGTAAATGCCAACCGGAGCCATACGAAACGAATCACCAATTCCACGATTCTCGGCAACCTTTTTCAGAACCAAGTCAGCCGGGCTAAAAAACGGGTTCTCTTTTACTCCCAGCATTTTTTCGGCCAACCTGTAATAAGGAGCAAGCAGCGTTTGCCAGTCGGCAATCTTTGCCCAAGAACCGGTGGTAAAAAAACTGCTTGGTGGTTTGTAAAGCGTATTGGCATAAACCAGTGATCCCCCGCCCACACCGGCGCCAGACATCACCAACACGTTCTTTAGCAGGTCAATACGTTGAATGCCCAAGAGCCCAAGCTTTGGAAAAAACAAAAATCGCTTCAGGTCAAATGAGTTTTTGGCGAAATCTTTGTCTTCAAATCTGGCACCGGCCTCAAGCACCAGCACCCGGTAGCCCTTTTCAGTAAGGCGAAGCGCCGCCACTGACCCACCAAAGCCAGAACCAATTACAACTACGTCGTAGCCGCTGGTACCTGCGTTTAAGATTTTGATGCCTTTGCCTTGGCCGGGTAAAGCTGGGTTGCCGAAGGGTTCGCAACCAACTGGCTAAACGGCAACTCAGCGGCACCAATCATTAGCAGGTTAGAACCCAGCCCGCCTTCTCGAACAATAACCCGCTCATTGGCCGCAGCTAACGAATTTGCACGAAGACCATTGATGAGCCTCTCGCTATTGAATTCAAAGAGACCCGATAAATACCCTCCAAGAATAATTACCTGGGGGTTAAAGATGTTTACAAAATTTCCAAGCGCTGCGGCCAAGTTATCAATCTGCGCTTCGATTAGTTTTACAGACTTGGCAGTTTTTGCTCGACTAATTTCTAGTAGCAGCTCATCATCTGTTGCCGCGTAAAGTTTGAAGACATCAAGCATGTCGTCTCGACGAACCATTCCCTCAAGGGTTCCTTCGAGACCTGAGAAATCTTTGGCCG
>JBJOJI010000019.1:0-15409 GCA_046046665.1 Actinomycetota bacterium
GGAATGCGGCCAAGCCATTCAAGTCGCAGACCTGGAATACCAAAGCCCACAATGTACAACACAATAATCAGCGGTAGCCCGCGAAAGAAGTCAACGTAGCCGTGGGCAAAAATACGTAGCGGAAAAAAGACTGGGTTGCGCAGGGTGCGCAGCAGAGCAAGCAGCAAACCACAAACAACAACGCTGATGGTGGTGAAAAATAGCACTCTAAGATTTAGCCAAATTCCCTCAAGAATTCTGGGGAACGCCTCAATGCCAACCTCTAGGTTGAAAAATGATTCGGTAACTCTTGACCAACCGGGGGTAGAAATCAACCCAATGGCAACCGCTGCGGCAAAGAGCAAGGTGCTGGCAAAGGCAGCCAAGGTTGACTTGCGCTTGCGCTGCGCCTTAAAGACGCGACGATTCAGCTCGGCCTCAGAAGGCTGATACTGATCTGTGCTGTTTGACATGAACCCTCATAAACAAAAATGGGAGGTGGCCGAAGCCACCTCCCAAATCTAACAGTTTGACTACTTCAGTACTGGCGCGCCAGCGTATCCTGCTAGCCACTTTTCTTGCAGGGCAGCCAATGTGCCATCTGCCTTCAACGCGTCTACAGCTGCAGAAACAGCAGCGGTTAGCTTGCTGCCCTTGTCTAGCACCAGACCAAACTGGTCACCTGCTGCTGCACCCGATAGTTGACCAACGATCTTGCCACCATCAATCTCAACGGCGGTTAGATATAAAGCAGTAGGTAGGTCAACTACAAGAGCGTCAATCTGCCCGGCAGCAAGAGCTGCCTTGGCGTCATCGTTTGAGTTGAATGCCTTTGCGCCGGCAGTTGGCTTGATTACATCTTCAATGGCAGCAAAGCTTGTGGTTCCGGTTGCAGCACCAATCACAAGACCCTTTAGGCCTGACACGGTGGTCACGCCATCAGCCTTTGAACCCTTGGTGGTGATTACAGTCTGAGTGGTCTCGTAGTAAGCAGATGAAAAGTCCACGGCAGCCTTGCGCTCATCGGTGATTGAATACTGCTGCAGGTTGAAGTCAAAGTTTTTGACTCCCGGTGCAATTGCTTCGTCAAAGGTAGTGCGAACCCACACCACGTCTTCAGCTGCAAAGCCAAGTTTTTCTGCCACAGCATATGCAACTGCCGCTTCGTAACCTTCACCAGCTTCTGGCTTGTCGCCAACAACCCATGGCTCGTAGGCAGGAAGGCCGGTTCCAATGGTTAGCTTGCCAGCAGTGATGGTTGAAAGTGCTGTTGAATCGGTGTCTGCATCGCCATCGGTTGCTGCGCAACCGGTTAGGGCTAGGGCACCTACAAGAACGGCCGAGGTAATAGCAGCCTTAATTGCGCTGCGTCGAGTTGAGATAAATGACATGGGCTCCCCTTTACTGGAATGTGTGGCTTAAGTCTTGCTGTTCAAAGGCCAAGAGGCAAATCCCTTACCTACTATTACGCGAAATCAGATACTGAGTATTAAAAGCCTAAACAGCAGTCTCAGAGTAACTGTGCAGCATTAGCTCTCCATTAACGGCGTAGGCACCGATAACGCGACCTGTAAATGAACAAGTTACTTCGGCGCTCAAATAACGACCGTCAAATTCGGCTACCTGATGCTTCTGACCGTTAGCAATCCAGCCCATTCGCACAAAGTCGCTGGTCTGGGCATCTTGGTTGAAGCCGGTTCCGCCTGGTGCAAGCTCAAGGTAAAGCTCAATAACCGAGCTTTGTGCATTGAAGTCTTCAGCAACAACTTCGTGGGTGATTCTAGAAATCACACTTCTAGCAATTAGCTTGCCGTTTGAAATCTCTAGGTCGTAGTGAGCGTTTTCGTCATAGCGCATAGCGATTCCGCCGGTACCAGAAACAGAAACACTTGCTTTCACAATTCCCTCAAGCCGGCGCTGCCTACGACCAACAAAGGCTGGCTGAAGATCGCTCATTGTTTTACCGGTACCGATAATTTTTAAACCATCAGTTGTGATTTCTGAAACAGATGCCGGCAACTGCCTGACAGACACCCACTCAAGACCCAACTTGGTGTCGCTGAAGGTATCGGTGAATTCTGGAATGCCAGCAAAATCATTTGGATGCACCGGCTCGGCAGATGGCCAACCATCATGCCAGGTCACGTTAGTTGCAAAAGTTTCGCGACCAAGCGAAGAGAACGAGCGAGTCATTCCGCGGGTGCGCATGCCAAGCAGCACCATTACCCAATCGCCATTTGGCAATTGCACCAAGTCACCGTGACCCGTGTTTTGAATTGGTCGTGCCGTTGAACGAGCACTTAGGAACGGATTATTTGGGCCACCTTCAAATGGCCCTGTTATTGATTTACTGCGAGAAATGCTAACCCCGTGACCGCGCTCGGTGCCGCCCTCGGCAATCATCAGGTACCACCAGTCACCTATTTTGTAGATGTGTGGTGCTTCTGGAAACATCAAGCCGGTGCCTGCCCAAAGATCGCGCGGCTCTTCTAGGCGCTGACCGGTTTTCAAATCTATTTTTGCCTGCTGAATACCAAGGTGCTTGCCCAGCTCTTCGCCCTCAAGAATTAAACCTGAGAAAGTTGCGTAGCAGTCACCGTTGTCATCCCAGGCAAGATCTGGGTCTATGCCGCCGATATTGGTAAGAACCCCGCCGCTCCATGGGCCAGCCGGGTTCTGGGCCGTGAATATCAGTGTGCCTTTGCCTAGGGCATCGGTAACTGCTACGTAAAAGAGGCCATCGTGGAATCTAATTGTTGGGGCCCAAGCGCCCCCGTTGGTTGGCACATTGGCACTTGCTAACTGCTGCTCAGTGGTTACTACGTGCCCAATTAGATTCCAGTGAACCAAATCAGTGGAGTGGTAGATAGGTAAACCCGGCAGGTATTCAAAAGTAGACGTAGCCAGGTAATAGTCATCGCCAACGCGCACGATAGACGGGTCTGGGTTAAAGCCAGCAATCAGCGGGTTAGGTAGTTGCACGATTAACCAATTTCTATTGAGGTGTGTGCTTCAAGTTTTTCTACGCTTGAACCAACGTGCAGCTCAAAAGAACCGGCTTCGTAGTTCCAGCCGTTTTCATAGTTAGCAAATTCACGGCCGCGAATATCCACCGATACCTGTTTGCTCTCGCCAGCGTTTGCATAGACTTCGGCAAAGCCAACCAACCAACGAACCGGGCGGTCAATTGCAGAATTGCTGCGCGATGCATAAACCTGAACCACGTGCTTTCCTGCACGACTACCGGTGTTGGTCACTGCGATAGTGGCTTTGAAGTCTGCACCAGCCGCAGCTTTTGCAGGAACTTCTGCTGAGTCAATTGACCAAGTGGTGTACCCAAGCCCGTAGCCGAATTCATAAGCGGGCTTTTTGCCGGCCTTAAGCCAAGCGCGGTAGCCAACGTGAATTCCTTCGTCGTAGTTCACAAAGTTGCCAGGTTGCGAAGCATCACAGTTGGTAACTGGAACGTCTTCAAATTTATCGGCCCAGGTAGTTGGCAAGCGGCCACCAGGTTCAGCTGCACCGCTAAGCATGTCAACAAGCCCGTTGCCCATTTCTTGGCCGCCAAAGTAAGTAAGCAACACTGCCTTTACTTTCTTGCGCCAAGGCATTAGCACCGGCGAACCAGAGTTAACAATCACAATGGTGTTTGAGTTAGCCGCAGCAACTGCTTCTACTAGTTCGTCTTGACGACCCGGAAGATCTAGGTTCTTGCGGTCAAATCCCTCTGACTCAACCTGTGAGTTGGTGCCAACTACAACAATTGCTAATTCGGCTTCTTTTGCTGCCGCAACCGCCTCAGCGATGTTAGCGTCGCCCACCGTAGTGTCTGCCTCAAAACCAAAAACAAAAGTCTGAGCTTCAACTGCAAGTCCGCTGCGTCCAGCCAAATCAACTGTCACATCTATGCCAATTGGATTTCCAGCAACAAATGCATAAGCCTTTGAGGCAAAGGGTGGGTCCATCAACGCGTGGAAAGGGTCTCCACTTTCATCAGGCATGTGGTGTTTGAAGAAAACTTCGCCGTCAAATTTGATTTCAACTGGCTGAACAGATGCAAATCCAAATAACTCAGACGTACTGTGGTTCGGCGTGTAAATAGTGCGCAATCTAATTGCACTAGCTTTCGAAACAGGCGCCTGGCTTCCAAGCCAAGTGAGACCAGATGCCGCACGTTCCTCTGTAAAAAGCACAGAGCCATCTGCATCTAAAAATTCAACGTGTACACCTTGTGCACCGGTCACTGGGTTTTTGAGAAGTTCAGGGTTGAGAGGAGCAACACCAACCTGAACTACCGCCCCAATCGAGTAAGAAAGGTTTGAACCAATTTCAGCCTTGAGAGCATCTAGAGGAGTAACGACTGTCTTAGGCATTACTGTGGCCGAGCCA
This sequence comes from Actinomycetota bacterium, assembly GCA_046046665.1. Taxonomy (GTDB): domain Bacteria; phylum Actinomycetota; class Actinomycetes; order Actinomycetales; family Microbacteriaceae; genus Rhodoluna. Next base: position 4,369 of record JBJOJI010000019.1, read on the forward strand.
CCGCCCTGAGTTCGAGCAGAGCTGGCGTTGTGACCAATAAGAGCAACTTTGCCAACCTTTTGCAGGTTCAATGGCAAAATTCCGTCGTTCTCAAGAAGCACTGAGCCTTCAGAAGCGGCACGTCTTGCAAAGGCAACACCTTCAGCCGCAATCTCGTTGTGACGAGCAGGGTCAGCTGGCATCGAGCCATCGGTGCTTACCGCACCAACGCGTTGAGCTAGAACTAGCAGGCGAACAATTTTGCGATCAATAACAGCTTCGTCAATCTCACCGCTACGAACAGCTGCAACTAGCGATGCACCCCAAGGGCCAACTGGTCCGGGCATTACAAGGTCTTGTTCAGCCTTTGCAGATTCCAAGCTGCGCACGGCGGTCCAGTCAGAAATAACAACGCCATCAAAGTTCCACTTGCTGCGCAGTGGATCTTGCAACAAGTCGTGTTCGGTAAGGGTTGTTCCGTTTACCTTGTTGTACGAGCTCATGATTGTCCAGGCACCACCGGTTACAACTGCATCTTCGAAAGGACGCAGGTAAACCTCGTGCAGGGTTCGCTCGTCAACTCGCACGTCAACGTTGTAACGATCAGTTTCAAAGTCATTGGCAATGTAGTGCTTAGGGCAAGCGCCCTTACCAAGCGATTGCATAGCCTGGGTATAAGAGGCAGCTAGTGCTCCGGTAAGCATGGCGTCTTCACTGAGGCATTCAAAGTGGCGGCCACCAAGTGGAGTGCGGTGCAGGTTGATGGTTGGGCCAAGTACAACATCCACACCCTTGCGGGCGGCCTCGCGTGCCAGAGTGCGCCCATACTCGGCAGCAAACTCTGTTGACCAAGAAGAACCAAGTGCGGTACCAGAGGTTAGGTTGAGTGAGTTGTCACGTTCGTCCCAGAATTCTCCGCGCACACCGGCAGGGCCATCAGATAGCAGCATTTTCCTAAGGCCAACGGTGTCATTTGGAACTGTGTTCCAAAAGTCAAAGCCTGTAAGAAAAGCAACTTTTTCTTCAAGTGAAAGTTTTGCGGTTAACTCAACTGCATTGTTGGCCTGGTTAGACATTTAGTACTGCTTTCTGATTTTGAGAAATTTAAATTACGCCAGCGGCAAGCAACTTGCGGCGCTCATCGCGACGTTTAGCTTGCTCAATTGGGTCTGGCACCGGGGCTGCCATCATCAGGCGCTTAGTGTAGGCGTGCTGCGGGTTTGAAGAAACCTGCTCGCCGTCACCCCACTCAACGATTTCACCCTGGTACATAACCGCAACGCGGTGGCTTAGATGGCGCACAACCGCAAGGTCATGAGAGATAAATAGGTAAGCCACACCGGTGCGCTCTTGAATCTCTAGGAACAAATCCAAGACCTTAGCCTGGGTAGTCAAGTCCAATGCCGATACCGGCTCGTCACAAACAATTAGCTTTGGGTCAAGTGCAAGTGCGCGCGCAATTGCAATGCGTTGACGCTGACCACCAGAAAATTCGCGTGGCCTGCGATCAGCAGCATCAGATGGCAAACCAACAGAATCTAGCAACTCGCGAACGCGCTTTGAGGCGGCATCTTTTGTCCACTCGCGAACCAACAGCGGCTCGGCAAGAATCTGCTCAATAGACATCGATGGATTAAGCGATGAGTAAGGATCTTGGAACACAACCTGAATGTCGCGGGCTAGGTCGCGGCGTTCGTCACGCGAAGCGTGCGAAATCTCGTGACCATTGAGCTGAATTGAACCTGCTGTAACCGGTGCTAGACCAAGAACTGCACGTCCAAGGGTGGTCTTACCAGAACCTGATTCACCAACCAGACCCACGCACTCGCCTGGGCGAATATCAAGTGAGACTCCTTTTAGCGCCTTAAAGTCTTTTTTGCGACCTTTGCCCTTGTAGGTAACTTCTACGTTTTCGATATTTAGTAGAGACATGATTAGTTGCCCTTCGGAGCTTTGTACTTACCGCGCGCTGGTCCGCCCTCAAGAATGGAATCCAGCAATGACTTTGTGTATGGGTGCTTTGCCTTCTTGAAAATCTCAACCACGCCACCGGCTTCAACAATTCGGCCGTTCTGCATCACGTTGATGTAGTCACAAAGGTCTGCAACCACACCAAAGTTGTGAGTCACCAATAGCAAAGCAGTGTTGGTTTCTTTCTGCAGTTCACGAAGCAAATCAAGCACCTCAGCCTGCACAGTTACGTCAAGGGCCGTAGTTGGCTCATCGGCAATGATCAAATCTGGGTTGCAAGAAACTGCACCGGCAATCAGCACGCGCTGCGCCTGACCGCCAGAAATTTCGTGCGGGTACTTCTTCATTGTGGTGGTTGGGCTAGGAATACCCACTCGCTCAAGCAAACCAATTGCTCTTGAGGTTGCGGTCTTCTTTGAAATACCCAACACCTTCATCATTGGTTCAACCAATTGGCTGCCAATGGTGAAAGAAGGGTCAAGGTTGCTCATTGGTTCTTGCGGAATGTAGCTAATGCGGCCACCGCGAATCTTGTCGTATGTTTTGGCGCTTGCAGTTGTAAGTTCTTCACCTTCAAAAACAATTGATCCGGCAACCACGCGCCCTCCGGTTGGCAAAAGGCCAAGTACAGCAAATGCGCTCTGTGTTTTACCTGAACCAGATTCACCAATCAGGCCAACAACTTCACCTTTATTCACGGTCAGGTTCACATTGTGCACAACCTGCTTAATTCCGCCCTGGCCATTTGAGTAACCAACTGCAAGATTTGAAACCTTAAGAATTGGCTCAATCTTGTCGCGAGCTGCATCTGGGTGCACAATCGTGTCTACAGCATCTGCATCGGCCTGTTCCTGCTCAGCAGATTTCAAGTTCTTGATCTTCTTGGCTTTAGGGCCGGTGCGCTCAAGCTCGTCTCTAACGGTGTTAGCAAAGACTACCAGTGCAATAGAAACTAGAGCGATGGTTGCGCTAGGCCAGATAAGAAGACCCGGGGCTTCGTAAATCTGTCGGAAGGCGTCGTTGAGCATCGAACCCCAACTTGGGGTGTCTTTATCACCAAGACCCAAGAACTCAATACCAGACTGAATTGCAATTGCAATCGAGGCAATAATTGCCGTTTGAATAATGATTGGCGCACGCACCACACCAAGAATGTGGCGGCTAATAATTCTTAGGTCACTCAATCCCGATACACGAGCGGCATCAACGTAGAGTTCGTTGCGCACACCGCGAACCGTGGTGTAAACCAATCGGAAGTAGGCAGGTGACATCAACACACCAAATATCATCATCGCGTACCACATTGAAGGTCCGATAACTGTGATTGCTGCCAAAAGAACAACCAGTCCAGGCAACGCCATGATGATAGATGTAGACCAAGATGAAACGCTGTCAAACCATCCGCCAAAATAACCGGCAATCAAACCTGCAACGACACCAATCACTAGTGAAACCAAAACTGCAACACCCGCAGTCGCCAAACTAAATCGTGTCGAGAAAGCAAGTCTGGTGAACACGTCTCGGCCAGCCGAATCGGTTCCAAACCAGTGAAGAGCATCTGGGGCACCTAGTGTCACATAAATGTCTGGCTCATTTGGATCCCATGGGCTTAGCTCAGGGGCAATTATTCCAAAAAGTATGAACGCAAAAATTACACCTATAGAAAGTGCACCACTAACATTTGAAAGAACTTTAAAGGTGAGGCTATCGATTTTTTTCTTTGACTGGCTCATGAAAGACGCACCTTCGGGTTTAGAGCTGCAGTAAGTAGGTCAATGACCAGATTCACCACAATAACGATCAGAGCCGTTGCTACAACAAGGCCCATAATGGCTGGAATGTCACTACTAGAAGTTGAGCCAACTGCATAAGGGCCAAGCCCCGGAATAGCAAAGATCTGCTCAATCAATACAGATCCACCAAGCATTCCAACAAACTGCACACCGATAATTGAAAGAGCAGGCCCACCTGCATTGCGAAGAACGTGTTTGAAAACTACACGGTTAAAACTCAAACCTCGTGCACGAAGAGTGCGCACGTAATCCATGTTCATGGCATCTTTTACCGAGCCGCGAACCTGCTGTGCAGCTGCAGCTATACCGCTCAGGGCCAACGCAACTACGGGAAGCGTCACTGACTTTGCCCACTCGGTTGGGCTGTCAGCAAAATCTGTATAGCCAACCGCATTGAATAGGGGAATCTGAATTGCAAAAAGAGTTACCAAGAAGAAGGCAACCAAGAAACCCGGAACTGCAAAACCAAAAAGGCCGATGAATTGAACAACGCGGTCTATCCAGCCACCCTTAAGCGCAGCCACTGTGCCGAGCACGATTGAAACCAAAGCGGCCACCAAAGTGGTTAGCGCCACAATAGTCAGAGTTACACCCAATCTAGGAAACAGTGAGTCTGCAACTGGCTCTGGCATTGACCAAGATTCACCAAGGTTTAGCTGAACTGCGTTGATCAACCAAGTGAAGTACTGTTCGATAAAAGGCTTTGTCAAACCAAGTTGTTCGTTAAGCGCTGCAACCTCGTCTTGAGTCGCCTGTAGACCCAGAATCAAACGGGCCACGTTGCCCGCACCTAGGTACATTAAAAAGTATGCGAGAAGGCTAACGGCAAACAGCATGATAATGCCGTTTAGTAGTCGCTTCAGAATGAATTTTGACAATTAGTTTCCAATTTGTTGAGAGCTCTTAGTGCGGCGTTACTGATGTTTAGTGAGTTGGGCTGGGGGCCAAGCCCCCAGCCCAACTTTTAAACTATTTACAACTTAGTTATTAGCCAATGTTGTAAAGGAACGGAATGATGTTTCCGGTCTGTGGTGCCTTGATTGTTACGCTCTTGTACATGAAGTTTGCCTGCTTTGCGTACCAAACAGAGAACCATGCGTCTTCTTGAACTGCCTTGTTGATGGCCTTCAAGATTGCAGGGCGCTTTGAAGCGGTTGCACTCTTGTAGTCAGCGATCAACTTGGTAACTGATGCCTTTGCGTAACCATCGGTGTTGAAGGTTGCGTTTGGAGTCAGCATGAAGTTCAGCATCTGCCATGGCTCACCTGAACGCTCAAACTGCATCAAGTAAGCGTCGTACTTGTTTGCCAAGATGTTGTCGATGAATGTTGCGCCACCTTCGGCAACTTCTTTAACTGTGATTCCAATCTTGCCCAACTGTGAGCTAATGATTGAGTAAACAGCCTCACCAAAGTATGGTGCGAATGTTGGCATTGTGATGGTGCAACCCTTTGAGTAACCAGCAGCAGCCATAAGGCCCTTAGCTGAAGCAACATCGTATGGGTACAAGCTGTCTAGTGACTTGCTGTATCCAGCGTTGTAAGTAGGGAAGTACTGAGTAGTTGCTGAACCAGCACCTGACTCTAGGCTCTTGATAAGTGCCGGGCGGTCGAACACTAGGTTAATTGCCTGGCGAACTTCTTTCTTTGCAATACACGAGTTGTGCTTTCCTGAGCGGTCAGAGAAGTAAATACCCTTTGCGTCAAGGTATGAAGCAGAAGACTTTAGTCCAGCTTTCTTTAGAGTGTTTGCTGAGGCTGGGTCTGCAACGTTACCTGCCTGAACAGCACCTGACTTAAGAGCATTAACCATGGCGGTCTGGTCTTCGTAGATGTTGATCACTAGGTTGTCGTACTTACGGTTTGCCTTGTCCCAGTAGTTTGGGTTTGCGGTGTAAACGTACTTTGAACCTGAGCGGGTCTTTGCCTTGTCAAGAATGTATGGTCCTGAACCAACTGGGGCTGTCGCTGCAGACGCTTTGCCAATAGCCTTTGGGCTTGCAAGTAGACCGGCGGTGTTAGCTAGGTAGTTAACGAATGCAGGGTCTGTTGCTGAAAGAGTTATTACAACTTGGTTGGTTCCCTTAGCAGCTGCAGACTTCATTGAGGCCAAGTAGTTTGCGGTAGGTCCCTTGCTGTTCTTGTTGGCATTTAGGTTCTTAACCACTGCTGCCGCATCAAGTGCAGAGCCGTCAGTGAACTTAATTCCTGAACGAAGATCAAGGGTTAGCACGGTCTGTGCCTTGTTATAGGTCCACTTGGTTGCAACACCAGGAATGATGTCGCCGTTTTCCTTCTGCTTAAGAAGTGAGTCGTAGGTTGCCTGGTAGAACCAGACGCGGTTTCCATATTCGGCCTGGTCAGCAGCCAAGCTAACCGGCTTGGCGATTGCACCAATAGTTAGGGTCTTGCCCGCAGCCTGACCGGCTGTTACGGTACCCATTGCTAGCGCTGCTGTGGCTAGCACAGCTGCAAAAGCTTTGAACATTTTCATAGTTTCTCCTGATGGATGGGGTGCCGCAAAGCCCCGTTGACTTGCGGTTATAAGAAATCTAATGGTAGAAACTAAGTGAGCATTTAGTTTCACCCGGACCGATACGAAAATGTTATCGTTCACATCCTTGATGCGACCCTGGTTTATAGAATTGAGTGTTTAGGTAAAGATCTGGCCAAATTGGCTGATATTTGAGGGATTTAAGGGATCGAGGGAGCTATGGCCAGACCAAAAGGCGACTCCTCTGTAACCGAAGCCCGCAAACAAGATATTTTGAAGGCCGCCTTCGAAGTTTTTTCGAAAAGCGGATATCGGGGTGGCTCATTAAGCCAAGTTTCAGAAATCGTGGGCATCACCGAAGCCGGTATTCTTCATCACTTTAAGACCAAAGCCAACTTACTCATCGAAGTGTTGGCCTATCGTGATGATTTGGCTAGCGAAATCTCCGGAGTAACTGAAACTTCAGGCTTGGATTTCGTAAACGGCTGGTTGAACCTAATTGAATACAACATCTCAATTCCAGGCATAGTTGAGCTCTATTGCATAGTCTCGGCTGAGGCTACCGCTATAGACCACCCCGCGCACAAGTACTTTCAAGATCGCTACGAGTGGGTAATTGGCGTCACGACTAGTTCAATGCAGAAAATTCATGACAGTGGCTATATGCGCAAAAATCTAGACCCTTCAGATCTTGGTCGAGCAATTGTTGCCCTGTCAGATGGCTTACAGATTCAATGGCTTCTTGATCGCAAATGGGACATGATTGACGAACACAAAGCGTTCTTTAGAAGAATTCTCACCGATAAAGCCGCTGAGCTAACCGGATTATCAATTAAGAAAAAGGTCACTTTCTAATGGCATTAGCATCACTTTTCGCAGATCGTTTGCACTACTACAACGAACTTCCTTTTCTTGAGGCCCACAAACTATTTGAAGCGCCGCTAAGCGAGTATGTTTCACCTCCGGTTGATGTTGAAGAGCTTTCGGCGCCAAGTGCTGCCGGTGCGGTGCCGGTTCTTACCTATCGCCCAACCGAAGCCACCGGGGACCTGCCGGTTTTGATTTGGCTGCACGGTGGTGGCTTCCGCGAAGGAACATTTAAAATGAACGAGGGTGATATTGTTTCGCGCGAGATGTCTCACCGCGCCAACATGGTGGTTGTGAATATTGAATACCGCTTGGTAACTGACAAGGTTAAATTTCCTGCACCGCAAGATGACTGCATGGCAGCCCTTGACTGGGTAGTCTCAAACATTGAGAAACTTGGTGGTCGCCGTGACGCAATTTTTGTTGGTGGCATTAGCGCCGGTGGTGCACTTGCCGCTTCAATGATTGTGCTTGATCGCGATAACGGAAATAACTACATCGCCGGCGCCTTATTGAACTGCCCGGTTGCGCACTTCAGCCTCCCAGCTTTGAGTGAGGAGCTACAGAGCAAGGTTGATGAGATAAACGGGTTCGGTCTAACCGCCCAGATAATTGATGACACCAGAAAATTTGCTCTTGGCGACCAAACATTTAATCCGGTTTGGTTTGCTGGTGAAGTTAAAGACCTATCTAATCTTCCACCAATACAAATCATCAACTGCGAATACGACGCACTGCGTGCCTCGGGTGAAAAGTTTGGTGAACAACTATCAGCTGCCGGTGTAAAAGTTGAAACCCTCACCCAGGCTGGTGTGCCGCACGCACACATCAACCGCTACCCTGCCGACTGCAAAGAAATGGTTGAGACCTTAGACGAGATGGTTCGATTCGTAAATGAAGTTGCTCGCAAAAACTAATTATCTAGTTTGTGCTTCTTTGGAAGCACAAACACCAGCACCACAATCAACGCACCAACGCACAGAATTCCGCCACCCAACAAGGCCACGTTTGCCTGGTGAGTAATTAGCGCGGAAGCATCGGTGTTGGTAGCTGGCACAATTGCTGCAAGAGCAATCAGTATGCTCAAACCAAGTGAGCTGCCCAGCTGAACCGCGGTGCTTACCAGCCCTGAAGCCACTCCTGAATCTTCGGCCGATACCCCGGCGATACCCGCAGAGGTGAGGCGAATCGTTGACGCACCCTGCCCCAAACCAACCAACACCATCGGAATAGCAACCTCAAGAACATAAGAACCATCGGCTTTGAACTGACTTAACCAAAGCGTTCCGATGGCCACGACAGCGAGGCCGCCGGCTAGGAATGGTGTGTCACCAAAGCGTCGCGAAAGTCGCGGCACAAAAAATGCAATCGCAAAACTCGCCAGAGTCATTGGCAAGAAAGCCAATCCTGTTTCGAGTGGGTTCATGCCCTTGGCAATTTGCAAGAACTGCGAAACGAAAAACCAATATGCAGCCATTGAGCCAACGAAAAGTGCACGGGCAAGATTCGCACCAGATCGCTGTGCACTTCGAAACAATCGCAGCGGCACCAGCGGAACTGCAACGCGCTTCTCCACCTCAATAAAAACAACCAATAAAAAAATTCCAAGCAGCAAGCAAGCCCAAGAAGTCACATCTCGCCAGCCGATTTCCGCGGCACGAATTAATCCGTAAACGATTCCGGTCATACCAAGCGTTGAGAGTACCGCTCCCCACACATCAAGCCTCACGCGCGTGGTTGCAGTTTCTGCAACAGCGAATCTTGTAGCGACTATCAAAATAATTGCCAGCGGAACATTCGCCAAGAATGCCCATCGCCAGTCAAACGCATTGGCAATCCAACCGCCCAAAACTAAACCAAGACTGGTTCCGATTCCGGTGATGGAACCATAGATTGCGAGCGCGCGGCCTCGTGCTGGCTGCTCAGGAAAGTTGGTACTCAACAAAGCAAGAGTTGAAGGAGCCAGCACCGCCGCGCCAACACCTTGAAGTACCCGACCCAAAATCAGAATCTCTGCTGTGTGTGCAACACCAACTACAAGTGAAGCTGCTCCAAAGATTGCCAAGCCCAGAACGAACATTTTGCGGCGACCAAAAATATCCCCAAGTCTCGCACCAAGCAATAGCAATCCGCCAAACACCACCGTGTAAGCGTTCTGAATCCACGAAAGCGATGCTGTCGTGAAACCCAAGTCTCGTTGAATAAGTGGAAGTGCCGTAACGGCAATAGAAAGATCAATCACCAACAGCAAATAACTCAGTGAAATTACTCCAAGAGTTAGGTTTGGGTGCTTAATGTTCACTCGCCCATACTAGACGAATTAGGTTTACGCACCTTTAAGCAGCCCAGCTGCCGTAGCCCGGTGAACTATTTCTGCCCGACGATGTGCGTTGAGTTTCTTTGATGCATTTTGAAGGTGAAACTTCACGGTGCTTTCAGAGACATAAATCTCGTGAGCAATTTGTTTATTGCTCAGCCCCTTTGCAACTGCGCGAATAACATCAAGCTCACGGTCTGTGAGGTGCTCGTGTGCACCTCTAGTTGACCCCAAGCCCGCGCGCAACAAGTGAGCCAACTCCACGCCCTAAAACCGTATCGCCGTCTTGCACAGCCTTCACACCTTTGCCGAGTTCATCAGCCTTCACATCATCTTTACAAAGGTATCCATTTGCTCCACGGCGAAGAGCTTCAACCACAATCATCTCGCTCAGGGTATTGGCCAGTACCAAAATCTTTGTACTTGGGTAGCGGTCACTTATTTCTTCGCAAAGTTTTAATCCACGCGTGGTGTCATCACCAAGATCTAGGTCAATAATCAGTACGTCGGGGCCGTGCTCATCAACGCCGTCAATCACAGCGTCATAGCTGGTGGCCTCAGCAACCACGGCCATTCCAGAGTTGCGCTCAAGAATAGATCTGATGCCAACTCGGGTAATTACATTGCGGTCAGCAACCATCACGCGGGTGGTTGCCATGGGCGAACGGCGGCCCAAAGGTACGTCTGAGCGGCCTTCTTTGTCCATATTATTGACGATACTCCCCTACCTAGCCATTTGGCTAGGTGTTTACCTAACCGTTAGATGTGCTTACGGCTAGTCCGTTCCGTTCGTTATCAATCCGCAATCATCACGGGCGTAGATTCACCTCATTGGCCGGCAAAGATGCCGACCACCCCATAGAGAAAGTTAAGCAATGACCGTTTATGCACAACCTGGTCAAGCAGGCAGCGTCGCCGACTTCAAGCCACGCTATGACCACTACATCGGTGGACAATATGTCGCACCTTCATCTGGCCAATACTTCGAAAACGTGACTCCGGTAACGGGTCGCGTTTTTTGTGAAATCGCCCGCGGCAATGCCGAAGACATCGATAAGGCTCTTGACGCAGCACACGCGGCAGCCAAGACCTGGAACAAAACTTCACCAACCGAGCGCGCAATCATCTTGAACAAAATTGCCGACCGCATGGAAGCAAACCTAGAAAAGATTGCAGTTGCAGAAACCTGGGACAACGGAAAGCCAGTGCGTGAAACAATGGCTGCCGATATTCCACTAGCTATTGACCACTTTCGCTACTTCGCCGGTGCAATTCGTGCGCAAGAGGGTTCGCTTGGCGAGCTAAACCACGACACCGTGGCTTATCACTTTCACGAGCCTCTAGGTGTTGTTGGTCAGATCATTCCTTGGAACTTCCCAATCTTGATGGCTGTGTGGAAGCTTGCTCCTGCTCTTGCTGCTGGTAACTGTGTTGTACTAAAGCCAGCCGAGCAGACCCCGGCATCAATTCTGTTCTTGTTTGACATCATTGGTGATCTTCTTCCACCAGGTGTTGTAAACATTGTGAACGGTTTTGGTGTTGAGGCTGGTAAGCCACTTGCATCAAGCCGCCGCATTGCCAAGATTGCATTCACTGGTGAAACCACTACTGGTCGTTTGAT
>JBJOJI010000070.1:0-3616 GCA_046046665.1 Actinomycetota bacterium
AGATGGCACTTATGCCATACGCAGGCGCTGGCCGTTAAGGAGAAACCCCATGTCAAAGATCATTCTTACTAACGAGGTTTCAGGCCTTGGTTCAGCTGGAGATGTAGTTGAGGTTAAGAACGGGTTCGCTCGTAACTACCTACTACCTCGCGGCTTCGCAGTTCTATGGAGCAAGGGTGGTGAGAAGCAGGTTGAGTCAATCAAGGCTGCTCGCGCTACTCGTGCACTTGCAACGGTTGAAGAAGCAAACACTCTAAAGGCAGCTCTTGAAGGCAAGTCGGTTCGTCTGACTGCAAAGGCTGGCGTTGGCGGTCGTTTGTTTGGTTCAGTAAAGACCGCAGATGTTGCAGCAGCAGTTGCAGCAGCTGGTCTTGGTGAGATCGACAAGCGCAAGATTGCTTTTGTTTCACCTATCCGCACCACCGGTGAGCACCTAGCTACTGTTCGTCTACACGGCGACACCGTTGCTACCATCACCCTTCAGGTAAGCGGCAAGAAGTAATAAAGCTCTAGTTCCACCAAAAGGTGGGCATCTTCGGATGCCCACCTTTTGCTTTAACTTGTGGATAGAACCTGTGGATAACTCGCCGAGCGGCTGTGGATAACTGCGGTTTCGGGCGAGTTATGCACAACCTTGAGGGTTAGGTTTAGGGTTTAGGAAAAACCTTATCAACAGTCCGATAGCCCAGTGAATACAAGGCTTTCGGGGCAGTTTCCACATATTATCCACAGGGTTTTCCACAACTTATACACACATTGAACGGCGTGTCTACATAGTTATCCCCAGTTTTGTTCACATGCCAGTTTCTTGAAACCGTGTCATTAGTGGATGCTAGACAGGTATCGGTCTGAAATAGGACCAAAGAATAGGTTTGAAATGTCACTTTTAGCTGTTCCACCGGTTGATCCAAGCCGCGGAAACGAGCGCATGCTGCCAAACGATATGTTGGCCGAGCAGAGCGCGCTGGGTGGCATGCTGCTTTCTGCCGAGGCAGTTGCCGAGGTTCAAGAAGCGGTGCGCGGTGTTGATTTCTACGCTCCAAAGCACGAGACCATTTTTGATGCAATCCTTACCCTTTTTGCCAAGGGTGAGCCCACAGATGTCATCACCGTCACAGACGAACTAACCAAGCAGGGAAACCTGGTCAAAGCTGGCGGTGTTGATTACTTACACACCCTTACCTCTATCGTGCCTACCGCTGCAAACGCAGCCTTCTACGCGCAGATTGTTGCCGAAAAGGCAACCCTTCGCCGCCTGGTAGAAGTAGGAACCAAGATCGCGCAGCTTGGCTATGCAAACGAGGGTGAGGTTGACGATCTAGTTAACCAAGCCCAAAACGATGTCTACGGTGTAATGCGCGGTGTCTCTAAAGAAGACATCGTTGACCTAAGCGTTTCGCTTGAGGCGGCAATTACAGAAATCGAGCACGCGCAATCGCGCGGCGGCGAAATGACCGGTGTACCAACCGGCTTTGCCGAACTAGATGAAATGACTCACGGTTTGCACGGTGGTCAGTTTGTAATTCTTGCTGCCCGCCCGGCAGTAGGTAAGTCAACACTTGCACTTGATTTTGCTCGCAACGCTGCAATCAAAAACAACAAGGCAACAGTTTTCTTCTCACTTGAAATGGGTCGCGCCGAAATCGCAATGCGCATGCTTTCTGCCGAAACCGGAATCATGCTGCAGAACCTTCGTAAAGGTTCCATCGGCGATGCCGACTGGACTCGCATCGCAGCGGTTCGTGGGCAAATCAACGACGCACCGCTATACATTGATGACTCACCAAACATGACCCTGGTTGAAATTCGTGCAAAAGCCCGCCGCCTCATGTCTCGCGTTGATTTAAAGATGATCGTGATCGACTACCTGCAGTTGATGACATCTGGTAAAAAAGTTGAATCACGTCAGCAAGAAGTATCTGAGTTCTCTCGTGCACTAAAACTTTTGGCAAAAGAACTCAATGTTCCGGTAATTGCAATCTCGCAGCTAAACCGTAACTCTGAGCAAAGCAAAGACAAGAAGCCAGAAATTTCGCAGCTTCGTGAATCAGGTTCCCTAGAGCAAGACGCCGACGTGGTAATTCTTTTGCACCGTGAAGCGCAGTACGAAAAAGATCACCCACGCGCAGCCGAGGCAGATCTAATTCTTGCCAAGCAAAGAAATGGACCAACCGGAACAATCGCAATTGCCTTCCAAGGTCAGTACTCACGATTCATGAACCTTAAGCAGTAACTTGCGTTCATCACTAATCATCAAGGCTGCCGCGGCATTTACTGCCGGCATCTACATCACGTTTTCTCAAGCGCACGATGCCAGCGTTGCAATGCTTGGGTTGCTAATTATTTCTGCCGGCTGGTTTTTGGCGTCAATAATTTTGGTTTTGAAAAATTCAAATCCAATTCTCAATGGTGTGCTAATTCTTGCTACAGCAACAATGGCTTGGCTCACAGTTTCTTTTGAAGCAAACAACGCCACCACAATGGCTTGGATCCTGCTTGAAGCTTGGGGGTTGTTCGGAGCAATTTTCGAATTGATTTTTGCGCTACGCGCACAAAAGCAATCATCAGCTCGTCGCGATCACCTAATCAGCGCTGGTCTTGCTGCAGGTCTTTTGATTTCACAAATTTCAATTACGGCCGCCAGTGACTCAGTAAGTCACGTTGGTTTCTTTGGAGCGTACGCAAGTATTCTTGCCGTGCACCTAGGCCTTTCTGCGTTCTCACCTTCAGCAACTAAAACAAAGGCTTAGGCTAGTCACATGGCAAAAACCCCAAAGAGAAAAGCTGACGCGCGCAGCATTCGCACCTATCTAACCCTTTCTGCTGTAGCGGCCGCATTTGTTGGCGCATTGGTTTACGGTGGAACCCGCAGCGTAGAGCGCACATCTATTTGGGTAGCGCTTACCTTCATCATCTCTTTGGTGGCAATCGCCACCCTGGCGCTTTCAGTGAAAGATGAAGACCACGATCCGAATCAGCCAAGACTTAAGTAAGTAAAAAGCCCCAGCCAATGGCCGGGGCTTTACTTTTAGATTTACTGTTTTTGAATGCGCTTGGCCAGCTGCTCGGCTAATCCAACATAGGCGTGCGGCTTTAGCAACAACAGACGCTCTTTGGCTTCGGCACCAATTTCAAGCCCATTCACAAAAGCCACCATGTCTTCTGAGTTCAAACGCTTTCCGCGAGTTAGATCCTTTAGCAATGCATAAGGGTCTTTGATGCTTGAACGACCAGCGGCAACCTCGGCACGAATAACAGTTTGAATTGCTTCGCCAAGAATTTCCCAGTTATCACTTAGGTCTGAATCAAGCGCAACCTTTGAAAGGTCAATCTCGTGCAGGCCGCGAGTTACGTTATCGATGGCTAGCACCGAGTGACCAAGGCCGAGACCGATGTTGCGCTGTGATGATGAGTCAGTCAAATCGCGCTGCAAACGTGAAGTCACAAGCGTTGCTGCAAGAGATTCAAGAATTGCGTTTGAAAGTTCAAGGTTTGACTCTGCGTTTTCAAAACGAATTGGGTTGATCTTGTGCGGCATGGTTGAAGAACCGGTGGCACCGGCAACGGGAATCTGCTTGAAGTAACCCATAGAAATGTATGACCAGATATCGGTGCA
>JBJOJI010000002.1:0-87458 GCA_046046665.1 Actinomycetota bacterium
GCGAACCGCCGGCTGAATAACCTCAACCACCGGAATACCGCGCCCTACGGTGTAGCGCTCTCTGGCGTCTCGAAGCACGGCAGCCGAGGCAGAGTTGCAGGCAATTACCAGAAGCTTCACGCCTTCATCAACTAGGCGATCCATTACGCTCAGGGCAAGTTCACGAACTTCTTGAATGCTCTTTGGGCCATATGGGGTGTTGGCTGTGTCACCAACATAAATTATGGATTCATTTGGCAACTGGTCAATGACCGCACGAGCCACAGTAAGCCCGCCAACTCCGGAGTCAAAAATTCCAATCGGTGCATCATTCACGATTGAAAGTCTACCTTTGGCTGATTATTTTGCAGGGTCTGAGCTTTTTGGGTCCTCTGGACGCAGACCTTCGTAAATCTCTTTGCAAATAGGGCAGACAGGAAACTTCTCAGGGTCACGCCCCGGCACCCAGGTTTTTCCACACAGGGCAATTACCGGTGTTCCTAGAACAGCAGACTCAACAATTTTCTCTTTTCGAACGTAGTGCGAGTTGCGTTCATGGTCTCCGGGTTCAATGTTTTGAACTTGTTCTTCGAGCAAAGTAGAACCGGCGGTCTGACCACCAATTTCTTCGCGACCCAAATCACTCATCTATGCCTACTTCAAATCTGCTGCGTCACCCAAGACTACATTCAACTTAATGTTCTTGCCGTCTCTAATGAGCTCTATCGTTGCATCGGCACCGGCTGGTTCTTGCCTAACTGCGGCAGTAAGTTCGCCCGCTGTGGTGATTGGCTGATCGTTAAATTTCACAATCACATCACCAACTTTGACTCCACCTTTTTCTGCAGCCCCAGCGGAAGTTAATTCCTTAACCTCTGCCCCAATGGTGAAACCTTGGGCATTGTTATTGCTTGTGGCATCCGCAACACTGGCGCCAAGCAAGGCGTGTGAGGCCTGTCCGGTTTGCATTATCTCTTTTGAAATTCGCTCGGCCACGTTAGATGGAATTGCAAAACCAACGCCGATATTTCCAGACTGACCGCTTGAACCTGCAGAAGCAATCGCAACGTTGATACCAACCAATTGACCTTGAGAATTCACTAGCGCACCACCAGAGTTGCCTGGATTAATAGCGGCGTCTGTTTGGATCACACGAAGATTCACGGCCGTTCCTGATCCGGTGAATAATTGCAAGCCGCCTAATCCACCGTCGGAATTTTCCGGTGCTGCGGCCGAGGCAACTGCAATCGTGCGATTCAATGCCGAAACTATGCCTTCGGTTACAGTGTTGGCTAGCCCTAGTGGTGCTCCAATAGCCACCACTCGATCGCCCACGTTAATTTTTGAAGAATCGGCAAACTCGATTGGGTCAAAGCTAATTGGCGCCTGAACCTTGATTACCGCGAGGTCATTAATTGGATCTGTGCCAATAATTTTTGCTGGGTACACGTGACCATCAGAAGTCTTAACCTCTATTTTTACCTTTGCGGTAGCCCCGTCAAGAGTGACCACGTGAGTATTGGTAAGCACGTAGCCGTCTTCAGTAAGAAAAACACCGGAACCGTTGCCGCTTCCGGCCGAAGAAATAACGTTGATGGTAACCACGGAAGGAGCCGCCGCGCTGGCAGCACCGGTAACCCAAGTAACAGAGTCTGTATCGTTTACAACGACCGCGGCCGGTTTAGTCCAGTAGGTGTAAACGCCAATACCTAGGCCAGCACCTACGCCAGCACCAACGACGGCGCCCAGCACGATAGCTGCTGTGCCCGTAAGGAAGGTTGTCCTCTTAGCTAGCCGCTGCTTTAGGGAAAGCTTTGGTTTCACCGCAGCGAGCGTAACTTCGTTGAAAAGAAACTGGCGGTTGTAATCAGACATTTTTACCTTTCACGCTTGGCATTACAGTTTGTGCAATTAGATTGCCAAGCAAGCCTGATTAGTTTATGAAAGGTTTCTGAGTGTTATCTGAAATTAGTCGCAACCAAACAAAGAGGAACTGGCAGTGCAGCTCTCACCCACCAACAACGCTCGTCTAGAGCCCTGCGTTCCAGCGTCAATTACCCGGCCAGAGGAAGGCTCTGAAACCTCTACGAACAGGTCATCAACAACTTGGATAGTGTCTGGTTCAGAGACCCAGTTTTGGAGGCCTTTATAGCGATAGGCAACGGAATAGGTAACCGCAACCTGAACCGTGTGCGTGCCGGTTGAGTCAAAAGCTAAATGCAAAGTATTGCCAAAACCTGCTGAGCCTTGGCTAAACACCCAACTTGTTGAAATTGGAGTAAACCTGACTTCTGTTGGCAAACCCAATAAACTGCCCGATCTATAGTGCGTGTTGGCCAGCACAGAGAATGTGGCAACTTGGCCAATTGCAAGTTGGTTCGAAGGGTGCACATTTGCAACAACTTGGGCCGGTGAAAAAGATGCGGAATCGGCTGTCAATTTGGTGGTGCCAGGCTTTGTCATCAACTTAGGTTTTGCTTTAGTGACAACTTTTGTAATTCGCTTTGAAACTAAAGGATGCTTAGGTGCCGGTGCGGGCACAACTCGGGGTGGCTGCCTTCTGAATATTGCTTTTTTGGGCGAAACCGTTTTGACCAGAACCTTAGCTGTAATTTTTGGCGGAGACTTAACCACTGCTGTTCTTGCGGGAGTTACCTGCTCGGCGTCAGCGCAAATAGTGACACTGTTGCCACTCACCTGAGAGCCAAATTTTTGCGAGCCGGCTGAGCCACCGGAGTTTTTACAAGCTGCCCAAGTTGGCGCGGGCACAAATGAGACCAAACTGAGCATGAGAGCAAGACCTAAAAAGCTTTGGATTTTATGCGGATAAGCCATGGCCAGAAATATATAGAAGCATCGTGCTGACTGCCCAAGTTATGCACACGTAATTTGAGCGCAAAAAGAAATCCAGCCTCATTGCTGAGGCTGGATTTCTTAATTGGTTGCGGAGGCAGGATTTGAACCTACGACCTCCGGGTTATGAGCCCGGCGAGCTACCGAACTGCTCCACCCCGCGTCGGTACCTCTATAGTAGCACGCGAGATGAAGGCTTAGTAGTCCCGTTTATTTGCTGGCGGCGATTGCGGCCTCAAGCGCAAGCTTCAAAGCCGATTCTGCCTTGCCATATGCGGTCCAGTCGCCAGCAGCCATTGCCTTATCTTTGGCAAGCATCGCATTGCGCGCCTGCTGAAGAGCTTTTTGCAAGGCGGCATTACCCGTAACAACTGGTTCAGTTGGATCAACCGGAACCGTTGGATCCACCGGTGCGTTCAATGATCCGCCATCACCGGCTGCTGCACCTGAGTTACCGCCAAAGAGTGCGTCGAGCGCGGCATCGAGGGTGTCCTCAAATGCAATCTTGTCGCCGAAGGCTACCAATACTTTTTTTAGCAGCGGAAAGCTAGTTTCACCAGTTGATTGAATGTAAACCGGCTGCACATAAAGCAAGCCGCCACCAACAGGCAAAGTTAACAAGTTACCGTTCAGAACCTTGGTCGAACCCTGACGCAAGATATTCAAGAGTCGCCCAACCTCGGCATCGGTGCTAAATGCATTTTGAACCTGACCCGGACCCGGAACGATAGTGCTAGCCGGCAAACTCAACAAACGAAGCTTTCCGTATTCGCTGGAAACTTTTCCTGCTTTTGAACCAGCATCAGAGTCAGCTACCAAGTACCCCTTAAGAACATTTCGGCTGGCTTCTCCTGTGGACTTTGGAATAAAGGTTGTGTAAAGAGAGAACGCCGGTGCCGAAGTGCCGGGCACCTGCATGGTCAGGTAATACGGCGGCTGCAGAGAACCATTGGTTACGCTGGTTGCAGACACAGGATCGTTAGGGGTCATCCAGGCGTCTTCTTGAGAATAGAAAGAACCCGGATCGCTTACGTGATACGCGCCCAAAACGGCACGCTGCACCTTAAACAAATCTGCTGGGTAGCGAACGTGACTTAGCAGGTCACCTGACATGTCTTTTACTGAAAGCAAAGTGTTTGGATAAATCTTCGACCAAGTCTTAAGAATTGGATCTTCTTCATCCCACGCGTATAGCTTGACGCTGCCGTCATATGCATCAACTGTTGCCTTCACAGAATTGCGAATGTAGTTGATTGAACCCCTAGCAAAAGTGTTACTGGTTCCGCTATCGGTGATTGCCTGACTCAAGTTCTCTGAACGTGAGTATGGGTAGTTGTTAGAGGTTGTGTAACCATCAACAATCCAAACCACACGACCGTCTACAACAGCAGGGTAAGAGTCGCTGTCAAGAGTTAGGTATGGAGCAACAGCCGCAACACGTGTTCTTGGGTCACGGTTGTAGAGAATCTGCGATTCATTGTTGATTGCATCTGAAAGCAGAATCTGTTCACTTTGGAACTTGATGGCATAGGCAAGGCGGGAAACAATATTGTCTAGCTTTGGGCCACCATTGCCATTGAAGGTTGTGTAGGTCTGGTCTGATTCGCCGTCTCCTGCTGGGTAATCAAGTTCGCGAGGTTCGCTGCCCTTGGCCGCGCCAACAATTGAATACGAAGGCGAAGATTCACCAAAGTAGATTCGTGGTTCGTACTCGCCCAATAAGCCGTTTGAAGGAATACCCTTTTGCAAGAACACCGGCTGGCCTTCAGAAGACCTTTGGTTACCAAAGGCGGCAACCACACCGTAGCCGTGGGTGTAGACGATCACGTTGTTGTACCAAGATTGCGAATCACCAAGACCCGATTGCTGCAGCTCTCTGGTTGCAATAACAGTGTCTTGTGTCTTTCCATCAATTACGTAGCGGTCTACATCAAGGTGGCTGGCGAAGCTGTAGTACTGCTTGTACTGCTCAAGCTGCTTGAAAGATGCGCTGACCAAAGCTGGGTCAATTATTCGAATGTTGGCGGTTGTTTCAGCATCTTGGCGAAGCGCACCGGCAGTTGCATCGGTAGTGGCTTTGTATTCTGAGACTTCAACTTTGTCGAGTCCGTAGGCTGTGCGAGTTGCCTCAATGTTTCTCTTGATGTACTCAGCTTCCAAAGTTCGTTCGTTTGGCACCACTTGGAAGGTCTGCACAATCCACGGGTATAGCCCGCCAAGAATTAGTGAGCTGACGATCATAAGTGCGGTTCCCATGATAGAAATTCGCCACTTGCCAATCACGGCCGTAATCAGAAACAGAGCCGCAACAACGGCAGAGATAAGCGCCATGATCTGGAAACCTGGAATCACGGCGTTTGCATCTGTATAGGTTGCGCCGGTATACAGACCGCTGGAGCTGGTCATGGTGCCGTATTGATCAAGCCAGAGACTTAAGCCCTGCACCAAAAGGTAAATAGCTGCTGTGCTACCAATCTGGACCTGGGCAGCTTTGGCAACTTTTGTCTCGCGCCCACCAAAGCGAATGCCCCCGTAAATTAGGTGAACAACGGTGGCAACTAATCCGGCTAATAGGACTGCTGCCGAAACAAACCCAACCGCGGCAGATAAGAACGGCAGATCAAACAAGTAGAAAGAAACGTCTAAGCCAAATTGTGGATCAACTTCGCCGGTGTAGGTGCGGTTTACCCAAAGCAAAACAGTTTCCCACTGAGAGGCCGCCGCAACACCGCCCAACACTCCAAGGACTGCCGGAAGCCCAATCATGATTAGGCGACGCAGTTGATCAAGTAACTGGCGGTAGGCGGCGAAGGGGTCGTTCTCGCCAGGGAATTTGACATAGATTGGGCGGTTCTTAAAAGCCAAGAAAAAACCAAGCCAGCTAAACAGCCCCATAACTATTGCACCCGCGGCGAAGGTAGCCGCCTGAGCAAAAATCTGTGTGGTGAAAACAGACTGGAAACCCAACTGGCCAAACCACAAGAAATCTGTGTAGATGCTAAGGAAGCCAAGCGCGGCAACACCAATGACCACCAGTATCAGCGTTGCAACGGCAGCCGGGGACGAATTCTTTCGGGGGGCTGATGTGCTGTTAGTCATGTTTCTCCTGTTACCTAGTTAGCGTCACATTTAGCAAGCAAAGAGGTGTCTTCACCTTTGCCGATTTTTTCTAATGCTTTTAGAGCATCGTCAAATTTATCAATTTTGAAAACTTTCAAGCCCGACGGAATGTGACCAACCACTTCGTCACAGTTTTGAGCGGGAGCGAAGAAAAACTTTGCCCCGGCATTTGCTGCGCCATACATCTTTTGTTGAATTCCACCAATTGGCCCAACTTTGCCAGAGGCATCAATTGTTCCCGTTCCTGCTATGAACTGCCCCCCGGTTAATTGGCCCGGTGTTAGCTTGTCGTAGATGCCCAATGCAAACATCATGCCACCTGATGGGCCCCCAACGTCGGCAAGTTTGAGGTTGATATCAACTGGAAAGTCATATTTGTAGCCAACCAACAGGCCAAGTCGATACGCCCCTGATTCATCTTTGACCGGAGTCAAATCAAAACTCTTCGTTACTCCCGCGCGCGAAATTACTAGTTTTACCGGAGTTGAGCCGTTGAACTTATTTACTTCAGCTCTTAGCTCCTCAATGGTTTCTACCTTGACGTCATTGACGGTTCTGATGAAATCGGCAGCTACCACCTGGCCGCTAGAAGGTGAGTTTTTAGAGACCTCACTTACGTATAGTTCTACCGGAACCGTGTAGCCAAGTTTGCGAAGCACAACGGCAATTGCCTCTTGCTGCGACTGCTCCATCATGGCCGTACTTTCGGCTTCAGATTGTTCTGCTGTCTGGTTCGCCGGAAATACCTGATCTAGCAAAAGAACACTTCTTGATGGGTCTGTCCACGCCAAAAATATATCTAGCCAACCTGGGGTTTGCTCGCGGTTTCCAACAATCTGCACGGTTAATAGATCTAGATTGCCCGATGTTGGATAGGTTGAGGCGCCGTTGATAGAGATAATCTCTGCACCATCATCAGAGCCAAGCACGTTATAGGTTGGGCCAGGCTGCTCTATTACATACGGAGTTGGAAATGCCCAGACGCCAACCAGGGCCAAAGCGGAAATAAAAAGGAACACCCAACCGGCTGACTTACGAGGCTTAGATCTGCCTGGCTCATCAAAATCAAACTTGTAACTCAAGGTCGCCCTCTATCGGTGTTCAGGAATGTCTTAAGCCTATGCGTGATTATGGTTAGTAGGTAAGGACGTAAATGAACGACAATCAGAACCCCAACGAGTCAAACGGTATGAACCCAGATGACTTTGAGGCTTTCATGCGCCAATTTTTGTCAGGCGAATTGGGGAATGACAGTGAACAACTGGGCAAGGCGGCCGGGCTACCAACAGACCCGGCGGCGCTAGCAGCCATGCTTGACCAACTGAAGCGGGCAATGAGTTCGCTATCAGCGCAGGGCTCAACTGGGGTTAATTGGGATCTAGCCACCGGCCAAGCAAAGGCAATCGCACACAGCGGCGCTTTCGCAATCAGCGATGTTGCGCGAAAGGCAATTCAAGACGCCAACTCAATTGGCACACTGTGGCTAAATGAAGCCACGGCAATACCAGAACTTATTGGTGATGCCAAATTACTTTCTAGAGAACTTTGGGTGGTTGATGCGATGCCACTCTTTCAAGCCCTAAGCCAACCGGTAGCTAATCGCATGAGCGAAGCACTTAGCGAGAACCTCACGGCAAATGCCCCAGAAGAAATTCAGGAAATTTTAGGCAATGCATCGGGAGTAATGAAGTCGGCCGGCGGAGCACTTTTTGCGATGCAGCTTGGCCAGGCACTTGGAAAACTTTCGCAAGAAGTTTTATCGGGTGGTGATATTGGATTGCCGCTGTTCAAAGATTCGCGCGCAGCTTTTGTGCCACAAAATCTAGAACAGTTCATTAAAGATTTAGACATTGAGCGAGACCAGGCCTACATCTATCTTGTGGTTCGAGAGATGGCCCACGTTAGATTGTTCAAGCACAGCAAGTGGTTGCGTGATGCGATTGTTTCTCAAATTTCAAAGTACGCATCTGAAATCTCAATTGACAACTCGCGCATCACAGAAATTGCCGAAGGCTTTGACCCAGAAAACCCCGATGAGCTTCGCGCAGCGCTACAGTCTGGCGCATTTATTGCAGACCGCACTCAAGACCAAAACAACGCACTCGCAAGTATTGAAACCTTGCTAGCGCTAATTGAGGGTTGGGTAGACGTGGTTACCGAAGAGGCAACTAGACGAATGCCAAGAGCGGCGGCTGTAGCAGAGGCCATTCGTCGCCGTCGCGCAACCGGCGGACCGGCTGAACAAACCTTTGGCACGCTGGTGGGTCTTGAGCTAAGACCACGCAGACTGCGTGAGGCAGCCAACATGTGGCGCGAAATTGGCACAGCCGTTGGAGTCGAAAAACGTGACTCACTTTGGGATCACCCAGATGTGCTGCCAACGGCAAAAGATATCGAGAACCCAAGTTCTATAATTTCTAAACTTCGCGAAGGCGGCCAACTGCCAGATGCTTTTGATCAGGCGCTACGTGACCTTTTGGGTGAGTAACGACTGTGGATAACTCAAGCGCTGTTCTAAATTGCTTATAAAACTCACCTTATGGTGATGCGAATTAACCCAAACCAGCAAGCTATCTGGCGAACCCCCTATGAGATGCAACTAGGGGTAGGCCCAGATTCTGTGGTGCTGCCTAATTTAAGTAACGCCCAAGAGCGCATGATTGCGGCACTTTACAACGGCATAGCCGACCAGCAGTTACCTCTAGTGACTAAACAACTTGGCCTAAGCGGCAAGGAAACCAGCGAGCTGCTTGGCTCGCTAAATAAAGTGCTGCTAAATGAATCGCCGGCTAAGGCAACCAAACAAAAGCTTTCCGAAGATTTCGTGGCAGGCGCCTTTGCAGAGATTATTCGCGCGAGCCTGCTTCATTCTGTCGATGGCCAAGCCGTTCTACTTGGCCGCACTCAGCGCAGTATTCACGTGGACTACTTGGGGCGCGCAGGCCTTCAGGTTGCGCTGGCTCTTGCGGCAGCCGGGGTGGGGCACATCATTAGTCACGACGAAGGCAAAGTTGAAAAAGCCGACTTAGGGCCAACCGGGTTTCCTAGTCAACTTCTTGGTCAAAATCGAATTGATGCACTTAGGTCTTTGCTAGCTGCTTCACCAAATCAAACTTTGGTCTCTACTGGAAGAAAACTGCAAACAAATAAATTGCAAAAAATTGATTGTGCGGTTCTAATTTCCCAACAAGTGATTGACCCTCGCAGATACTCAACTTGGATAAACAGAGACGTACCGCACGTGGCCGTAACTTTTGCAGCCGAGGACGTTTGGGTAAGCCCAATGATAATTCCTGGGCAGAGCGCCTGTCTTTTTTGCCTCGACAAAATGAAAACCCAAAACAACCCAAGCTGGCCAGTGATTGCCACTCAATTACTTACCAGCAACAAGAGATTTGACGATGTCTCGAGTCAGCTTTTTTCTGCAGGCATAGTGGTTCAAAAAATATTGTCAAGATTAGATAAGGTTTCAGGTTTTGAATTAGCCGAAGAAAATTTGTCTGGCTACAGCCTGCATCTAAAAACCGGTTTGGTTCAAGAATTTAGATGGCCAAAACACGAGGCTTGCCACTGCAGTTAAGTTTTTAAACTCTAGGAGCAAGCAGGCTCAAAAAGCGTGAGGCTTCTCTATCTCTTGTGGCTGCACCATCTCGCCTTGCCCAAGAAAGGGTTAACTCTTTTCTGGCACGGGTAAGAGCCACGTATAGCAACCTTTGCTCTTCGCGAATCTCGGCATCTGTGTTGGCATAAGTTATTGGCAAATAACCTTCGGTGAGCCCAGCCACATAAACCAGCTCCCATTCCAGACCCTTGGCTGCGTGCATAGTCGAAAGGGTTACAGCAGCCTTGATTGGTTCGTGTTGGGAGCGCTGACGCTCGTCTAGCTCTTTGGCAAAGTCGGCAACAGTTGCACCTTCGGCAAGCTCATCTGTGATTGCCAAGAAAGAATTAAGTGACTCCCACTTTTCTCGCGCTGAACCTTTTTCGGTTGGTTGCTGGGTTTGCCAGCCAAGTGAGCGGCAGATGTCTGAGACAACTTGATACAGAGGTTTATCAGTTGGTGAAACCGCTTCTGCACGAACAGAGCGAATTGCAGACTGAATTTCCGGGCGATTAAAGAATCTTTCGCCGCCGCGCACCTGGTAGTCGATTCCAGCCATGGTAAGGGCATTTTCAATTGCCTCAGACTGGCCATTAACTCTGTACAGCACAGCTATGTCACTTGGCTTAGTGCCCTGA
The DNA here is from genome assembly GCA_046046665.1 of Actinomycetota bacterium. Taxonomy (GTDB): domain Bacteria; phylum Actinomycetota; class Actinomycetes; order Actinomycetales; family Microbacteriaceae; genus Rhodoluna. The sequence continues at coordinate 10,192 of JBJOJI010000002.1, forward strand.
TCAATCTTGGTTCGAATGCTGCCGGCAAGTGCTGCACATTCGTCTGAAACCGTGGCAAACGAGAGCAATCTTGGAGCAAGCCCAACCTCACCTTCTGATCTAAGTGGTTCAACAATTGCCGAATCTGTAGTTAAGCGATTGGCAAAAGAAACTATCTGCTGAGTTGAACGGTAGTTTCTGGTGAGTTGAATTACGTTTGCGTCAGGATACCTGGAATCAAAATTTTGCAAGAATTCACTGGTGGCGCCAGTGAACGAATATATGGTTTGATTTGGGTCGCCCACTACACAAAGGTCTGAGTGATTCCCTAACCAGGTATCAAGGAGCGCATGCTGCAAAGGTGAAATATCTTGATACTCATCGACTGTGAAGAATCTGTACTGCTGTTGCACATGGGCAAGTGCTCTTGGCTCTGCACGAAGCATGCCCAGAGTTAAAACCAAAACGTCCTCCCAGTCAACCCGTTGAGCCTTTACCTTGGCATCTTCATAAGCCATCTGAAGCTCTAAATTTTTGGCAGGACTAAGGCCACCAACCTTTGGTCTTGACTTCACAATGGCCGAATAATCTTCCATGCTCAGCATGGAGTACTTTCGCCATTCAATCTCACCGGCAAAGTCTCTAAGCGCTCCGGCATCAAGACGTAACTTTGCTGCGTCGGCCACTTGAGAAATTAGTCTGGCTTTAGATTGGAGCACAGTTGGGGCAGGAACGCCAGCAAACTGTGGCCAAAAGAATTCAAGTTGCGAAAGCGCTGCGGCATGGAAAGTTTTTACAGAAACAGCACCAATACCCAGTTGGCGCAGGCGAGCACGCAGCTCACCGGCTGCACGATTGGTGTATGTAAGAGCCAAAACCCTATTCGCCGAGAAATAGCCTTTAGCTATTCCATAGGCGATGCGGTGGGTAACCGTGCGAGTTTTACCAGTGCCGGCGCCGGCCAAAATACAAGTAGGCCCAATCAATGACTCAGCAGCTTCGCGCTGTTCCGGATCTAGATTTTCAAGCAGGGCATCGGGTTGCATTTTTGAATTAGCTCAATTCGCTTGCCGAGGTAATTTCAGAACCATACCAGTGTTCAATCAATGCCCTAGAGATTGTTAACTTGCCTGGCAGCAACAAGCTAGTTGCCTCGCGCGCAATGTCTTCTTTGCTAAACCAACGCAACTTTTCAATCTCTTCGCCATCTGGAATAAGCACTCCATCAGAGCCCGGAGCCAGTCGAGCCGTATATCCAACCATGAGTGAGTAAGGAAACGGCCACGCTTGGCTGCCAAGGTACACCGGGTTCACAACTTCAAGGCCGGACTCTTCGTACATTTCGCGAACCACTGCAGCCTCAAGTGATTCACCTGGCTCAACAAATCCGGCAAGAATGGACCATCGATTTTCCTCCCATACTCCTTGAGAGCCCAAGAGAATGCGGTCATCGTGATCAATGACACTGCAAATGATTGCAGGATCAGTTCGTGGATAAAGTTCAGTGTCATCCTTCGGGCAGCGGCGTACCCAACCAGATTGAATAATTTCTGTTTTTGATCCGCACTTTGGGCAGTGATCGTGATTTTCATGCCAATTAGAAAGAGCAAGCGCTTGTGCGTAAAGACCAACACCAAGATCACTAAGGCCGGCGCCAGTCCTTCTCAGCACTTGCCAGTTATCGGTGCTTGGTTCAAGTGAAAAAGCAAGATCGGCATCAATAACAGCCAGCACAACAGAGGTTCCTGCCTCAAGTTCGTGACCACCTGTTGCTTTGCCAAGATATGCAAGATAGGTGGTACTTGGAATTTGAGAGGTTTCAAAAAGGCGAAGCTGCGGCTTGTGACTATCTGTACCTTCGACCAGCAGTACTTTTCCCTGATAAATAGGTAGCACTTTGGTTTGGGCATCGGCATCAAGTTGTCCGTAAAGATCTTCAAGTTTGCGAGCAAGGTAGTCGCGGTCTAGAGCAGAGCGAGCCATCGGCAGGTAAATTGGCTCGTTCATTAGGCTCTTTCGTTCGCGTTGCGGTACATGGGGAAACCTAGGTTTCGGTCTAACCTAAATTCCATGGCCAAATCTCCCTTGATTTTAGCTGCGTTAGCTATGTTCCGCACCTAAATTTCCACGAAGTTAAAAGCCTTTCGGCCAACTCGAACGGTGCCTTCGACACTGCCCTGCTTACTGCAACCACTGGTGAGCACTATGTGATCAGAGTGGCAAACACTCAGGCCGCCGGAGCCGAGCAAGACGTTGAGCTTAGGGCGCTTAAGGCCCTAGGCAAGCCAGAGCGCATGCGCCTGCCGTTCAAGATAACCAACCAAATAGGTGAGGTTAAAGATGAAAAAGGCTCACGCGCACTGGTATTTGAGTTCGTTTACGGAAGCCCAACCGATATTGGCTCAGTGCCAGCTGATTCAGCGCTTTCCCACAGCATTGCCAAGGCCATAGCCGCAATTCACAACCTAGACCCTGCAATCATTGAGAATGCCCACTTGGCATCGTTCGAATCAGCCGAAATGAGTAGCCGAACTAGATAGATTTGCCAGCACCGGAAAAGTACCTGCACTTTTGTTGTCAAGATGGGAGCAGGCGCTTGAAGATGTTAGCTTGTTCCGGTTCAAGCCTGCCGTTATTCACGGTGGCCTCAACGGTGACACCCTGCTAACCCTCGACGATGAAGTAGTCGGAGTGCTTGGCTGGAGCACACTTCGAGTATCAGACCCGGCAGAAGACTTTGCCTGGATTCTTGGCGCCGGCATTCATGAACTTTCTGAAAGCATCATTGATGTCTATCGTCAATCTCACTACAACGTAGACGACTCACTAAGACTGCGCGCTACTTTGTACAGCGAATTCGAAATAGCTAGATGGTTGATGCATGGCATTACCAAGCAAGATCAAGAAATCATCGATGACGCTGTAAGCATGCTAGAAGTTCTTGCAGAAGATGTTCATGCTAGAAGTTCTTGCAGAAGATGTTTCCACCGGAGCAGTGGGTAGATTAATTGCCAAACCTGTCGCCGCGGTTGCACCTGAAGCTAAGCCAGTTGCCGTTGAAGACACAGCTACTCGGCCAATAGACATCTCAGAAATTTCGACAAAGACAGACAGCGAGCTCTTTTAAAGTTAACCAGCGGCTAGCTAACCTGACCCCAAAGATTCATTAACTCGGCTGCACTTGGCACCACGCTAGGAACCAGCTCAACGTTGTCGGCTACAAAGTAAAAACAAACTTCTATTTGATCAATTGGAATTTGAGCGAACTCTGAATAGGCCAGCCTGTATAGCGCCAACTGAAGTGTCTTGAGTTTTTCATCTGCCTCATTTTTAGGTGCCTTGCCGGTTTTCCAGTCCACAATAAGCACGCCGCTCTGGGTTTCAAAAACAGCGTCTAATTTACAAATAAATGTATTTCCGGCAATTGTTAATTGAATTTCTCGTTCCACATCAATTGGCTTTAGTTTGGCGAACCTAGAACTAGAAAAATTGTCAATCAAATGCTGAAAGTTCTCTTCACTGGTAAATGATTCACCCGCATCGGCCGAGGCTTTATCTTCAAGTAAAGCTGATGAGCCAAAGAAGTGCTCGACCCAATTGTGAAATATTGTTCCAGCTCTGGTTTGTTTATAAGGCGGCTGCGGCATTGGTCTGCGAAGCCGCTGGATCACGTTTTCGTAGTCACCAATAAAATCCTTAAAACTAGAAGCCGGAATGCGAACAGGCAACTCCACATGGTTCAAGGCCGCAATTGAATCTTCGCGCTCCGCAATGAGCAAGTTGATGTCTTGTTGGATTGCATCCGCATTTAGAACCTCGTTAATTTGCGAAATAGGTTTTTCGGTTTCCAAACGTTGGAGTGCATTAGCAGTTTGCTGCGCTGCCCGCTCAACATCTTTGCGGTGCCTTTCACCAAGGGGGTCCAGCGGCCAAACCTCAAATTCTGCGTCTGCCTGAATGGGGTTCAGATCTGACTCAAGATCTGTAATTGCAAACCCAAAAAGTTCAGCTGCAGAAGTAAAAAATTGTGAAGGCTTTCTTGAGTTCTTGTTGCCGGGTTTCCAATAAGAACCGGTCAGCAGCAACTGCTCTTTGGGTCTGGTGGCCGCAACGTACATCAACCGCAACTCTTCGTTAAAGAGGTGCTTTCGCATTTCGTCTTTGAACTCATCCACACTGGCCTTGACTTGGCTTTGCGATGTGCAAGCTTGGTAGTTCCAAATCGGAAGAGAATCACGGTCGCCACGAAGCGGAAACGGTAACTTGCCACTGCCTAACCAACCCGAGCTACCTTTGCCTGAACTTGGAAAGTCCCCATCAATTAGATTGGCAATAGCAACGTTGTCCCACTCCAGGCCCTTGGCCGCGTGGATAGTTAGAACTTGAACTACCCCGCGTTCCGGGTTGGAATTTGGAACCTCAAACTTTTCACGTTCATCGGCAAATTCCAGCCAATTCAAGAAGCCACCAAGGTTTGGCTGGTTGTTGCTTGATGCATAGCCCGAAACAATTGAAGCAAATGCATTTAGATGCGCCATTGGATTCTTGCGTCGAGGATTGGCCTGAACTTCAATGTCTAGCCAGAGCTCCTGCTCTACAGAACGCACAAATTCCACCAGAGCCATGCCGGTCTGCTGCCTCATAGCGCGCAACAGCCTTGCTGCATCGCGCAACCTAGGCAGACCCAGATCACTAAAGCCAATTTGGTCTGGCTCTTTATCTTCGAGAATTAGATCTAAGGCATCAACGATGGAAAGCGAATCTTCTGGAGCCAAACCTTCTTGTATTCTTTCGCGCAATTCTTCAGCCACTCGAGCCTTGCGCGCCGCGTATCGATGTAGCCGATCAAGATCTTTTGCACCTATTCGCCATCGCGGCCCAGCCAATAACCTAATCAGCTGACTGCCCGCAGCGGGATTATGAATAACACGCAGGGCAGCCACCAAATCAACCACCTCTGGCATTTCTAGCAAACCGCCGAGCCCTACCACTTCAACATCTAGGCCTGCTGATTCAAGTGAATCTACAAAAAGTTGCATCTGGCTGCGCTTGCGCATCAGCAACGCACCACTTTTTTCGCCGGTCATGCGTTGTTTGAACCACGATGCAACTTTGCGTGCTTCAGACTCAATGTCTTGCTCAAAATGCATCTGCACCTGGCCATCACCGGCACTTGGGGCGGCTGCCAACTCCACTACCTTCAGTGAATCAATCAGGTGATTCGCCAAATTCAAAACTTGTTTTGGGTTTCTCCATGAAGTGGAAAGTGTGAACCGTTTAGACGATTCTGGTGCTTCGAAGTCGGCATAGAACGAGCTAAGGTTTGAGGCACTCGCCCCGCGCCAGCCGTAAATTGATTGGTTTGGATCACCCACAGCAAAAACTGAGGCACCGGCGAAAAGGTTTTGCAAAAGACGGGTCTGCAAATAAGAAGTGTCTTGATACTCGTCAAGCAGAATCTGGGTGTGTAGTGCACGCTCTCGTTCTCGCACTGCCGGAACTTCACGCACTGCAAGTTCGGCCAGCGCAACTTGATCTGAGTAATCCACAAATCCATTTCGCTTTTTTTCAAGGCGATATGCATCGGCAAGCTTGGCGATGATTGGCGTTACAGCCAGCGGGCCAAGAGTTTGCGCCATGTATGCATATGGAGTGGTGTTGGTTGATCCGCTTTTCTGCGGTAGCTCCGAGCAAGCGGCAATAACCGCATCGATTGCTGACTCAACCTGTTGACCTTCAACCAAGTTATCGTTCATGCTTTGGGCCAAAGCCAAAACCATCTCAACTATGGAATTCAGGTTTGTGTCTATGTCTCCGATTCGCGCGTCAACACTGGAGCCCTGTTTGGTTACTAGCTCTCTGGCCAATTGGAATGCGGCCGCATCGGTTAGCAGTGCGGCCTCTGGTTCATAGCCAATAGACAGTGCGTAGTCACGAAATAAGTTATTGGCATATGCGTTATACGTTGAAATTATTGGTGCAGCAAAGTCGTATTCAAGATCTTCAGGCCACATCTGACTGTCGCGAAGCTTCAGCAAGCTTTCATAAATTCGTTTACTTAGCTCGGCAGCCGCCTTGCGAGTAAAGGTAAGCCCAAGAATTTGATCAGGTCTGGCAAACCCATTGGCCACCAACCAAAGCACGCGAACGGCCATCAGTTCTGTCTTGCCGCTGCCGGCGCCGGCAACTACCAAAGAAGGAGAATCAACTTTGGCCTCTTGAACGGCCTGCTCTTGCTCTTTAGTTAGGTTGAACGGCTTGATCACCTGGTAAACCTGATTGGCAGAAAATTTTGGATTAGCGGTTGCCTCAGCCAACGAAACTCACCGCCCTAGTTAGATGAATTTGGCAGGAGCCGAAATCGTTTTCGTTATTACAGTGAGATCCCACCTGCGCAACAAATATGTTGTCCAACATGGCCATTCCTTGTGTGGCAGAAAAAACCATGGCTTTAAATTTGTTTTGCAAAACTTCAAATTCTTGTATCGAAGGCTGATCACGTTCGGTTGGTTTGTCGCCACTAACAATTAAGAGTTTTGCTCCAGCTAACTTTGCCCCTTGAGGCAGTTCAAGTAATTCGCTGAATGCTCCGTGTTCAAATGCAAGTTGATAAAGACCAAGCTGCGCGTGCTCTCTGGATTCTTCAGCGGTGAATGATTTGTTTCCAGTCTTTAGATCTACGATCATCACACGGCCATCGGGATAAAGCTCTAGGCGGTCTACCTGCCCGCGAATTTGAGCCTTGCCCATTTCAAATTCAAAGCTCACTTCTCGGCCGATCACTTTTGCCCCATCGGCTTCAAACTTGCGTAGGTATTGAACCATGTTGCCAATCATCTTTTTAGCCTTGCGCTCACCGGCATGCTCAAGCCAATCAGATTCAAAATTTAGTGTGTGCCATTTAGATTCAACTTGTTTCCAAAGCTGCTCTTCGTTTATTTCAGTGCCCAGCTCTAACGCTTTGTGTACCAGCGAACCAAGGTTTGCAGAGAAGGTTGTGTCGCCTCCACCATGTGCAATTAGAAACCAGTGCAGCGGGCACTTAACAAAATTCTCAAGCTGTGAAGGCCTGATGGTTACCAATTCATTGGCAAGGTCTGCCAGGGGTTCAATTGTTGATACTGGCATAAGGCCGTACCAGCTTTCCGGATGCGCTCCGGCAACTGCAGCATTGGCTAATCTGGCCAAACCCAAAGCAGCTGAGTCAACTTCATGCGGGTTTTCTGCCAAAGCCATCTTTCGGCGAAGCGCGGCAGCCATGCCGCGCAAAGTTAGAGGAGCAGAACTAAATGAAGTGGGCTCTGGAATCTCGCCGAGCATCAAATTTATGAATTGAGAAACCTGATTATCATCGGTTTCCGTTGCAGAAACCAAGAGCCTTTCACTTGCGGCCCCCACCGCCTTGTGCAGCATTCGTAGCTCGTCTGGCAATTCCGATCTTTGCAGTTCATTCGGGTTGTCAGCTCTGCCAGCCATTAAGGCATCTAGAGCCGTGGCGCCAAGCAACGACGACCTTGGTCGCAGATTTGGCCAAACCCCTTCAATCAACTGCGGCAAAGCAATTACTTGAAAGCGGCGACCAATCAAACCCGATGGCGTGAGCAGAAGTACTGAAGAATCTTTTTTGTCATTTAGCGCAAGGGAATCTTCTGGAAGCCCCAGCGCCAACTGCTGCTGCACGAATACCCCTGCATCACCGTTTGGATTTCGCTCAGCGTATCGATTCGCCGCCGCAAATAAAGAAACCACAGCGTCAAGGTTTCGATTGGCCTGCAGAGCTACCTCGCCAATACCACGGGATAATTCTTGCCAAGATTTTGCAAGGCCCGATGCGCTCCAAATTTGCCACAGCAAATCTTCAATGCTTTGAGTCTTATCGTTTGCTATCTCTTTTGCAGCAAAGAAATTCTTGAGAAAATTATCAACCCGCTTGCCTTCTTGGCTTTTTAGCGTGACCACGCTGCCAGCTGCATCGAAAAGAGCTATAAGCAATTCATCGCTATTTCGCGTGCCATCGGCCAGCAGCTCTTCGCGGCGCAGCCCCCTGCGCAATCGACGCATACCAAGTGAATCTAAACCGCATAGCGGTGAGGTCAAAAGTTCAACTGCAACTTGGGCATTAATTTCCCGATTCTGCAAAAGAATATCGGCCATCCTAAGTAATGTGTTCGAACCAAATTCGTCTTTAAGAGCACTTTGCGCACCAGACAGATTCACCGGCACAGATTCATGAGCTAGATCCACCGAAAGTTGCTCTAACTGACCACGGGACCTGGCAACAACCGCCATTTGGTTCCAAGCGATTCCGTCGTATAGGTGAAGTTCACGTAGCCGCCTAGCTAACCATGCCGTTTCAGATTGCGCCTGATTAAACACGTGCCCTTCAAGGCCGGTCAAGTCTGCGGCCACCAAATCTGAATTTGGGTTTAGCCCCTTTCGCTGCCTACCTGCACGAGCGGTATCAATTTGCGAACTAACGCGAGCCAAGACAGACGAAATCGCGGGTGTTCTTATTGCATGCTGCGGTTGAATAAATATTTCGTCAACTTGAATCTGCTGCTGATTGGCAATTTCTGCAGCCAAATTGCTCATAGCTCTGGGGTCAGCAGCACGGAAACCCAAGGTGGATGCATCGGGATCACCGTATAGAACCAGATCGGCACCACGAGAGGTAATTACCTTCAAAAAATAGCTAGCAGCTGGGGTCAGTTCTTGGGCATCATCAACCAAAATCAACTTGATTTGGGCGACCGATTCTGGCCATTCGGCGAGCGCAGTTAGCCAATCGGCTGCATCTCTAAGCAACAGGGTTGTGTCGAAGCGTGATTCATATTCGGCACCGTTTACAACCAAAAGATAGTTGCTAAACAAACCTGAAGCGGCAACCCATTCGGTGCGATTATGCTTCTGGCCAAGCTCTTTTAAGTGCTCTGGGCTAACCCCGTGCTCAAGGCAGGCTGTAATCAAATCTCGAATCTCGGCGCGGAACCCGTTTAGCGCCAGCACTTGAGAATTCACATGTTTTGGCCAACCGGCTTCATCAATACCCTCAGCAATATGAACACCGATAATTTCGGCCAGGATGCGATCTTGTTCACTACCGCTAATTAGCTCTGGAAGTGCAGCCCGCTCGGCAACCGCCTTTGACCTTAGAACCCCATAAGCAAATGATGTAAGCGTGCGGGCCAGCGAGCCCGGGGTGGCCTGCTGCAACTGCAGCGCGAGTTCATCACGAAGGCTATTGGCAGCCTCGCGACTGGCGGCAAGCACCAGGATATCGCTTGGTTTAACGCCTTGTCCTACGGCATCTATGAAACGCTGCTTTAGCAGGGTGGTCTTGCCGGCGCCCGGAGACGCAAAAACTGTAGACACCCTCATGTGACCAAAAATACCTTGTCAATGTGACATTCCAGTAATCGCGTATCGGTGTTTAGGGGTCCTGTTCGTGGCGTAATCTGGTGAGGTAAACGAAAGGTCTGCGATGGACATCAAAATTGGTATTCGCCAAAGCGCACGTGAAATTAGCTTCGAATCAGCTCAGTCTGCTGCCGAAGTTGAATCACTGGTTGCAGCGGCACTTGAAGCCGGCGCCAAAGTGTTGAAGCTTGTTGACAACAAAGGTCGCCTATTTGTAGTACCAACAGATGCACTCGCCTATGTAGAAATCGGCGCTGAAGAAACTCGCCGAGTTGGATTTATTGCCTAATGGATTTCATATCACTTCTTAACGTTCTGTTTATTGTTATCTACGCCGGAATTCTTGGCCTAGTTGCCCCTTATGTTGGCATCAAGAGCGATAACTACGGTTCACTAGTGCCAACTGCAATGGGTTTGGTATCCGGCAGCGTACTTTGGATTTTGCTCACCTGGGTTGGCCTGCACTACGACGAAGCCTGGATTTGGGTAATTGTAATGCTGGGCATGCCGGCTGCAATGTGGTTCGGCGCTAAATACCTAGACAAAAAGCGTTCTGCCTAAGCAGTCCAATTAACTTAGGCAGTTAGCCCCAGCGCGTCCATGCGCATGGTGTGAGCACCAATCAACTCCGTGATCAGCGGCTCAAGTTTTGAATAAGAAGCCAGATTAACTGCGCGCTCTTCTTCAAGACTTAACTTCTTAGCCTTTGCAATTCCAGCAAGCTTGCGATTATCAAACGCAGCGCGAAGCTCTAGCAAAACATCGCCCATGATGCGGCGCCCCCATAGGGCTAGGCGGTGCGAAAGCTGCGGATCAGATGCCATTGATTCAACGAGAACCTTTTTGGCAAATGTTTCAAATTTGGTGTCTTTCAGAGCCTTCTCTACCTCTGCTCTTAGCAGTGGATCTAGCCCAACCGCCAAGCGTCGATAGAAATCGTCAAGTAGGCCAGCAACCAGATAGATCTTGATTACGGTTTCGTACCAGTCAAGTCCGTTAGTTCGCGAGTGAAAAGTTTCAATGCGCTCAACGAATGGGTCCATTGCATCAGTTGGGTCAATACCCATGGCCGCAATTTTCTTCGAGATAGCACGGTATTTTTCAAAACTCTTTGCCGCCGCCTCACCCAACTCGGCCTTGTACTGGGTGTTTGGTGAGTACTTCAGCTCGCTGGTCAAGATTTCAAACTGGCTCAGCTGAAGATATGCCAGTTGCCCCAGAAAAACCTTTGGTTCCGGGGTGTATGGCTTGAGGTTTACCTTCTCTGTGTTGCGTGCAGCCTTTTCCTCACGAACCGGCAATGTGAAATTGCGGGCAGTGGTACGCAGACGCTTCAACCAATCGAACACGTCTTCAAGGATAACCCTGCGGCTAGACTGTTCAAGACTTAGGAGCATTTTGAATTTCAAGGAATTAGGCATAGATCAGGACATCGTTGATGCCCTTGAGAGCCGTGGCATCACCAGTCCTTTCCCTATCCAGGAACAGGCCATTCCGCTTGCTCTTACCGGCCAGGACATCATTGGTCAGGCTAAAACCGGTACCGGTAAGACTCTGGGCTTTGGTTTGCCATTGCTGCAGAGCCTGGGCAAAGACCCTGAAAAGGGTGCCAAAGCCTTGGTGGTTGTTCCAACTCGTGAGCTTGCCATTCAGGTAGCCGACGATCTAAAGCTTGCTTCAGCAAACCGCACAACTCAGGTAGCCGCCATCTACGGCGGAAAGTCTTACGAAGAGCAGGTTGCTGAAATCAACGCGGGCGCACAGGTAATTGTTGGTACCCCCGGCCGATTGATTGACCTTTCAAAGCAGAAGCTTCTAGATCTAAGCAATATTCGATTCATGGTTCTTGATGAGGCTGACGAAATGCTTGATCTTGGTTTCCTGCCAGATGTTGAAAAACTTTTTGCCTACACACCTGATGGCCGCCAGACCATGTTGTTCTCAGCAACCATGCCCGGCACCATCGTGACCATGGCTCGCAAGTACCAAAACCGCCCAGTACACATTCGCACCAACGACCCAGATGAGGGTCAGACCAAAGCAGATATCAAGCAATTTATTTATCGTGCCCACGCACTTGATAAAGATGAAGTGGTTGGTCGTATCTTGCAGGCCGAGGGCCGCGGCAAGACAGTGATCTTTACCAAGACCAAGCGCCAAGCTTCAAAAGTTTCAGAAGAACTTATTGACCGCGGATTTAACGCGTGTGCACTTCACGGTGACATGACCCAAGAGGCTCGCGAAAAATCAATGGCTGCATTCCGCGCCGGCAAAAAAGATATTTTGGTTGCCACCGAAGTTGCTGCTCGTGGAATTGACGTTGACGATGTGACTCACGTAATCAACTACACAATTCCAGAAGACGAGAAGGCTTACCTTCACCGCGTTGGTCGCACCGGTCGCGCTGGTCGCACCGGTATTGCTGTTACCTTCGTTGACTGGGAAGACCTAACTCGCTGGGGTCACATCAACACAGCACTTGAGTTTGGTCAGCCAGAACCAACTGAGACCTACTCGAGCTCAGCCCACCTCTTTGAAGACCTAACCATTCCGGCTGGAACCAAGGGCCGTATTGCCAAGAGCAAGCGACCTGAAGGTTGGAAGCCTGGTGATGATGAAAAACCTCGCGGTGGAAATTCACGTGGCGGCAACTCTCGCGGGAATGATCGCCGACCGCAGGGCAATAAGCCTGGCGCAGATCGCAAGCCAGCGGCAAAGTCAGATGCACCAAAGACTGAAACTCACGGCGGTGGCGAACACAAGCGCCCGCCTCGTCAGCGCAACCGCACTCGCGGCGGCAGCACACCTGCTAACTAGCTAAGTCCGTTTTCTTGGCGGTACACCGCTACCAAAGCATTGGCATGACCATGGCCAATTTCGTGCTCGGTTTTTAGCCAGTTGACGGCCTCCATGTGCTTCATGCTTTTAGTGGCCTTTAGCAATTTCATCCAATGATCAATTGGCTTGCCGTACTTTTTCTCAATCGATGGAAAATAAGACTTAGGTCCCATTACTTTTTCAGCCATTTGAATTCCTTTTTACAGAAGTGCTTGCGAACCGTGGCCCGCAGACAAAATTCTTTCAAACATTTCAGACGAAGTTGTGTTTTCACCAAGGCGATTCGGCTTGCCGTGAATGCCGTGGTAGTCACTTGAACCAGTGACTATAAGTTCGTGTTTATCGGCTAAATCTAAAAGCCAATTTCTAGCGGGCTCTGGTACATCTCTGTGAAATACTTCAAAACCCTTAAGGCCCGCTTCAATCATCAATTCAAAATGTTCGCGCGGTAGGTCTTCGCTATTTGTCTCTTCTGTCACATGGGTAAGCGGATGCGCAATTACTGGAACACCGCCAGATTTATTAATCAGTTCAATTGCTTCAACCACATCAACGGTGTCGTGAGAAACAAAATATGGCCCATCGGTAGATAGGTAGTAATCAAAGGCAGCACTTCGATTCTGCACTAACCCCATTGTTACCAAGGTGTCAGCAATGGCAGGCCTACCGATAGTGGCACCTTCTTCCAAATGCCCTAAAACCATCTCCCAGGTGATATCTATATCTTCAGACAGGCGCTCCACAATAGATTTGCCTCTTGCCTCGCGGGTGGTCAGGGTATCGCCAAGCATCTTGTGAAATGCCTCATGGTTAGGATCTGCCAAGTATGCCAATAGGTGAACGCTGATTAGCCTTTGGCGCCCCGCTTGTTGAACACGGGCAACGCTGGTTACCTCTATTCCTGGAACAAAACCTAAACCAAGCTTCTGTGCTGCTTCGGCAGCCTCGGGCCAACCCTTTACGGTGTCGTGGTCTGTGAGGGCCAGTATGTTTACCCCGGCTGCAGCGGCGCGCTCAAAGACCTCTGTAGGTGACTCTTTTCCGTCGGACCGGGTTGAGTGCGAATGCAGGTCGATGATTGACATACTTCAAAGGATAAAGCAGTGGCCCAGCCAAAAAGTGATTGGATAAAGGAATGAGAACTCGCACTCCGCAGAATCGTAAATTTCTTGAATACATGGGCTCTAACTGGGCGAGTAAAAAAGAAACCCTGCCAAAGAAGGCAACAGTTTCCAAGCACGCGGCCAAGCGTCGTGATGCAGTAGCAAAGGCTTTCAAAGGCAAAGTTTTGGTATTCGAAGCAGGAGCAGCAAAGACTCGATCGAACGACACCGAGTACATCTATCGCGCCCATTCCGCCTTTGCCCACCTAACCGGTTGGGGTTCTGCCACTGTGCCAGATTCGGTGCTTGTAATTGATGCGCGCGGAAAAACCGCTAAGTCGGTAATTTTCTTTCGCGAAACTGCTGGCCACGACAGCGATGAGTTTTTTGCAAACTCCGCGATTGGTGAATTTTGGGTTGGTAAACGCCCAAGCTTGGCCCAAGTAGCGGCTCTGCTAGATGTTCAAACTCAATCGTTGACTTCGTATAAAGCCTTTATAAAAACACTGCCAAAAGAAAAAGTTCACAACCTGAATAAAGATGAAAACCTTGCTCAGTTTGTTTCTGAACTTCGCCTAATAAAAGATGACTACGAAATTGGCGAGATGCGCAAAGCTGTGGCGGCATCGGTTAAAGGTTTCGAGGCTGCAGCAAAAAGCTTGAAGCAAGCGGTTGGCCACCCACGCGGCGAAAGAGTCGTTGAAACTGCCTTTTACTCGCAGGCTCGCATCGAAGGCAATGGTCTTGGCTACGAGACTATTTCTGCTTCTGGCGCACACGCCTGTACTTTGCACTGGATCACCAATGACGGGCCAGTAAATAAAAACGATTTAATCCTGCTTGACGCCGGTGTTGAAGTTGAAAGCCTTTACACCGCAGACGTCACACGCACATTGCCGGTATCGGGCAAATTCACCGATGTGCAGCGCAAGGTTTACGAGGCTGTGCTTGAAGCCGCAGACGCGGCTTTTCAGGTTGCCAAGCCTGGAGCCAAGTTTCGCGATCTGCATGATGCAGCAATGAAGGTGATTGCCCAAAAAACCGCCGAGTGGGGTCTGATTTCAATCACAGCTGAAGAATCGCTAAACCCAGATGTTCAATTGCACCGCCGCTGGATGGTTCACGGTACTAGCCACCACCTAGGCATAGACGTGCACGACTGCGCCCAGGCTCGTCGCGAGATGTACATTGATGCAACTTTGCAGCCTGGCATGGTATTCACAATTGAGCCTGGATTGTATTTTCACGAAAACGATATGTCTGTGCCAAAGGAATACCGCGGCATTGGGGTTCGCATTGAAGACAATGTTTTGATCACCAAGACCGGCGTAGAAAATTTGACGGCGGCACTGCCCCGCAAATCTAAAGACGTGGAAAAGTGGCTAGCTAAATTCAGTAGGTAATTACTTGGCTTTGGCAGCTGGCACAGCACGAGCCTGCTCAGCCAAAGCTGCCGGCACCTGCACCTGATACTTTGAGGCCACCACGCTTGACTGACTTACAAAGCTCTTCTTGTTTCGCGCAAGCGAGTATCGGGTCACATTAAAAAGCATGCCTAAGCCGGCACCGATTACAACCGATGAAAAGATGCTCTCGCTGAAAGTGAATTGGTTGGCATCAACCGGATTGGCCTCGCCGCCAAAGATTAGGCCAAAAGCCAAGCCCATCCATGAACCGGTAACCGCCCCACCCATTGCCATGCGCGCATAGGTGATTTTGCCGCGCACGCGCTCTACCGTTCTTAGGTCTGAGCCAACAATAGCCACCGCACCCGCCGGAAAATTATTCTTGATCAAATTGTCGACAAACTCCAAGGCCTCTGGATATTGCTTGAAATTGGCTATTACTTCACCCTGTGGCATAGCTGGCGGTTGATTTCGCGGAGTTCTCTTAGTGTTCACAAAACTCATTCTGGCACGCCTTCAACCTCTCGTCTAAGGTTGTATGGTGAGCGCTTCGAGAGTATTTATCGCCAGATTGGCTGGCTGTGGCGCTTGTCTCGTACCGTAAATCGGGCTCACCAAAGGCAACCGGCATGCTCGTTGAAATCAGCGGGCGCCGCCGCGTGTTCGTTCCCATTGCCAGGGTCACCTCTATTTCTGCCGGGCAAGTAATCACCACCGGCCTAATTGACCTGCGTAGATTCAGTCAGCACGGCCAGGAAATGAGAGTAATTGCCCAGATGCTTGGCCGCAAAGTGCGCCTTCTTGATGGCACCGGGGTTGCCAACATTGAAGACCTTGCCATCGAACAGGCTAAGAACCGCGACTGGACAGTAACTGAGCTATTCCTTCGCCGCCCAAAAACCTCTGCTTCACCTTTTGCTAGAGGCGCTACCGTTTTTGCAACCTGGGAGCAAGTTTCAGAAGAGCACGAGGGTGACGAAACTCAAACCGCTACCGCTCTATTAGCTACGTACTCTGAGATGCGCCCTGCCGACCTTGCTTCTGCTCTTTTGGATCTACCTGACGAACGCATGCTTGAGGTTGCCGAAGAACTAGACGACGAACGTCTTGCCGATGTTCTAGAAGAGCTTCCAGAAGAAGAGCAGGTTGACATCATCGCCGAGCTTGATGACGAGCGAGCCGCTGAAGTTCTTGATTTGATGGAACCCGATGACGCTGCCGACTTGATGGCAAACCTTCCAGAGGAGCGCACCGAGGCAATTCTTGATCTTATGGATGAAGAAGAAGCCGAAGACATTCGTATGTTGATGCAGTTTGATGAATTCACCGCGGGTGGATTGATGACCACCGAACCAATCATCTGTGCTGCAGATGCAACTGTGGCAGAAGCTATGGCTTTAATTCGCAAGAAAGAAGTTTCACCTGTACTTGCGGCATCGGTGTTTGTGACTTTGCCACCTTACGAAACGGCAACCGGGCGATACCTTGGCACCGTGCACTTTCAAAAAATGTTGCGTTACCCGCCGCACGAGCGTTTGAGCGAATTGCTCGACACAGAGCTTGAGCCGGTTACTGCCAACACAAATATTTCTGAAATTCACCGAACTTTTGCAAACTACAACTTGGTTTCACTACCCGTTGTTGACGCTGAACACCGACTAATTGGCGTTGTAACCGTAGACGACGTTTTGGACCACCTACTTCCAGATGACTGGCGAACCGAAGAAGAGGTGCGCTAATGGCAAAGATTAAAATTCGTTTAGACAAGCCAATTAGCAAGCGTGCTCGTTTGGTGCCAAAAATCACCATTGATCAAGAGCGTTTTGGCCGCGCTTCAGAGGCATTTGCCCGCGCAATGGGTACCGGTGCATTCCTTATTGGTATGACTATTGTGGTTGCAATCTGGCTAACCTGGAACACCCTACTGCCAGCCGACGCCCAATTTGACCCTCGTGCCACCAACTTCACGCTCTTGACTTTAATTCTGTCTATGCAAGCTTCATACGCTGCACCGCTTATCTTGTTGGCCCAAAACCGACAAGACGACAGAGACCGCGTGAAATTTGAGCAAGACCGTCAGCGTGCTGAACGTAACCTTGCTGACACCGAGTACCTAGCACGCGAAGTGGTTGCGCTTCGTTTGGCACTAGAAGATGTGGCAACCAAAGATTTTGTTCGCGATGAACTGCGCGATCTATTGAAAGAGATTCTGGATGAGCGAAAGCGCGATTAAGCGTGCGCTCGACAAAGTCATAGACCCAGAGCTTCGCTTACCCATTACCCAGCTCGACATGGTCGAAATTTTGGGCCAGTCAGTAACTGTAAAGCTAACCGTTGCGGGTTGCCCGGCGGCAAAGCGCATTGAGGCCGATGTGCGTGCAGCCGTTGCCGAAGTATCTAGCCCCAACGAGATTTCGGTCACGATGTCTGTGATGAATCAAACTGAGCGCGATGCCCTGAAAGCAAAACTCAGGAACGGAAAAGCACCTCGCCAAAACCCTTTTGATGCAGACACCCTTACCCGCGTGTACCTGGTTGGCTCTGGCAAAGGCGGGGTTGGTAAGTCTTCTGTCACCACTAATCTTGCGGTTGCTCTTGCAGCCGAAGGGTATCGCGTTGGTTTAGTTGATGCCGATATTTTTGGCTTCTCTATTCCAGGTCAACTTGGCACCGCAGATAAGCCAACCAGAGTTGACGAAATGATTTTGCCCCCGGTGGCGCATGACGTAAAAGTGATTTCAATTGGCATGTTCATGGATGACAATAAGCCGGTTGCTTGGCGTGGCCCAATGTTGCATCGCGCAATCGAGCAGTTTCTTTGCGATGTCTACTGGGGAGATCTAGATTTTCTACTAATAGATATGCCGCCAGGCACCGGAGATGTTGCGATCAGCCTTGGGCAACTTTTACCATCGGCCAAAACAATCGTGGTTACTACCCCACAACTTGCTGCTGCAGAGGTGGCCGAACGCTCAGGGGCCGTTGGCCTGCAAACCGGGCAGAGTATTTTTGGCGTAATTGAAAACATGAGTTGGCTGATTCAGCCAGACGGCTCGAAGCTTGAACTTTTCGGACAGGGCGGAGCACAGGATGTTGCCGCGCGGCTTAGTTCTTTAGCCAATATTGATGTGCCAGTGCTTGGCCAAATTCCAATCAGCGTTCCTTTGCGCGAGGGGTCAGACTCAGGGCAGCCAGTGGTTTTGGCGCACCCCCAAGACCCAGCGGCTCAGGCTATCCGTGAAATTGCTGTGAAGATTAGCCAAGACAAGTTAGGACTGGCAGGCAAAAAGCTTAGAGTTAGCCTGTGAGTGAAACCAGCATCGCGTCCCTAGTGGCGCACCTACCAGCCAGCAGCCAAACCGTTCCTGCCCTTAACCCGGCCAACGGCAAAAAGATTTTTGACCTGCCACAGCTATCTGCCAAGCAGGTTGCCGAAGCGTTTGATACAGCAAGGGCTGCCCAGCACGAGTGGGCACAGACCCCAGTGTCAGAGCGCGCGAAACTTTTGAACCAGCTTCACAAGTTAATGATTGCCGATGAACAGAAGCTGCTTGATCTTTTGCAGCTTGAAACAGCCAAGGCGCGTGCGCACGCTTTTGAAGAAACCGTTGGCGCAATTGCTGCAGCCAAGTACTACTCAAAAATTGCAGTCAAAGCACTTAGTCGCAAACCAACTCGTGCCGGTATTCCAATGCTTACCAAGACATATGTTGATCACGCTCCCCTGGGTGTTGTTGGAGTTATCACACCATGGAACTACCCATTGGCCCTAACCATGCTTGATGTTCTTCCTGCACTTGTTGCCGGTAACGCAGTGGTTCAAAAAGCCGACAACCAAACTGCGCTTACCGTTTTATTTGCCCGCCACCTTGCAGTTGAGGCAGGCATTCCTGCTGAACTCTGGACAGTAGTGGTTGGCGATGGTGAAGAAGTTGGAAATGCAATCACCGATAACGCAAACTATGTGGCCTTCACCGGTTCTACCGCAACTGGCAGAAAAGTTGCCGCCAGGGCAGCAGAGAGATTAATTGGTTGCTCACTGGAGTTGGGTGGCAAGAACCCAATGATTGTTCTTGAGAGTGCAAACATCAAGCGCGCTGCAGAATTGGCAATTGCCGGGGCATTTGGCTCTGCCGGGCAACTGTGTGTCTCTATCGAGCGCGTCTATGTGCCAAACAGAATCAAGCAAGAGTTTCTAGATGAAATAGCTAAACGAACCAACTCACTAAAGGTTGGCCGCTCAAGTGACTTCAGCATGGACATTGGTTCACTTGGTGGCTACAACCAGCTACAGCGCGTGATGGGTTTTGTTGATGATGCGGTAGCAACCGGTGCAACCGTGGTGGCCGGCGGTAAACAACTGAATGACCTTGGACCATATTTCTATGCCCCAACCGTGGTTACCAATGTGAATCAAAACGCACGCATGTACCGCCAAGAAGTTTTTGGTCCGGTAATTGACGTTGAAGGCTACGAAGACCTAGACGAGGCAATCGCATTCGCAAATGATTCAGACTACGGATTAAATGCATCAGTGGTTGGTAACGAGCGTGAAGCACTTCGCGTTGCAGAGAAACTAAACTCTGGCAGCGTGAACATTAACGAAGGCTACCGAGCTTCTTTTGCATCAATGGAATCACCTATGGGAGGCACCAAGGCCTCGGGTCAAGGTCGCCGCAATGGTGTTGGTGGTGTGCTTCGCTTCACTGAGGCAAAGTCAATTGGAATTGCTCACGGGCCAATCAAGATTCCGTCACGGTCAAAACAATACGAAAAGATGGCGCCACTGATGCGCCTAATGATCAAACTTCTTAAGTAGCCTCTGCGTCGAACGGCGCTTGCTCACCGGCAGCCAATTTTGGCTGAGCCTGAGTCTTTGGCTTGTTTAGGGCTGTGGCATTTGGTGCAGCCGGGGCATCATCAGCTAAAGCCTCACGAATAATTCTGCGCGGGTCATACTGACGCGGGTCTAGCTTCTTCCAGTCGAGCTCTTCGCCGATTTCATTTGAAAGCTGATCTTTGGCACCATCGGCCATTCGGCGAATTGACTTTACAAACTTGGCCAACTGCTGAGCGTAGTGCGGTAGACGTTCTGGACCCAAAATGAATACGGCGATAAGCCCCAAGATGAGGAGCTTTTCACCGCTTAGACCAAACACATTCCTAGGTTACCGCCTTGCTGCACTTGATAAGCGCCTGCCCGCTTTATGCTGTAAGCCAAGGAGTCACAATGGTAGACAAAATCAGCAGTTGGAAGTTCTCAGAAGACTTTGCAGTCGAGAACGAGGTGCTACGCGACGCCCGCGGCCGCGCCGAAGAACTTGGTGTTGAGTGCATCACGCCATCGGTTGGTGCGCACCTTGCCCTGCTTACTTCTGCACTTGGCGCCAAAGCCATTGTTGAAGCAGGAACCGGAACGGGCGTTTCTGGCCTTTGGCTACTTAGCGGTTCAGCCCAGGCAGTACTGGCCACCATAGATACAGAGACAGAGTACCAAGCCACCGCAAAGCGAGCCTTTACGGAGGCAAAGATTCCAGCTAACCGCACTCGTGTGATTCACGGTCGCGCAATAGACGTAATGAGCAACATGGCTGATGCCGCCTACGACTTAGTGTTCCTTGATGCCGATCGCGACACCCTTGAAGAGCAACTTCACGAAGCATCTAGATTGCTTCGCCCTGGCGGCGTCGTGGCCATAGCCCATGCCCTTTGGCGAGACCGCGTGCCAGACCCGGCAATGCGCGACGACGCAACTGCGGTTTACCGAGATGTGCTTCGCTATTTCAGCAACAACGATGATTTTGTATCGGTGTTGTCACCGGTTGGCGATGGTCTACTTCTTGCGAGCAAGCGCGCGGCGCTTTGATACCTCGTAAAGGGTAACGCTTGCTGCAATACCGGCGTTTAAAGACTCGGTATCCCCAGAAATTGGAATTGAAACAACTGCATCGCAGTTTTCAGTAACCAAACGAGACAAGCCCTTACCTTCAGAACCAACCACCAAAACAAGTGGCTCGGTGCCGAGTGCAAATTCTGGCAAGCTCATGTCGCCACCACCATCAAGACCAACGATGAAACAGCCACGCTTCTTGAGATCTTTCAAAGTTGCGTTCAGGTTTGCCGCCAGTGCAACGGGAATTCTGGCAGCGGCGCCGGCAGAAGTCTTCCACGCTGATGCGGTAACACCGGTTGAACGACGCTGAGGCAAAATAACCCCTTGGCCACCAAAAGCGGCAACCGAGCGAATAATTGCACCGAGGTTTCTTGGGTCTGTGATTCCATCTAGGGCAACCAAAAGTGGCTTTTGTCCGCGAGAAAGAATTAGATCTAGAAGTTCCATTGGATGTTGATACTTATATGGCGGCACCTGAAGCGCAATACCCTGGTGCACAGAGTCGTAGCCAGTCATGCGGTCAATTTCTGGGCGAGTTAATTCGCTTACTGGAATTCCGCGAGTAGCAGCAATCTTGATTGATTCTTTTACGCGCTCGTCCATTTCAATGCGCGTTGCAATGAATAGAGCTGTTGCTGGAACCTTTGAACGTAGCGCTTCAAGTACTGAGTTGCGACCAGACAAAACCTCTGATGCCTCGGCGGCCTTGGCCACTCGCTGCCCAGAACGTTTTGCGGCACCGGCAGAACCTGCGGTGCGGGCACTAGGTGCAAGAAATTCACCGCGGCGAGCACCATCGCGGGTACCTGCAGTTCCGCGAGTAGCACCGGTTGAAGAGCTGCTACGACCAGCGGCAGGGCGCGGTGCGGCCTTACCGGTGCGGGCGGTAGCAATCTTTGGGTCTAGCTCAGAGGCAAACTTGCGGGCAGTTGAAGAGTTACCTGCACCCTTACCTACAATCTTGATGCCAAGTGCTGCAGCCTTGCGCTCGGCAGCCTGCTTAGCCTTGAATGCCTTGTGGTTCTTGCGGTCTTCAGCCTTAGGCGTTGGACCACGGCCTTCTAGACGCTGCTTGTTGTTACCACCAGAGCCAACCTTGCCACCCTTTTTACTTTTTGCCGCACCTGGGCGACCTGGTTTTCCAGCCATTAACTAACACTCCAATGGGTTCCGTCGGCAGCATCTTCGAGCACGATGCCCGCTGCCTTTAGTTGATCTCTAATTGCGTCTGAACGCGCAAAGTCTTTTTCAGCACGGGCTGCGTCTCGCTGGGCAATCAAACTTTTTACCAACGCGTCTAGCGCGCCATCGTTTGAGTTGGCACCGGCAGACCAAGAGTGTGGGTTAATTCCAAGCACCTCGGTCATGGCCTTCACTGCCACTAGCGCATCTGCGGCTGCAGCTAAATCTTCTGAGTCCAGACTTGAATTTCCACCACGTACGGTTTCGTGCAAAGTTGCCAGCGCAGCCGGCATCGCAAGATCTTCGTCCATTGCACTAACAAAATCTGCAGGCAACACCGATAACAAATCCTCTGGCATGCTGCGAGCAAATTTAGTTTCGGCAAGTCGTCGCGTTGCACGTTCAATAAATGTTTCAATGCGCGAAATGGCAGACTCTGCCTCTTCAAGCACGCCCTCGTGGTAATCAAGAACACTTCTGTAGTGCGCAGAGCCCAAGTAGTAGCGAACCGCGATACCTCGGCCGGCTTCAAGCAAGTCACTTGCAAAAACCGAATTACCAAGTGACTTTGACATCTTGGTTCCAGATACATTCACAAGGCCGTTGTGCAACCAGTAGTTTGCAAATTCATCGCCCGCGGCAGTTGACTGAGCTAGCTCGTTTTCGTGGTGAGGGAATCTAAGATCTAGACCACCACCGTGAATGTCAAAGTGTGCACCCAAATACTTGGTTGCCATCGCAGAGCATTCAATGTGCCAACCTGGGCGGCCTAAACCGAATGGAGTGTTCCAAGCAGCAGTTTCTGAATCGCCAGGCTTGTGTGCTTTCCAAAGTGCAAAATCATGTGGTTCGCGCTTTCCGCGAGGGTCTGCATCTTCGGCGGCATCCATTTCAGAAATTTTCTGATTGGTTAGCTCACCGTATTTAGGCCACTTGCCAGCCGCAAAATAAACATTTGCCGAACCGTCTTCAGCAACGTAGGCAAACCCGTTTGCGATTAGTCGCTGAATTAGCTCAATCATTTCTGGAATTGCCGCAGTTGCACGCGGTTCATAGGTTGGTGGCAAAATTCCAAGCGCAGAGTATGCCTGATTGAATTCAATCTCAAAGCGGTAGGCCAGCGCCCACCACTGCTCGCCAGAACTCTTGGCGTTCTCTAAAACTTTGTCATCGATGTCGGTAACGTTGCGCACCAAAGTAACTTTGTTGCCACGAACAGTAAGCCAGCGGCGCAGCTGGTCATAAACCAAAGCAGAACGCAGGTGACCAACGTGTGGTGCGCCCTGCACAGTTGGGCCGCAAAGATAGATGCCAACCTGGCCCGGCACGATCGGCGCAAAGGCACGAACGGCTTGGACTTTGGAATCAAACAGGCTAAGGCTCACAGGGCTAGCCTACCTTTGGGGCACTTATAAGCACCGGATTAGTGCGGGCAATCAAGGCGCTAGCAACCGCGGCCACTCCCTCGTCGTTACCCAAAAACCCTAGGCCATCGGTGGTGGTTGCACTCAAGGTAACCGGAGCTCCAAGAGTTGCCGAAAGCACCGCCTCTACCTCAGCTCGCATTGGTGAAACCTTTGGGCGGTTACCAATAATTTGCACCGATACGTTTTGCACAATGAAGCCATGCTCACGCAATAGTTGCAGCGTTGCCTCTAAGAAAACTTTTCCGTTGGCTCCAACATACTCTGGGCGATCAACGCCAAAGTTTGAACCAATATCGCCGAGGCCGGCAGCAGAAAGTAGCGCGTCAACAATTGCGTGGCTAACGGCATCGCCATCACTGTGACCATCAAGACCTCTTTCACCTGGCCAAATAATGGTTCCCAAGTAAAGCGGCTTTGCTAGGTCATGCGTGAAGCGGTGAGTATCGGTACCAATGCCGGTTCTTAGGTTGGCGCCAATGCCGTGACCATTAAATCTAAGTTCAGCAGCAGCAAGATCATCGGCAGTTGTGATCTTAAATGCACGTTCGTCACCCTCAACTGCATTCACTTGAATCCCGTGAGCCTGCACCAGGGCTGCATCATCGGTGTAATCATTTTTGGCAGCCGCGTAAGCCGCCATTAGGTCAGCCGCGATAAAACCCTGCGGGGTTTGAGCCGCACGCAGCAAATTACGATCAACGGTTTCACGCACGATTTCATCGTCTACCCGCTTGATGGTGTCTGCAATTTTCAAAACCGGCACAGCGCCAACTTCAGAACGGCGAACCTCGGCAGCCACCCGCTCAAAAAGTGCAGCTGGGGCAAGTGCGCGAGCGGCGTCGTGAACCAAAATTACGTTCACGTCTTGATCAATCACACCAAGCGCGTTTGAAATAGATTCTTGACGAGTGTGGCCACCAACCACCACATCAAAGCGCACCGAGGCACCTGCCAACGCTTTGTCGGCAATTTCAGCGGTCTGCGCCTCGTGGCCGGCAGGCACGGCTATGACGACCTGTTCAATTGCGGAAACGCCCACAATATTTTCAAGGCTGTGCTGAAGCAAGGTCTTCTCTGCAAGATTTACGAATGCCTTTGGTTTATCGGCACCAAGTCGTGTGCCCAAACCAGCAGCAACAACGACCACCGCAAGATCGCGACTGGTCATTTGAAAACTACTTTCCTGGAGTAGCTAGAACTTTGTCTAGTTCTAGAGAGGCTTTTTCCTCATCGGTCTTGTGGGCAAGTGCCAATTCAGAAACCAAAATTTGGCGGGCCTTGGCCAACATGCGCTTTTCACCGGCAGATAGACCGCGGTCTTGGTCACGGCGCCATAGGTCTCGCACAACCTCAGATACTTTGACTACATCACCAGAAGCCAACTTTTCTAGGTTTGCCTTATAGCGGCGAGACCAGTTGGTTGGTTCTTCAGTAAACTCGGCGCGAAGAACTCCATAAACGGTCTGCACACCCTTTTTGTCAATAACGTCACGAACGCCAACCATTTCAACATTGTCGGCTGGTACCCAAATTGTTAGGTCACCCTGGGCAACCTTTAGCTGTAGGTATTTCTTTTTCTCACCGCGGATGGTCTTGTCAGCGACCTCAACGATCTTTGCTGCTCCGTGGTGTGGGTATACGACTGTTTCGCCGGCTAAACTGGAAGGGTTGTATTGGGCACATCAGGAGGAAAAATGGCTATTTCTAAGTTCGCAGCTGTGGCAATTGCCGCTTCAATGCTTGTTGGCACCACAGGTTGCACTTTCACCAACCCAATCGCCTCTCGCATCGAATACGCCCCTGCTGATGGTTCACAGGCAGACCTAGAGACCATCAAGGTTCGTAATTTCGTTTACCTGACCAACGGCACTGTATCTGCGCTGGCTGGCTCTATTGTGAACCCGGGCCTTGAAACCAAAACTCTAAAGATTTCTTACACCGATGCCGCTTTGAACGAGGCAAAGGATGTGACTTTCACCGTGAACCCGGGCCAAAAGTTGGACCTTGGCTTTAACGGAGGCAAAGCGCTGGCTATCAACCTGGGTGGCAAGGCTGGAGATATCGTGACCATCAAGGTAACTGAGGGCAGCTCGTCAGTTGACCTAAATGTTCCTGTGCTTGATGACACCTTTGATTTCTATAAGCCGATCATTGACTCACTTGGCACAGTTGAGCCTTCAAGCAACTAATCAAACTTAAGAAGAAATCCCTCACCAATGGTGAGGGATTTTTTTATTGCCTAAGCCTCGAACTTATAGCCAAGCCCGCGCACAGTAAGCAAGTGAACCGGTCGTGCCGGGTCGTCTTCAATCTTTGAGCGAATGCGCTTAATGTGCACATCAAGAGTCTTGGTGTCACCAAAGTAGTTTGACCCCCAAACTCGGTCAATGATTTGACCGCGGGTAAGCACCCGGTTTGCGTTTTCAAGCAAAAGCTCAAGGAGTTCAAACTCTTTGAGTGGCATTGAAACCTTCTCGCCGTGCACCTCAACTATGTGACGGTCAACATCCATGCGAACCGAGCCAACTTCAATGATTCCAGGTGTCTCGGCAACCGGTGCGCTGTCTGTGTGACGGCGCAGAACCGCCTTCATACGGGCAAGCAATTCACGGGTTGAATATGGCTTGGTGACGTAGTCGTCGGCGCCAATCTCTAAGCCAACCACCTTGTCAATTTCAGAGTCCTTGGCGGTCAGCATGATTATTGGCACCTGAGAGCTCTGGCGAATGATGCGACATACCTCGTTGCCGCTGATACCGGGCAGCATCAGATCAAGCAGCACCAGGTCAATGTCACCTTTATCAAAGAGCTCAATGGCTTGGGTGCCGTCGGCAGCTTCAACGGTGTCGAAGCCTTCCTTCTTTAGTAGGTAAACCAATGGTTCGCGAAGTGACTGTTCGTCTTCAACGATTAGAACTCTGGTCATTATTTTTTACTTCCTGTTGCATCGATAGGTGCAGTGGCTAAAGGTAAGCGAATCGTGAAGGTAGAGCCAGAGCCAACTTTTGACTTGACCTGAATTTCACCAAGGTGTTTCTGGGTAATGTTTTTAACCAAACTCAAACCCAAACCGGTTCCGCCGGTTGCGCGCGAGCGGCTTTGGTCAATTCGGTAGAAGCGTTCAAAAATTCTTTCAAGATCTTCAGGTGCAATTCCAGCGCCCTTGTCTTTAACAGCAATCTCGGCAACTCCGCTCTTTTTGCGAAGGGTCACACTCACATTGGTTTCCACATCTGAATAAGAGATTGCATTTTCAATTAGGTTCTTCACCGCTGTGGTCAGCAACTCAAGGTCGCCGAAAACGCGCAGTTTATCGGTGCTTGAAATCTTTACCTGAATCTTTTTCTTATTTGCTTGAACGCGATTGCGGTCAACCGCTTCTGCAACAACAAGCGACAAATCAACCTCTTGGGTGCTGCCAGCAACATCAGCCGATTGCACTCTAGAAAGCTGAATGATGTCTTGCACAAGATGAGTGAGTCTTGCCGATTCTGTCTCAAGATTCTTGGCAAACTTTCTTACCTGCTTTGGGTCATCAGCAGCAGATTGAATAGCTTCCGACAAAAGACTCATTGCGCCGATTGGAGTTTTAAGTTCGTGAGAAATATTTGCCACAAAGTCGCGGCGGGTTTCTTCGAGATTGTGTGATTCAGTGCGGTCTTCAACTAGCAAAAGCACGAAGCCATCACCAAGGTGAACAGCACGCGAGGTAACCCAAATAGTGTTGTCACCAATTTTTGAGGCAAGTGCAAAGTCTCGAGCTCTTGCTTTGCTGGCCTTCTTTGCTTTTCGCGCCTTAT
This sequence comes from Actinomycetota bacterium, assembly GCA_046046665.1. Lineage (GTDB taxonomy): Bacteria > Actinomycetota > Actinomycetes > Actinomycetales > Microbacteriaceae > Rhodoluna. The sequence goes on from JBJOJI010000002.1 coordinate 37,237, forward strand.
CAACTAGCGAAACAAGCTTTGGGTGTACTAAGACCTGATCGCGCACCAAGCCAAGCGCAAACGCACTTCTGGTAGCGCGAACAATTTTGTTATCGATGTCTAGCACCAGGCCAGCGGTGGCCAAGGCGTGCAGTGCACCGGTCACACCGTCGGGAATTATCTGAGCTTTTTTCTGTGCTTCTTGGGTCTTCATGGAAGTCCAAAGAATTAGACCCGTGGCAACAGAACCCGTAACAAACGCCAGCAGTGCCGCGCTCCAGAGTTCTGCCGAGGTGTTCACGCTTCAAGACTAAGTGATTTGTTTGCTTGGTTAACAGCCCAGAACCCTTGAAAACTAGGGAATTATCGGTCAGTTCAGGGAAAGTTTGGCCATTGTTTACCTAGTCCTGCGATTCTGCAGGTGAATTCAAATGAGAGGTGCCGCGTGCGCGAGATTTTCCAATCCCAGTTGCAAGAGGTTCAGACCCGCCTAGTAGAGATTGCCTCAGACTCGGCCAAGGTCATCGAGAAGGCAACCCAGGCCTTCAATACTTCTAATGCCGACCTTGCCGATGAGGCTATTGCCATTGCTGATGCAACCGGCAACAAGGCTCTTGCCCTAGACGAACTGGTCATCAAGATCTTGGCCAAGCAGTCACCGGTGGCCCGTGATCTTCGCGTTTTGGTTTCAGCGCTTCGCATTTCTGCATCTCTTGAGCGCATGGGTGCTCTAGCCGGACACATCGCGGCAATAGCCCGCTACCGCTTTCCAGGTTCAGCGGTTCCTGCTTCACTTGCTGGCACATTCTCTGAGATGGGCCAACTTGATGTAAAGCTGGCCAAGCAGGTTGTGCAACTACTAAAGACCACCGACGCAGATTTCGCACGCGAGATTCAAGCCCAGGATGCACGCGTTGATGAGCTACACCGTCACGTGTTTGACGTGGTACTTGGCGATGACTGGAAAGAGAACGCAATGTTTACCGTTGACGTAACACTTGCCAGCCGATACCACGAGCGCTTTGCAGACCACGTTGTAGATATTTCGTCAAAGGTAAGTTACCTAACCACCGGCGAATGGGCAGACGCCGAATAATTCGTTCAAAGAAAAATCCTCCCCAACTTATTGGGGAGGATTTTTGCTTAAGTTTCTACTTCTTGTTTCCCTGTGCTGCAACAGCAGCAGCACCAGCGGCAGCCGCCTCTGGGTCAAGGTACTCACCACCGGCAACAACCGGCTTGAAGTTTTCATCCAACTTATAAACCAAAGGAATGCCGGTTGGAATGTTCAACTCTGCAATGTCTTCATCTGAAACACCATCAAGGTGCTTAACCAATGCACGAAGAGAGTTACCGTGGGCGGTAACCAAAACAGTCTTGCCACTCTTTAGTGAAGGTTGAATGTCTGACAACCAGAATGGCAGCATGCGCTCAAGAACATCCTTCAAGCACTCAGTCTTTGGAATGTTGTCGCCCAAATCTGCATAGCGCTCATCGTGAGCTTGCGAGTATTGGTCATTGTCATCAATCGGTGGTGGTGGCACGTCAAAGCTGCGGCGCCAGGTTTGGAACATTTCAGGACCATACTCGGCCAAGGTCTGCGCTTTATCTTTGCCCTGCAGAGCACCGTAGTGACGCTCGTTTAGGCGCCAGTCACGCTGCACGTCAATCCAGCTGCGCTCAGCAGCGTTCAAGGCTATGTGTGCGGTGTTGATAGCGCGCTTCAAACGAGATGTGTAAAGCAGGTCTGGCTTGAGGCCAGATTCGGCCAGTAGTTCACCAGCGCGCTTTGCTTCGGCACGACCCTGGTCGCTCAGGTCAACATCTACCCAACCGGTGAATAGGTTTTGCTGATTCCAAACAGAGTTGCCGTGGCGCAAAAGAATAAGTGTGTATTTCGCAGTCATGCTCACAGTTTAGTGGCGACGGTAGATTTGTATTTGTGGCAACCAAGAAGCCGATAGGCACAATCACTAGGGGTACAACCAACCCAAATCGGCTACGCCGCATCGATAGATTTATTGCGGCGCTACCCCTGATTAGACAAACGCCAACACCCGTAGTTGTAGATCTTGGATTTGGCGCATCACCAATAACCGCGGTAGAGCTGTTATCGCGCCTTCAAAAAATTAATCCAAGCACTCACGTGGTGGGTATCGAAATTGATCGCGAAAGAGTGGAACGAGGGCTTTCCGTTGCCACCAATCACCTGCACTTCACCCATGGTGGCTTCGAAACTCCCCTTCCGGCTAGCATTGCGCAAAAGGCTGATGTGATTCGTGCATTCAATGTGCTGCGCCAGTACGAGGAATCGCAGGTTGCAGAAGCCTGGGCTCAAATGCAATCGCGTCTATCAGAAAACGGGTTACTAGTTGAAGGTACTTGCGACGAAATAGGCAGACTTTCAAGTTGGGTGACTTTAGATAAAAACAGCCCACTAACTCTTACGATTTCGCTTCGTCTGATTGGTCTTGATCTGCCAAGTAAAGTGGCAGAAAGATTGCCTAAGGTATTGATTCATCACAATGTTCCTGGCGAAAAAATTCATGAATTCTTGAAAGCGCTTGATTTGGCTTGGTTGTCTAATGCAGGCCTTGGTTCTTTCAGCCCGGCCCAACGCTGGGTCTCCACCTGCAAGCAGATGCTAGCGGAGGGTTGGCCGCTGGTGGGCGATCGAAAGCGCTGGCGCCTTGGCGAACTAACCATTGAATGGTCGGCTGTATCACCTAAACAATAACGCCGGCGTCTAAACCTTAGGCAACTCGGCTCGTGCCGCTTCTTCTGACATTCCGCTAGCACAAAGCAGGTCAATTAGTAGCGGGCGAAGCAACAAAAGCACACTCGCCTCACGCAGCTGATCGGCTATGCCAAACTTTTTTGGATCAAGTTGGTGAATGATTTCAAGCAACATTTCTTGCGATTCGCTCAAGGCATCGGTGCTTTCTAAGCCTTTCGCCAATACAGCTGTGGCTGCCGAAATCTGCTCAAATAAATCAGCTAGGTAGGGGCGGGCCTCGCCATCGCGAATCAAGAAATCAACTCGGCGAACAACCACACGCAAATTGCGGGTGGCAAGATCCATTCCGCGCATTAATCTAACCTGGCTCGATAACCCCTGGCGGTGCTTGCGCATGAAAGGTGAAATTCTTGAAACAGAAATTGCGCTGTCTAGACTCATACGCCAGTTATCAACCAGTGGCTGCGAACCCCGAACCCTAACTAGAGCTGCGTCAACCACTTTTACGTCGGCACTTCTAACTGCTGTTTTCAGCGCATCCACCGAGTCCAAGAAAACATTAAAAAGTTTTTCAGCGTCTTTAGAAGCCATGCCAATTGGGTCGCGTGGTATCAGTGCAGTAAAGAGCAGTGCCGTGGCACCACCGATAAGCGCATCTAAGCTGCGCACGAAAGCGCCACCATCCGGTGCCGGCATGATGTAAACCAACATGGCCTGCACTCCAACCGTGAGAGCAAATGCTGCTTTCCCAGAGAGAAACCTTGCCGAAGTAAGCGCAATCAAGAGCACAATGGCCATCTGCCAAACACCGGCGCCAAGCAGGTTTAGTAGAACCTCAGAAAGCGCAATGCCAACCACCATGCCAAGGGCAGTTTCAAAAACACGGCGAAGTCTTGCATCACGCGTAAAGCCAAGTGAGGCGATAGTCACCGTTACCGTAAAGATTGGATTTGAGTGACCCAACAGGAAAAAACCAATGGAATACGCAACTGTGGCTGCCGCAACTATTTGCAATATTGATGGAAGTGATTCAAAAACTCTTTGAGTAGAGGCGCGCAAAGTCCAGTGAATATTTAACGATTCTTTATTTAGCGCCATCAGAAGGCTGACCCCATTAGTGCTTGCCGCCCATGAGCAAATTGCGCTTTGGAATATCGGCCGCTTTACCGGCACTTGCCGGAACAATAACTTCTTGGCTCGCATCAATGTCGCCACCGGCGCTCTTCACAACCAGCAGCGCATTTTCAGGAACTCCACGGCTCAATAGCGCAAGCGCTATAGGCCCCGACTCAAAGTGCTGCGCGGCAATTGTGATGTGCCCACGTGCGCGGTCTTCACCAACCACGTGAACTTCATCGCCGGCATCTGGAAGAAAATGCCCAGAACCATCGAGGTGCAAAAAGGTAAGTCTGCGCGGAGGGTGGCCCAAGTTATGAACTTTGGCAACGGTCTCTTGGCCACGGTAACAACCCTTTGACATGTGTACCGCGGTTGACATCCAGTCAAACTCATGTGGCAATGCCTTGCCATCAACCTCTGATGCTTGGCGCGGGCGGTGAGCGCCTATGCGAAGAGCGTCGTACGCCATGGTGCCTGCCTTATCAAATTCAGCCAGCACGGCATCAACTTTTGAAGCTTCAACCAACGATTCTGTCCAAGCCCATTTGGCCGGACGCGCCATTGAATAACGCACTCCACCGGTGACCACTCCAGGCCAAGGGTCATTCCAAATCAGGGCAACTCCGTTAGAAATAAAACTTTGCGGAATACCCTGGCCAATCTGGCCAATTACAGCAAAGTCAGCCGAACGATCAGCCACAGAAACCTTCATACGGAAAACCATTTTGGTAAGCCATGCCAACAGCGGCTCGCGACCCGCATCTTCAACAACCAACCAAGAAGTTTCACCATCGTCAATAAAGTGAATAACTTGCTCGATGTGACCTTGCGGGTCTAGTAGCAACGCCTCAGCAGAAACCCCAGGCAAGAGATTTTTTAGATTTTGAGAAAGCAAAGAATGTAGCCAAGCCAAACGATCCTCACCGGAAACTGTGATGATTCCGCGAGCGCCAAGATTTACAGCGGCTTTACCTTCAGCAAGGTTGCGCTGCTCAATGTTTGGATTACCAAAATGTTCTTGCGCAACATTCACGAGTTACTCCACTCGTTCAAGGCGGGCAGAAGCGTGTGGTTTCAAATCCCCACCCGGTAACGCGATCTCCCACACCCAAAGCAAGGCGTTTTCAACAAGGCCAAATAAGCGGGTTGAGTGGCGGTAGGTCTTGGCGGTTTCAAAAGCAGTGCCGTAGGCAGAGGCAAGGTCTACTCGAGCCCCTTTGATCTTGCCGTTATAAAGCTCGGCCATTCCGCCCGGGTGCAGAACAGAAACCTGAATATCAAAGCCGCCTTCTTTATTGCGCAGCTTCTCTAGGTCTTCGTGATTGTTAATGCTTTTCTCGCCGGCACCAAGCATCAGACCAGGTCCGTGATCGGCCGGTTCGTGCGGGCGGGCTACTCGCCAGTAACCCAGTTCGCTGGGAAGAATTGTTCCTTCTTCATCCATCAGCTCAGCTGACGAAACATAGGTAAGTGCATTTGAGCCATCGTGGGCAAATTCAATGCGCTGTTTAAACTCGCGCTCGATTGGCGCTTCATCGGTGTCATTAATTTTGTAACTAATGATTCCGGTGCCTTCCCATTTACCAACGAGAAAAGCGAAAGGAGTGAGCTCCAGTGGAAGCCCCTCAGGAAATACGAACAACTATTTCTGACCCTTGAACAACTTATAAAGCACGAGTGCTGAAACCCCTGCAATAGCCAAAGAAGCCAAGACCAATAGTCCGGTGAAGAAAATCTCGAGTGCTAGCAACATGGATTAAGTCTAACCTTTCAGAAAAAGGTAGGCGGTTGCTATAGCCAGGATTAGGTAGCTGCCCCCGCCCACATAAATAAGCTTTCGAACGAACCCTTCGGCATTGTTCTTGAATAACTGCAAAAGCGAAACGGTGGCAATGGAACCGGCAAGAATTGCTCCGAACGCGGCCTCAACCTGCTTGCCCTCTGCAGGAGAACTAGCCACCAGGGCCACCGTCACAATTGCAACCAGCGCCCAAATGGCAATGATCTGAGTCCATTTAGCTTTCACAAGGCAATCATGCCTTAACCACCCACCAATAAAGGGCTAAACTTTAGCCAAGCGATTTGGAGAGAAAATGGCTCAACTTCTAGTTTTGTCGGCAACTGCCGACACAGAAGTACTTCCTGCGCTTGGGCTACTTAGCCACCGTGTTCGCCAGATTCCGGCAGAACCGGCAAACCTGGTCAACGCCCCGGGTCACGACCTTATTTTTCTTGATGCCCGCCGCGATTTGGCCTCGGCAAAGTCACTTGCCAAGATTCTGGTAGCTACCGGGCTAGGCGCCCCTTTGATTCTTGTGGTGACCGAGGGCGGTCTTGCCGCCGTTAGTGCCGAGTGGGGTGCTTCAGACATTGTGGTTGAAGGCGCCGGACCTGCCGAACTTGATGCCCGCATTCGCTTAGCCATTGGCAAGGCCCAGCAATTTGATCGTAACGACAAGATCCACGCTTCGGGCGTAGTAATTGATGAGGCCAGTTATTCGGCCAAGGTAAACGGCCGCCCGCTGGATCTGACATATAAAGAGTTTGAATTGCTGCGCTTTTTGGCCCAGCACCCGGGCCGTGTGTTCACCCGCGAACAGCTCTTGAGCGAGGTCTGGGGCTACGACTACTTTGGTGGCACAAGAACCGTAGATGTGCACATTCGCCGGCTACGCGCCAAACTGGGCGACCTAGAGGCTCTAATTGGCACCGTTCGCAACGTTGGCTACCGATTCAATCTTGAAGAAGACGCCCACGCCTTAGCTGAATAGGCCCGATATCGGTGTTTGCAGGCTTTACCTGCCCTTAAAACTGCGTCTATCCAGAGGCAACCTGCTCGTGGCAGGATTGAAGAATGTCTTCAGAAGAAACCATGGCCATCTCGTTGCCCGATTTTGGCACCGAATTGGCCCCAAACCGCTACCTGGATCGCGAGCTTAGCTGGCTTGCCTTCAACCAGCGCGTTTTGGAACTGGCCGAAGACCCAAACCTTTACCTGCTTGAGCGAGTCAACTTTTTGGCCATTTTTGCCTCTAATCTTGACGAATTCTTCATGGTTCGCGTTGCCGGGCTAAAGCGCCGAATTGCCACCGGCTTGGCGGTAACCGCAAGCTCAGGGCTTTCTCCTCAAGAGGTACTTAGTGAGATCAGCCGCGAGGCCCACCGCCTGCAAGAGCGTCACGCAAAACTTTTTATCGACACCATCAAACCTGAAATGCGTGAAAAGGGCATTCGCATTGTTCGCTGGGCAAATCTAGAAGAATCAGAACGTGGTCTGCTGCATGAGTATTTTCAGAATCAAATTTTTCCGGTACTAACTCCGCTTGCGGTTGACCCAGCACACCCTTTTCCTTACATCTCAGGTTTGTCACTAAACCTTGCCGTGGTTTTGAAAAACCCAGAGACCCATAAAGAGCACTTTGCCAGAGTTAAGGTTCCGCCTCTTCTTCCGCGCTTCGTTCGAATTCCGGGCAACACAGGAGTCACCGACGCCCGCTTCGTTCCGCTTGAAGACATCATTGGCGAATACCTTGGTTTGCTGTTTCCTGGCATGCAGGTTTTGCAACACCACACGTTTCGTGTGACTAGAAACGAAGACTTAGAGGTTGATGAAGAAGAAGGCGAGAACCTGCTTCTTGCTTTAGAGAAAGAATTACTGCGCCGCCGCTTTGGCCCACCGGTTCGTCTTGAGGTAGCCAACGATATAAATCCAGAAGTTTTGGAACTTCTAATTCGTGAACTAGATATCAACGATGAAGATGTTTATCACCTGCCATCACCACTTGATCTAACCGGGCTGTTTGAAATTGCCGGCTTGAAGCGCGCAGACTTGCGCTACCCACCGCACCCGGTAATCACCAACCGCTTCTTGCAACCGGTTGAAGACAAAGATGTAAGCATTTTCTCGGCAATGCGTCAGCGCGATATTCTGATGCACCACCCCTACGAATCTTTCTCAACATCTGTTCAAGCATTTGTTGAACAAGCGGCTGCCGACCCAAAGGTTTTGGCGATCAAGCAAACTCTTTATCGCACATCCGGTGATTCACCAATTGTTGATGCCCTGATCGCGGCTGCTGAAGCCGGCAAACAGGTATTGGCACTGGTTGAGATCAAGGCTCGTTTTGATGAACAGAACAATATTGCTTGGGCGCGCAAACTTGAGCAGGCTGGCGTGCACGTGGTTTACGGAATCGTTGGTCTAAAGACGCACTGTAAGTTGGCTCTGGTTATTCGCCAAGAAGGCGGCCAGTTGCGCCGCTACTGCCACGTTGGCACCGGAAACTACAACCCAAAAACTGCTCGCTACTACGAAGACTACGGTCTGCTAACCGCCCGCGAATCAGTAGGTGAAGACCTCACCAAGTTGTTCAACCAGCTATCGGGTTACGCACCTGAGGCAGAGTTCAAATCACTTATGGTTTCACCGGTTGGTGTGCGTGAAGGGCTAACCGAGCGCATTGAGCGCGAGATTGCGTTTAAGCAAGCCGGTAAAGAGGCGCGCATTCGCATCAAGGTGAACTCGCTGGTTGATGAGCAAATTATTGACTCACTTTATAAAGCATCTAATGCGGGTGTACCGGTAGAAATTTTGGTTCGCGGTATGTGTGCGCTAAAGCCAGGGGTCCCGGGTCTCAGCGAAAACATAACAGTTCGCTCAGTGCTTGGCCGCTACCTTGAGCACTCACGCGTATTCACATTTATGGGCGGTGGTGACCCTGCTGTATTTATTGGTTCAGCCGACATGATGCACCGCAACCTCGATCGCCGTGTTGAGGCGCTGGTGAGGCTTTCACAGCCAGATCACATTCGTGAACTTAACGCGCTGTTTGATTTGGCAATGAGTGAGAACGTTGCCTCTTGGTATTTGAGCGCCAACGGAACTTGGACAAGACACCAGACCATGGATAACGGTGCGGTACTTGTTGATCTTCAAGATCAAATCATGAAAGAAGTTCACGGAAAGCGCCACTCACGCACCTAATGACTATTTATGCGGCTGGCGCTATTTTGTGGCGTGAAGAAAAAGGTAAATTACTTGTTGCCTTGATTCACCGCAATCGTCACAACGACTGGAGTTGGCCAAAAGGCAAAGTTGATCCAGGCGAACTATTGCCAGAGACTGCGGTTCGCGAAATTGCCGAAGAGACCGGCCTAAAAATTAAACTTGGCCCACGCTTGAAAATTGTGAATTACAAAATTCCAAATGGCACGGCAAAAGAGGTGCACTACTGGGCAGCACGTGTAAGCCCAAGCACATTGGCAAAATCAAAATTTAAACCAAGTGAAGAAGTTGAAAGCGTTGAATGGCGCACACCCGATGAGGCGCGAAAACTTTTGACCTACGAATTTGACAGTGAGGTTCTTGATGAACTTCTGGCACTGCAAAAAAAGAATCAGCTTCGCACCAAGCCGCTAATTGTCTTGAGGCATGCCAAGGCCACCCCCCGTGCTGACTGGATGAACGGCCAAGCGGTAGACGACGGCAACCGCCCGCTACTGCCAGCCGGCGATGCCCAAGCGAAGCAACTGATCAAACTTTTGGGCGCGTTTTCACCCAAGCGAGTAATCACCAGCCCGTGGTCAAGGTGCCTGAACACGGTTGCCCCATACGCCAAGAAACGCAATCTAAAAATTATTGAACGGTCTCAGCTAAGTGAGCTAGGTAACAAAAAAGGACCCAAGCGCACTAAGAACGTAATCACAGACATTATCGAAGATGGCCGAGCATCTGTAATTTGCTCACACCGCCCGGCACTGCCAACTATTTTTGAGACCCTAGAGGCCTACGCAACCAGCGCGCAAAAAGAGTTGCTGCGCGAAGGCCCCGGCCTAAAGCCCGCTGAGCTGTTGGTGGTTCACCTGACCGCAAATGAAATTGGCAAACAGCGAAAAATTGTTTCAGTCGAAAGATACGGCGTAATCTAAAGCCATGAACTCATCGGTGAGCCAAGGTCTGCCCCTTCTAAAGAATGCAGCTGGCCAGCCAGCCCTGTGCCTAGTTACCGGTGCCACCGGATACATCGGTGGGCGACTAATCGTTGAACTTCTAAAGCACGGATACCGTGTTCGCATTCTGGCTCGCAACGCAGACCGCCTGAAATATCACCCGTGGATTGATCAGGTTGAAGTTTCAGAAGGTGATGCCCACAACCCCAACGTTCTTGCCGAGGCAATGATTGGCGTTGACGTTGCCTACTACTTGCTACACGCGCTCATGTCTAAAGACAACTTTGAACAAGAAGAGCGCGAGATGGCTGAGACCTTTGGTAAAGCGGCCAAGCAAGCAAATGTGAAACGAATCGTTTACCTTGGCGGAATAATTGCGCCCAATGAAACTATGTCTCCGCATTTGCAGGCAAGAGCCGAGACCGGTGAGATTCTTCGCGCTTCCGGGGTTTCAACAATTGAACTTCGCGCAGGGGTTGTGATTGGTTCTGGTTCTGCGTCATTTGAAATGCTGCGCTATCTAACCGAGCGACTTCCGATTATGACTGTACCCAAGTGGGTCAACGTTCGCATTCAACCAATTGCAGTTCGAGACGTGCTTAGGTATCTGGTTGGGGCTGCTGCCATCAACCCCACAGTCAGTGGGGCATTTGATATTGGTGGGCCAGAAATTTTCACCTATAAAGAGATGATGCAGCAGTACGCCGAGGCCGCGGGTCTGCCAAGGCGAATTATTATTCCGGTTCCGGTCTTGACCCCAAGGCTTTCTAGCGGATGGGTGGGATTGGTTACTCCAGTTCCCTATACCTTGGCCAAGCGTTTGGTAGCCAGCTTGAAGAATGAAGTTGTTGCCACTGACGACAGCATTCGCGGTTTGATTCCAGATCCCGAAGGTGGGCTAACTCCTTTTAATCGTGCGGTGCAGTTGGCCCTTACCAAAATTAAAGATGCTCGCGTAGAAACCCGATGGAGCGATGCTTCGGTACCTTGGACCCCATCTGAACCGCTTCCAACAGACCCCGACTGGGCTGGAGGAACCCTTTACCGCGATGTTCGCATTGTGCACTCCCCTGATTCAATCGAAGAAGTTTGGAAGCGGGTTGAATCTATTGGCGGTGACAACGGCTATTCACTTGCAACTTGGGCGTGGGAAGCTCGTGGATTCATTGACAAGATTTTTGGCGGCGTTGGATTACGCCGTGGCCGCCGAGACCCAAACCATTTGCAAGTTGGCGACGCCCTAGATTTTTGGCGCGTTGAAGAAATCAATAGACCAACCCTGCTTAGGCTTCGAGCGGAAATGAAAATGCCCGGGCTAGCATGGCTTGAATTTGGACTAGAAAAAGACGCAGAAACTGGCGGAACAATTTTGACCCAGGTGGCAATTTACGCACCTAAAGGTTTGCTTGGTCACGCGTACTGGTGGTCTGTTTGGCCAATGCACGGATTGGTGTTTCCTTCAATGGCCAGGAACGCAGCTCTAGCCAAAAAATAGTCATTTTGCTCAGTTAGGCTGGCAGGATGAAGAAAACAACTTGGGCAGCACTGGCACTTTTGGCCGTTGCAATCGCATGGGGTGCAGCATTCGTACTTATGAAAGATGCCATTGCGGCCCAACCGTTTAACGATTTTCTAGCAACCAGATTCACTCTTGCCGTTCTGGTGATGATTGCTTTTCGTCCAAGTGTTCTAAAGTCTCTCGATTCAAAATTGTTGAAGCATGGCGTGCTACTTGGAACCTTGCTTTCTGGTGGCTACATAACTCAAACCATTGGCCTTGAATTAACCACTGCTGCTATCACCGGTTTCATCACCGGGCTTTACGTTGTGTTAACGCCCTTGCTGGGCTGGATGATGTTTGGTAACAAGATCAATAAGCAGCTGGTTATTGGAATCGTGCTGGCCCTAGGAGCGCTAGGCCTTTTGACCCTGAACGGATTCAGCGTTGATGTGAATCAACTTTGGGTAGTCCTTTGTGCGCTCCTATTTGCCGGCCATATTGTTGGTTTAAGTATTTGGAGTCCCGGCAAAGACGTATACGCATTGACCCTAATTCAGTTGGCCATGGTTGCTATTTACAGCTGGGCTGGCGCCATGCTGGATGGCGGTTACGACCCACCGGTAAACGGCGATGGCTGGTTTGCGGTTATCTTTACGGCTGTTTTTTCAACCGCAGTGGCATTCTTGGTGCAGACCTGGGCTCAGAGCATCATGGACCCATCTAGGGTAGCCATCTTCTTGACCACCGAGGTCCTCTGGACCGCAGTAATAGCGGTAATTGTTGGACAAGAGGTGCTGGGATTAAAGACCGTACTGGGTGGGGCCGTCATGGTTGCCGCCATGCTGGTGGTTGAATGGCCAACAAAATCATCTAAGGAGCTACCAATCCAACCGCGCTTGGTAGACTAGTCAAGTTGTCTTTTGGGCCTTGGCTCAAATTCAATGCCCGGAAGGGCGTGGGCCTCTAGCTCAGTTGGTTAGAGCATCGGACTTTTAATCCGAGGGTCGTCGGTTCGATCCCGACGGGGCCTACAAAATCAGAAAACCTCACCCATTGGGTGAGGTTTTCTGATTTAAGGTTGACTAAAGTTGCTTTGGCTTTGGCAGAAACCAAGATGCCGCAAAGATGAATGCTCCCAGCAATGAACCAAAAAGAAGTGCCGTACCAAGTGGAGCAAGGTTTGCAACCCAACCAATTACCGCTGGGCCACCTAGCATTCCCGCGTAGCAAAGTCCAAAGACAATGGCCATATTTCTACCCGAGTGCGACTCTTCGCCAACTTCAGCTGAGTAGGCAAAGATCTGTGGCACAACCGCAGAGATTCCTAGCCCTGCAATAAACCAACCGGCTATTGAAACTGGAATAGCAGTTTGCGCCAAGGCAAAAGCAACGCCCAGTGCGCTAATTGCAGAACCGTATCGAATCACATTTAGGCGGCCAACTTTGGCAACGACCTTATCGGCTACCAACCGGAACGAAGCCATAGCGCCAGAGAAGAACATTACAAAAAAGGCAGCTTGCGAAACCGTTGCATTCAAAACATCAACGGCAAAGAGGGCAGACCAGTCAATACCAATTCCTTCAATCAGCGCGCCAGAACCAGCCATGATGCCAAGGGCAATCACCAACTTCATGAATGGGCGATTCGCCTTACTCTGCTCTTTCCTAACTGCTTTTTGTTCTTCTTTAGAAATTGCCGCATTCTTTTCTTTATTTGCTGCAATCTTTGGATTGTCTAGCAGCCATGCGTTAAGAAGCAAAGCAATAACACCACAGAAGATACCAAGTGAAGACAGAGTCACGAACATTGGCAAACCTGCGGCAAGAGCTGCGCCACCAACGGCTGCTCCAATCACGCCACCCAAAGACCAAAAGGCATGGAAGGCGCTAAAAATTGGGCGACCGTAGGCCTTTTCAACTTCTACCGCGTGAGCGTTCATCGATACATCTGCACCGCCCATGAATATTCCGGTAACAAATAGAGCTACGCAAAGCGTAAGCACGTTTGGCGCAAGGCCAGGCAAAATTAGAGCGGCGCCGGCAAGAACGCTGGTAAACGTAGTGGCAAACTTACTGCCTTTTTTATCTACCAGATGCCCCATAAGGTTCATTGACGCCAGAGCGCCTAATCCCAACATGATGATGATGAGGCTGACCTGAGAGTTGTTTAGCCCAAACTGAGCCTTGACCTGAGGAATGTGAACTGCCCACGCGGTAAGGCTCGAGCCAGTGAAGGTGAAAAGAAAAGATATGGCCACGCGGGCACGAAGGTTTTGAGACAACATTGGCTCCTAAAAACTAAATGGTCACTAAATTATGGCTTAGACCCGTGAAACCAACAAACCCAAATCACCAGTGAAAGATAACAAGTTTGCGCGGTGGCAATAATTCTCTCAACCAGGCCCACGTTGGTGGCATCGGGGTTGGTCCAGGTACTTAGAAACCACAACGAAATTACAGTGAAAAACACCGTGGCCAGCACCGCTCCCCAAGGCCGAATCAACCACGGATACACCTTGTTGAACCTAATTGAAAAAAGCGGCCAAGCCGAGAACAAGACGAACGAAGCGATTGCAAAAATTCTGTGCATCTCTGAAGAGCTGTCTTGCGAAGGAGTGGTGAAGTAGGCGAAGCCAAACGTGGCTATGCCACCCAAAAATATAACCACTCTCCCAGGAAGAGCCAATGACCGGGCATAGATTGCCGCAACCAAACTTAAGACTCCACCAAGAACAAAGAAGCTACTCTGAATTGCCTGAACCGGTGAATCATCGGCGGCCAAATCACTAATTGTTTTGCGAATCGGATCATAGCCCGGCCAAAGTGACCCAGCAATAACCCAACCCAGCACCGATTGAACCGGCCCGATAGTTGCAGCGATAAGAGCTAGCCTGGAAATTTTCTGCATAGCCCTAAGGTTAGACCAAGCAAAGGAGGCTGCTGCATGAGTGAACTAAACGGAAAGACCATTTTGGTGGTTGGCGCTAACGGCGCTTTTGGAACTGAGTTTTGCCAGCAGCTCATGAACGTTGGTGCACAGGTAATTGGCACCGCAAGAGCCGAGGAATCGGCCTCTAGATTAAACGCAAATCTTGCGCAGCGGTTATTACTTGACCTAAACGAATTTGCTTCGATTCAAACTCTGGCCGATTACCTAAATGGCTCTAACGCAGAACTTGATGGAATTGTGTTTGCATCGGGTTTGGTTGCGTTTGGGCCAGTTCAAGAAACCCCAGCCCAGGTGGCAGGCAGGTTGATGCAGGTGAATGCAATTGGGCAAATAGATCTGGCCAATAGATTGATTCCCAGATTGGCAACATCGGCAGCTAAAAACAACCAGCCGTTCATCTTGACTATCAGCGGAATCATCAGCGAAAATCCAATGGCTGGACTGGCCGCATACTCAGCCAGCAAGGCTGCCCTCTTGGCATATTCAAAAGCTGCCGCGAAAGAACTTAAGAGACTGGGCATTCGCTGGCTGGATGCCAGACCCGGCCACACAGATTCAGGATTGGCCAACCGAGCCATTTTTGGAACCGCACCCAATTTTGGCGCTGGCATGGCAGTACCCACAGTTGTCACTCGAATGGTTGCTGCCATTTCCAATAATGAGACAGATCTGCCCAGCTCTTCATTTCAAATTTAGAAACTATGTATAGGTAGTCACGGTCGCAATGCGATATTGTTGGTTGAATGACACAGCGCACTCGCCCTTGGGGATACCAAGAACCATTTGACGGAAAAAAGCCAAACTGGCAACTTCACCAAGACACTCTTGCCGTTCGCGCTGGGCTTGCCCGCAGCGGTTTTGGCGAAACCGGAGAGGCACTTTACCTAAGCAGTGGATTCACCTACGACTCGGCAGAGCAAGCTGAATCGGCCTTTAAAGAAGAGTCCCAACACCACCTTTACAGCCGCTTTTCAAACCCAACCGTCACCATGTTTGAAGAGCGCTTGGCCGCTCTTGAAGGTGCCGAGGCTTGCTTCGCTACCGGCACCGGCATGTCAGCCATGTTTTCATCGGTTGCATGTCTTGTAAAAGCTGGCGATCGCGTGGTTGCCTCTATGGCCATGTTCTCGTCTTGTTACGTTGTGCTTACCGAAATTCTTCCATCTTGGGGAGTAGAGATTGTTCTGGTTGAAGGCAACGACAAAAAGAAGTGGGCTGAGGCTCTCTCTGAGCCAACCAAGGTTGTCTTTATTGAGTCACCAAGCAATCCAATGATGGAAATCGTTGACATTCGCATGGTTAGCGATCTTGCCCACAAAGTTGGAGCAACCGTGGTTGTTGACAACGTAATGGGAACTCCTGTGCTGCAAAAGCCACTAGAGCTTGGAGCCGATGTGGTTATGTACTCGGCAACAAAACACATTGATGGCCAAGGCCGTGTTCTAGGCGGGGCTATTTTGGGATCTCGTGAGTACATTAAGAATTCTGTGATTCCGTTTACTCGTCACACCGGTCAGAGCATGAGTGCGTTCAACGCTTGGGTAATGCTTAAGTCTCTTGAAACAGTAACCATGCGTGTTGAGCGCATGGCATCGAACGCGCTGAAGGTGGCTGAATTCTTGGCCGGCCACAAAAAGATTGAAATGGTTTCTTACCCGTTCTTAAAGAGCGATAAAAACTACAAGCTTGCTAAAAAGCAAATGCGCGGTGGCGGTACAACAATTGGTTTCAAGATTAAAGGTGACAAAGACAAAGCCTTTAAGTTCATGAATGGCTTAAAGGTCATTGACATTTCAAACAACCTGGGCGATAGCAAATCACTTATCACCCACCCGTCATCAACTACGCACCGCAGACTAGGTTTTGCAGTTCAGACTGAAATGGGAATTACTCCAAACTTGGTAAGGCTTTCGGTTGGTTTGGAAAACGTAGATGACTTGATTGCAGACTTGAAGCAGGCACTGGGAAAGTAAGTGCTATTCGGCGTAGGCCGCAAGTGACTTAACCGCACGCTCCAGCGATTCCGGGTGACAGGCAAAATTGATGCGCACATAGTGCCCGTATTGCTTTCCGTGATCAAACCCTGGAACAAAAGCTACCTTTTGCTCTTCAATGATGGTTTGGGCCGGATTATCACTGATGTTTAGCGAAGATACATCAATCCAGGCTAAGTAGCCCGCCGCCGGCACCCAGTGCTGTACAGCCGGCAAGTGCTTTGCCATTAGCTCACCAAAGAGTTCACGGGACTTTAGATTAAGTTCAATAACCTCATCAAGCCAATTGGAAGAGTTTGAGAATGCTTCGGCCATGGCAAATGCGCCTAGAATTCCAGAGCGCCAATGCAGTGCTGCTGGCAACTTGGCGAGTTTTTCGACAACCTTGGCGCTATCAGTGACAATCACCGATGCCTTCAGGCCGGCCAAGTTCCACGACTTGCTTGCCGCGGTGATGCACACTCCAGTTTCACGAGCAGCATCGGAAACGGAAAGATACGGAACAAACTCTTCGCCGGCGTAAGTGAGTGGTGCGTGAATCTCATCGCTGATTACAAAGACGTTGTATTGCTTGGCCAACTCGGAAATTGCAATCAGTTCCTTGTGAGTAAATAACTTGCCCAGCGGATTATGCGGGTTGCAAATCAAATAGAATTTTGCTCCACTGGCGAAGGCCGCTTCTAGCCCGGCAAGGTCTAGCGCCCATTCATGGCTGCCTTCTTTTAGGGGTACGTCTTGAACTTCAAGCCCCACCTCTTGAATCCAGCCGAAAAATGAACTGTATACCGGTGAATTGATTACTACCCTGTCACCAGGTGTTCCTAATGCACGAAGAATTTCTACAGCTGAGACTCCAACATCTGTTGAAAGACGAACCTGCTTAGAGTCAACGTTCCAGCCCCACCGCTCTTGGGCAAACTTTACAAAACCCTCGGCCACCTCGGGTACCGGGCCGGTATAGCCAAGATCAGAATCCGAGACCTTTTGTAGCAGCAGGCTCTTGATGTTTTCTGCAATGTCGTAATCCATCTCGGCTACGTGCATCGGAAGAACGTCGGGCGCAAAGCGGCGCCACTTAGAACTGGTTCTTTTTCTAAGCTCAACTAAATCGGTGAGCGGCGTTTTTTTCATGACTACTTTTTGCTTCGCTTAGCCGCGGGCTTTTTTGCAGCTTTCTTTTTTAGAACTAACGCCTGCGCCACAACAGGGTGCCCCTTGAAGATATTGAAGGTAATTGAAGGTGAACCGTAAAGCTCGTACCCTTCATCAATGCGGTCAGAAACGCGCTGACAGAATGCCGAGTCATCTCTTCCGGTTAGCAAAACATAATTCTTTTGCTTCTTAACGGGGTTCTTTTCAATAGCCATAAAACTATCTTGCCAGTAAAGCGAAAACCCCGGTCGAGAGACCGGGGTTTTCTTTCAGTTTTTTCTTGGCCTGACGATTACTTATCCAAGTGGAAGTAAGGCACGATCAAGTAGATGCCGTAAAGCACAGCTGATGCACAAATAGTAAACATCAAGTAAGCCGCAATGCGATTTAGTGCCTCACCCGGGCGAGCGCCCTCGCGCTTTTTGGTGTGCTCCTGAATGTTGCGGGCGTTGGTAAGCAAGCGCATTCCAATAGAAAACACAGTTACCAGACCAACAGTTGAGCCAATTGCCACCGCGGCAACCAAAATTAGGCTGTTCCAATTAATCATTATTTGCCACCCTTTGCTTTAGAAGTTGACTTCTTTGCTGGCTTTTTTGCTGCCTGCTTAGCGTCTTTTTTGGCCTGATCTGCAGCAGCCTTTCGTACCTGGCGAGGTGAAGCAACAACCTCAGAGGCGCCCTCAACTTCGCTAAGCACATTGCTGTGGTTGATACGGTTGCGACGTGAGATCTGGAAAATTGCAACTGAAACTGAGACAACCAAAACTAGGTCTGCCAAAATTCCAAGTGGGCCCGCCATAACAAGGAACGCAGATAGCGCACCTACAGCACCGGCAGCTGGCAATGTGAATAGCCAACCGGTAACAACCTGGCCAGCCTTGTTCCAACGAACTGCACCGCCCTTGCGGCCAAGACCTGCACCCATAACACCACCAGAAGCTACCTGCGTTGTTGACAGCGCAAAACCAAGGTTGCTTGAAGCAAGAATTGTGCTTGCGGTAGCTACCTCGGCAGCTAGACCTTGAGCCGGCTTAATCTCAGCTAAGCCTGAACCCATAGTCTTGATGATTCGCCAGCCGCCCATGTAGGTGCCAACTGCAATAGCTGTTGCGGCTGCGACGATTACCCACCACTCAACGTGATCACCGGTTGGCTGCAGACCAGCTGCAACCAAAACCAAAGTGATTACACCCATGGTCTTTTGTGCATCGTTGGTTCCGTGAGAGAGTGCCACCAGTGATGAAGTGAAAATCTGGCCAACCTTGAAGTTTGAACGGCCAGTTCCGATTCCGGTTGCCTTGCGCGATACCTGTGAACGCGCGGTCAATAGATACGCAAGGCGGGTTGCCAAGAACGCTGCAAGGCCTGCAATAACCGGTGCAAATAGCGCTGGGAAAACAACTTTCTCAAGCACAGCCGGAAAGTTAATTGCGGCCACACCGGCAAAGGCTAATGCTGCTCCAACAAGACCACCGAACAAAGCGTGTGATGAAGAAGAAGGTAGACCTAGCAACCAAGTTGTTAGGTTCCAAAGAATGGCACCGGTCAAACCTGCAAACACTAGCTCTGGGCCAATGTTGATTCCCTCGTTAATTAACGAAACAGAAATTGCCTTGGCAACTGCAGTCGAAAGAAAGGCACCAACAAAGTTCATGATGGCCGCAATGAGCACGGCGGTCCTTGGTTTTAGCGCACCGGTTGCAATCGCAGTTGCGCTTGAGTTAGCGGTGTCGTGAAAACCATTTGTAAAGTCAAAGAAAAGTGCGAGGCCTACGACCAACGCAACTACGAGTATTGGATCCACGGGACCCTTTCTGGTTAGTGACCATTTAGGAAACTTGGGGCAAAGATGCCGTTTATACGCTGTTCACGTTAGAAACAGTAGGTTAACGGCAGGTGAACAAAGACTATCTGTCTTGCAAACTAATTAACCAACTGAACGGCGGGTAAACAACCCTTTCCAGCCCAAAATCGTAGCCCTGGTCCACACCGATGAAGGGCTATACATCATGCGCCAAAGCCCGCCATGGATGGCGTTATCGGTGTGTAAAGAGGTTGAACCGCGCGAGTGCATTGGCCCATGAAGATCTCTTAGCAGCACGGCAGTGGCAGCAATTGCCGCATCGGCCACCTCAAAAGGCTGCAGACCAAACTTTGGAGCACCCCGATAAGTGGCATTTAAAGCACGAAAGCTAAGCACCGAGTCAGTCTTGGCCGGCGGGCTGACCGCGTAGGAAACTTTGACCCCCTGACTGTTGGCCAAATAAGCGCGCCAGCGCTGTGAGCGTTTTGCTAGCGCATAGCTTGGACCCTGAAAAGAAGAGGTTGGATCAATCAAGGCAAGCTTTTCTCCGAACCTGGTTTCAAAAAAGCTACCCGATGTTTCTCTCATGCCAAGCAAGCAATCGCGCACCTTAATTTTTCTAGATCTGCTTGAATACGCGTCGAGGCTCTGCTCTAAAATTCTGGCCGGAACAGCAGTTGAATCAGTAGGGGTTGCCAACCAGGCAAGAGCAACTCTAGAAGGTGCAAGTTTTTTACACATAATTTCGGCAACTGCATCTTGAACGGCCTGCACCAAAATGTGCTTTGCTCCGGGTGCATAGGCGTACTGACCAAGCACAATTCGTTGATTGTGATTTGAAGCTATTGAAGAAACCCAACTTGCCAAAACCGCGGCGTCGTCAACTAAATCAAGGCCCGCTTTTCTAGCAATTTCTGCATCGCTAATTTCAACGGTTTCACCTTCTAAACGACGTTTTATTACTGGAACCAATAGCGTGCCGGCCGACTGCCTGGCGTAAGCGATTAAATCCGCCCAACGTTGTGTTGACGGTCTGGCTGCAACGGCAACTGTTCCACCAAGATCCAACCAGTATTTTGTTGGTGCGTACTCAGCTGCACCGGCAAGGGCAACCAAGATGTCCATTTTTATCGGAAGCTTCTTATGCGCATCTAGAAAACTGAATGAAGGCACTAGCTCAGGCCCGGCAAGGTTCTCGTGAGTCCAAATTTGCGCGGCGTCGGTGAGTGATGAAATTCCTGGAATTCTAAGTTGCTGAGGGGTGCCAGTTCCTTGAACAGAAAAAGTTTCGACCTGTTCGCGCCCAGACCAACCCGCGCTAATAATTTGTGGAAGCTTTGTTCCGGTTTCATCTTGAATTGAATTGGAAATTTCTTCCAAGCCGACTTTGGCAACCTCTAGAAGATTTTGTTCCTGATAAAACTCCACTTGGGCTAGTTCGCGATAAACCTGCTGATACTGCTTGTGCCACTTCCGAATGCCAAGCACTTTTGAATTGAGCATCGAGTCAACCTCGCGGGTGGCAGCATCAAGAACATTCCTAGCCAGGAGGGTTGATCCGATCCTCTCCCCCGAGGCGCGGTCATGAAAGTACAGCGGCATACCCTTAGCCTATTGTGGGCAACTCATAGCGCCTACGCGGGGTTCGGTTGGCCGAACCAGTAGGCGGGTAAACTCTGTTGCTATGAGCAAAATCAGTAAAAAAGCCTCAAGGTTGGCAGACGGCCGCGACCTCTTTTACTTCGATGACGCCGAGACAACCCTTTCACCAGAGCGCAAGGCTGACCTAAGAAACCTTGGCGAACGCCCTGCCGTTGCCGAGATGCGCCTTGACTCTTTGACCGGTGAATGGATTTCGGTTGCTGCCTCGCGCAATAATCGCGCTTTCCTTCCGCCGGCAAATCAATGCCCTCTTTGCCCAACCTCTGCGGGTAATCAATCTGAGTTGCCAGATGTTTTTGATGTTGCCGTTTTTGAAAACAAAAGCCCTTCTTTTGGCCCGGACTTACTAACCACCGATAACGAAGCATTCACCGTTGTCCCAAATTTGGAACTGGGTAGCAAGCGACCATCGGTTGGTCGCTGCGAGGTTGTAGTTTTTAGCCCTGAGCATCTTGGTTCACTTGGGCAAATGCCAATTTCTAGAGTGCGCACGGTAATTGAGGCTTGGGCTGACAGAACTGAACACCTGATGACCCTCCCCGGAGTAAGGCAGGTTTTTCCTTTTGAAAATCGCGGTGAGGAAATTGGCGTAACCCTGCACCACCCGCATGGCCAAATCTATGCATACCCTTATGTGACTCCTAGAACTCGCAGAGTTCTTGATTCAATCAAGGCATATGGCCCAAACCTTTTTGAAGACACTTTGGCCTTTGAGCAAAAGAGCGAGCGCGTGCTTATTCAGGGCCAGCACTTCACCGCCTATGTGCCGTTTGCCGGCCGCTGGCCAATTGAGATTCACCTTTTGCCCCACCGACACGTACAAAACATTGCTCAATTAAACGATGAAGAGCGAGACGAACTAGCCGTAATCTACTCAAAGCTGTTAAGTGCTTTAGACAAGATCTACGACACCCCAACGCCATATATCTCGGCTTGGCATCAAGCACCACTCATTGCCGGTGGTGACAAAGTGCGCCTGCAGCTGCAGATCACCTCTCCAAGACGAGCAGCAGACAAATTGAAATACCTAGCCGGTTCTGAATCTGCCATGGGAGCATTTATTGCTGACTTTCCGCCTGAGGTTACCGCCGAGATGATTCGTGGCGCATTGAAATGACCAACCCAACTCTGCTAGCCACGATTGCCGGCTTCAAGCAAGAATACGATCGCGAACCAGCCGGAGTCTGGTCTGCACCGGGCCGCGTTAATCTGATCGGTGAGCACACCGATTACAACCAGGGTTTTGTTTTTCCTTTCGCTATTAACCGCAGAACATATGCGGCGGTCGCACCGCGCCAAGACAGCATGATTTGCGTAGCGTCTAGTTTTTCCAAAGAAGCATTCCAAATTTCCATTGATGCAATTAAGCAAGACTCAAAAAACGGCTGGGCAGCCTATACATTTGGTGTTGCCTATGCGGTGGCAAAGTTATCGGGTAAAAAACAAACTCAGGGATTCGACATCTTCATTGATTCCGATGTGCCAGTTGGCGCCGGCCTCTCGTCTTCTGCCGCCATTGAATGTGCCGTTGCCATGGCGCTTAACGAATTGTGGAACGCAGGACTAAGCAAAAAGACTCTGGCGAAAGCGGGTCAAATTGGCGAAAACGAAATCGTTGGAGCGCCTACGGGAATCATGGATCAAACTGCCTCACTCTTTGGCGAACTAGATCACGCCGTGTTTATTGATTGCCGCTCGCTTGATGCCACTGCGATTGAGTTAGGTTTTGCTGAGGCAGGCTTGGAACTGCTAATTATTGACACCAAAGTGGCGCACCGATTGGTTGACGGGGGCTATGCAGCCCGCAGAGCCGCCTGCGAGGCCGGTGCAGCCGCATTGGGAGTCTCAAGCCTGCGTGATCTAAGCCCGGCCGATCTTGACCGAGCCCAAGAACTACTTGACCCGGTTACGCTGCGCCGAGTGCGCCACGTAATAACTGAAAACGCCAGGGTTGAAGAAACCGTGGCAACCCTGCAGCGCAGTGGCCCAAAAGCAATTGGAACCCTGATGCATCAATCGCACGAATCTATGCGCGATGATTTTGAGATTTCAATAGACGAATTAGACACTGCAGTAGAAACTGCCCTTCGTCACGGTGCAATTGGCGCCCGCATGACCGGCGGTGGGTTTGGTGGAGCCGCTATTGCGCTAACTCCAATTGAAAAAATCAGCGAAGTTACTCTAAGCGTGCTCGCTGAGTTTGAAGCCTTGGGCTACGCAAAACCCGAAATCTTTGCAGTGTCAGCCGCCCCTGGAGCGAAGCGCGAACTTTAGTTTGCGCTTTATCAAAACTGCGCGAACTTTAGCTACTGATTAGACAAAGTATCGCCGCAACGATAGAAACCGGTCACCAAATTATCGATGGCGTCTTTAGCCTCTGAAGTTACGTTTCCAAGCGCATAGACCGCAAAAGTAAGTGCGGTTCCATCTTTTGCATTAATAATTCCAGCCAAGGTGTAACCCTTCTTAATCCAACCGGTCTTGGCAAAGACATGACCTGCGGCATCAATATTGTCACCTTTGAATCTTGAGGCTAGCCCACCAGACTCAGCAGAAACCGGAAGCCCCTGACGAAGAACATCAATTCCAGATCCGGGTTTGTTTACCAACTGCATGAGCTTGGCGAACACCATTGGCGAGACGGCATTGAAATCACTTAGGCCTGAACCATCACGAATAGTCATACCCACGGTGTTTATTCCAAGTGGAGCCACTGCCTTCTTGATAGCTGCATCGATAGATTTAAAAGATGCGTCGTATCCCAGATCAAGTGCCACTAGTCGAGCCAAAGCTTCAGCCTGGGTATTGTCTGAAACCTGAAGCATGTGGGTAATCCACTTGCTAATTGGCTGACTTGAAACGCTTGCAATTTGGGTTGCGCCAGCCGGCATTGTTTCAGCAACAACGGTTGCCGCTGCAGCATTTGCACCTAAGGCAGCCTTAAAGTACTTGCCCGCGTTTAACACTGGTTTTGAAGATCGTGCAGATGTTTCGGCAGCCGGGTTTGATCTGTCACCATCAACCTGTAGAGCCGTTACCTCAGACATGTATCCCTGAGTTAACTCGGAGCGTTCCCAACTTGGCTCCCAACTTGGGCCAGAATACAAAGACGAATCTACGATGATCTTGGTGATTGGTGTTGCCGCAAGTTTCTTGTTTACGTTCAACGCAAGAGTTGCCAACTTTGGCGCATCACGATACACAGACTGCTTACCGGCTGCGGTTCTAGACAGTGTTGGGTCACCACCGCCAACCAAAATAATTGTGCCGGGGTCGGTTGCATCTTGGTACACGCGAGTTTCAACTCGATAATTTGGACCCAATGTCATAACGGCGGCCGCTGCGGTAAGGGTCTTCATCACCGATGCGGTTGCTGCTGGAGTGTTGGCGTTGCGATCGAAAAGCACTTCATCGGTGGTTGCGTTTAGTACCACACCAGAGAAATTTGCCAGCCTTGAGTCTGTTGCTAAATCGGCTACCGAGCATGTGCGGTTTGAGGTTGAGCTTGGGCTTGGCGAAGGGCTGCCCGATGCGGTTGCCTCTGGCTGAGCAGTCTGCGATGGTGAACCAAAGCCGCCTATGCTGAAGCCGCCAACGATAAGGGCCAAGACCGCAAGTCCAATTGCTGCTCCCTTGCCGACCTCTTTAAAGTACGCAAAGCCAGACTTAATTTGGGACACAGATTCTCCGTTTCGGGGTCAAACTAGACTGAAAGGCATGAAGCGCATTTTCAGTATCTCGGCAGCCCTAAGCCTATCCCTAGCAGCCCTTATTGGCGGCGCAGCGCCTGCTTCAGCCCACAGCGATGAATTCAACACCAGCCCTGAAACCGGCTCCACAGTAGAGGCTGGCCGAATTCCTATCACCATGACATTTGGCGAAGAACTGCTGGTTGGTGACGAATCAATTAGCCACGAGGTAGTAATTACTAATCCCGAAGGAGAAATAATTCCGGCTCTTTGCGCGACCGCCGAAGGCTTTGAACTCAGCACCGCAGCCGCAATTGACCAACCGGGTGAATACAAAGTGACCTGGCGAACCGTTTCTGCCGATGGCCACCCCACCTCTGGTGATTTCAGTTTCAATGTAGTAAACAACAACGATTACGACGCAGCCACTGACCCCGTGGATGCATGCGTCTACGCCATGGCAACTTCTGGCGAAGAACCGGTGTTAGTAACTATGCACCAAGAAGACGCAGAATCTGACGCAGCCGTGAAGGGCGCATTCTTCATAGGTTTGGCATTCTTGGCAGTGCTTGCAGTGATAGCCATTGCTACCCGAAAAACAATAAAAGATTGGTCGGTTACAGCCCTAGCTTCGCGCCGCAAGAATAAAAACGAGTAGCAACCGTATCTAGCGCTCCGCGGGTTGACCAACCAACTTGTTTACCCTCTGCCGATCTGGCAAAAATTGAATAGGCCAAGCGGCTTCCGTCTTTGGCGTTAATGATTCCAGCCAAACTGTAAAGACCAGGAATGAATCCGGTTTTACCTTTAACAAATTTTCTTGCCACTGCATTTTTTCCGGTGAAGCGGCCAGCCATTGAACCAGGCCCAACGCCTGCCACCGGCAAGTAACTTTCAAGTGCAGTCAGTGCGGTGTTGCCCTGTGCCACCTTCAACATTAGCTCGGTAATCAATTTTGGTGTGACGCGATTTGCCTGAGCAAGCCCGGATGCATCCTTCATGACCAACTTGCTTGAGTCAATTCCAAGGTTGTTGAGCATGTTTTTTACCATTGGTTCAATTGAAGTGAATGAGGCTGATAGCCCCGCCGCCTTAGCTGCATGGCGAGCTATGAACTCAGTCTCCGTGTTATCCGAGATACCAATTGCATGAGACATCCAGGTAGTTATTGGCTGACTCTTGACATTGGTTAATTCAATTGCGTTCTTTGGAGCCTTGCCCTTCACCAATACCGCTTTTGGAGCCAAGCCTTTTAGTGCCGCCTTAAAAAGGGTTCCGGCTCTAAGCACAGGGTCAGTGCTGCGATAGCCACTGTAGGCGTAACTGGTTTGGTCTCCATTTGCCCTGTCACTATCAACCTGCAAACCAGTGATGTGCGAAATATAGCCGTTGGTGCGGTCACTGGAATACCAAAAAGGGCTGTAGGTGTCACCCTTGAAGAAACTTGCATCCAAAATAATTTTGGTAATTGGCTCGGCGCCTCTCCAGCTATTTAAAACTTGATTTGCCAGGGTCTCTAGCCTCGCGGGTTTGGCGTAGGTTGTGTAGCTTCCTTTTGTCATATTTGAAAGCGTGTGATCACCACCACCTTGAAGCACGACGGTTCCAGGTTCTTCAGGAACAGTTAACACGCGAGTTGTTGCGGTGTATGTTGCCGGCAGATGAGTGAGTGCAGCCGAGATACTTAGCACCTTCAATACAGATGCCGAAGGCGTTGCCTCATCACCATTTACATTCAAAAGAATTTTTCCGGTGTTCACATCAACCACGTAGCCATAAAACTTGCCAAGAGCCGACTGGCCAATTGCTGTTTTTGCACTGCACAAATTCGGATCAACCGGAACAGCAGTTTCGCTGGGGCTAGGAGTCGGCGAAGCCGTTTCATCTACGGCATTGGCCGGGCTGGAAAGCGAAAGCACCAGCGCAGAAACCAAGAATGCACTGAAGGCTGACCGGCTAAAAATTGACATCTCTTCTAAAATAAGCGAACTCTGGCCGCTGGCTGGGCTGCCTCGCCGACCCAACTGAAGGTCAGGTGATAAGTGGCAGACTGAGGATGTGAATAGAGCTTTAAGAAACGACTACCTGCTACTTGCAATTACTTTGCTGAGCCTTGCTGCTGGGCTACTAACTGCATCAAATGAGCTTGTATCTGCCCTTAGCTACGCCTTAGGCGCGGCAGTGGGATTTGTTCTTTCATTAATTCTTGTAATTCGTGCGGTGCGCTTGGGCGAATTCGGCAGCGACATCCTTGCCCTGTTGGCCATTGCTGCTACAGCAGCTACTTCAGAGTGGCTCGCCTCGAGCGTGATATCGGTGATGTTAGCCACCGGCCGCGCACTGGAACGCTGGGCCGAGGGCAGGGCACGAAACCAACTTGAATCACTTTTGGCTCGCGCACCTCAGGTTGCACACGTGCAAGATGCCGCCGGAAACCTAAATGATCTGCCTCTAGCCAATGTGGTTCTGGGTTCTAGAATTTTGGTTCGTTCGGGTGAGGTAGTACCGCTTGATGGCACAGTTATCGGCGAAGGAACATTTGATGAATCAGCCCTAACGGGAGAACCTATTCCGCAGTACGTGGCCGACGGCGAAGAGGTGCCGTCAGGTGTAGTCAACTCGTCGGCCACGGTAGAACTAATCACAACCAAATCATTTGACACTTCGACCTACTCTGCATTGATTCGGCTGGTTCAACAAGCTCAGGCCTCGAGTGCCAACGGCGTACGCCTAGCCAATAAGTGGGCGGTTAGATTTGTTCCATTTGCCCTCTTACTTGCCGCTGCCACCTGGTTAATAACAGGCGAAACAGAAAAGGCAGTTGCCGTTATTGTTGCGGCTACACCCTGTCCACTAATTCTTGCGGTACCGGTGGCGATAATTTCTGGCATGTCAAAGGCGGCATCACACGGCGCCATCATCAAAGGTGGCGCTGCTCTTGAGAAATTGGCGCGAACCAAAACTGTCTTGGTTGATAAAACTGGAACCCTGACCCAAGGCGGGCCTGAAGTTTCGGTGCTGAAAACAGCACCCGGGGATGATATTTCTAAAGCGCTGGCAATGGCTGCAGCACTTGAACTGCACAGCCCACACGTGGTTGCAAAATCAATTGTTGCCGAAGCGGTGCGACGAAACCTAACCCTAGCGACGCCTAGTAACACCCAGGAAGAGCACGGTGTTGGTTTGACCGGCAACGTTGCTGGCCACCAAGTCAGAGTTGGTCAACCGCAAGAAACAATCCCGGGATGGGCCCAAATTGAAAACGCACTGCGGGTTGCCGTAGAAGTTGACGGCGAACTCAAACTAATCATTGGCCTTGATGATCCGCTTCGAGACGAAGCCAAGGGCACCATAAGTGCGCTGCGCCAGATGGGTGTGCAGAGAATTGTTTTAGTTTCTGGTGACCGCAAGTCAACCGCAGAAGAAGTTGGTCAAGCCGTTGGCGTTGATGAGGTATTTGCTGAATGCACGCCTGAGCGAAAACTGGAATTAGTGCACGCCGAGATGCTGGCGACTAATGGCACCGTAATTGCAGTTGGTGATGGAATCAACGATGCGCCGGCACTGGCTGCCGCAAGCGTTGGTGTGGCAATGGGTGCTCGCGGCGCAACTGCTGCAAGTGAAGCCGCCGACGTGGTGATTATTGAAGACTCAATTAAAAACCTGGCCACTGCGGTTTTGATATCAAAGGGAGCCCGATCACGCGCCCTTCAAGCGGCCGGTGTGGGAATGACCTTGGCTGTTGCTGCAATGTTTGCGGCTGCCACCGGGCTCCTAACTGCAACCACTGCCGCAATTAGCCAAGAATTTATTGATATGGCAGCAATCCTTTGGGCACTGGTGCCCGTGAGAACAAAACTAAAGAATTAATCCAGCTGGCAAAACTCATCAAGAGGTTGCTTGCGACCGGCAACTACAAGGTGATCTCCGTCGTGCAGCACGGTCTCTGGGAATGCTGGTGTGTAGTTTGAATCACCGTGACTAAAGGCCACAACGGTTACCCCGTAGGTGCTTCGAATCTTCAATTCAGCCAGGTTTCTGCCATCAAACGAAGCCGGGCACTCAACCTTAACCATCACAAAATCTTCATCGATGTGGACATAGTCAAGTGACTCACCCGATACCTGGTGCGCAACGCGGCGACCCATCTCGTATTCAGGGAAGATAACATGGTGCACGCCAAGCTGGCGCAAGATTTTTCCGTGGGCGGTTGAGTTAGCCTTTGCCCAAACTTGCTTGATGCCCAGTTGCAACAAAAGCGAAGCCGTAAGAATGCTTGATTCAAGATCAGCGCCAATGGCAACTACCGCGCTGTCCATGTCGCCGAGGCCAAGCTCCTTAAGGGTTTCTTCATCTGTGGTGTCAGCCGAGACCACGTGAGTCAGATCGCCTGAGAGAGCCTGTACTACCTTTTCGTCGAAGTCAATGCCAAGGACCTGATGTCCGCTGGCAACAAGCTCTAGCGCAAGGGCTGAACCGAATCGGCCAAGGCCAATCACTGCAACATTGGCGGCGTGAAATCCGCGCTTGCGGGTTGGTTTATTAGTCAAGGTTTTCACCCTTTCTTTTACTAAATAAAACTGTAGCTTGATTAGCCAATTAGTGGTCGTTCCTTTGGGTACTCAAAGTGGCGGCGAGTTCTGCGCAAGGCAATTGAAGTAGCCACAACAATAGGGCCCAAACGGCCAAAGAGCATCAACAGTGCAACCAGAAACTTTGCGCCTTCGTTCATTGTTGAACTCATTCCACTGTCAAGGCCAACTGTTCCAACTGCCGAGAAAACCAGCAACAAAATTTGGTCCAATGTATAGGGGGTGGTTAGTCGAAGCAACATGGTCGCCCCCACAATAACCATGTAGGTAACGGTGAGAATGGTTAGCGCCTGGCGCTGCATAGAGCGAGGTAAGCGGCGGTTGCCAATATTCACGGCTGTCTCGCCGCGAATCTCTGTGTAGACAATGTAAAAGAGAACAACTGCGGTACCAATCTTGATACCACCAGAAGTTGAAACGCTGGCGCCACCTATGAACATCAACACATCGGTTACCATCCAGGTGCTTGGCAACATGGCGGTGATATCAACAGAATTAAACCCCGCGGTGCGAGGCATAACTGCACTAAACAGGCTGTCGAAGATTTTATCTAGTGTGGAAAGCGGACCAAGGGTGGCCGGGTTGTTCCACTCTAGGAACCCAATGGCGAGTGTTCCTCCGCCCAAAAGAACGGCACTACCCCAAAGTACAATTCGAGAGTTCAGTGACCACTGCTTAGGCAGCGAAAGGGAAATTGGCTTATTGCGCAATTGCGCTAGTTTGATTTTTAGGCGGTCTCTAATTTCCACAATGGTTGGAAAACCTAGGCTGGCAATAAACACGGTGACAAAAATTGGAGCCAGAATCCAGGGGTCACGAGCAAAGCCCATCATGCTGTCGGCGTATAAGGCAAAGCCAGCGTTATTGAATGCCGATATGGCATGAAACGCACCGTGGCCAAGAGCTTTTGCAAAATCGTAGTGGTATTCGAGCATGAAACGAATGAATAGGAATACAAAAAGCAACGCCTGAAAGAACAACATGATCTTAAGAACGTTAAACAGCAAACCACGAATATTGGCGGCGTTCGAACCAGCTTCAGAGCTAGTGAGAAGGCGATTCTTGAGTGAAACTTTTCCTTCAAGCAGTATGGCTACCAGGCTTGCGAAACCAACGATTCCAAAACCGCCAAATTGAATCAAGAGGCCGATTACAACATGCCCGAATAGGTTCCAGTGCGTTTCGACATTCAGGGTCGATAGCCCGGTGACAGTGGTGGCTGATGTGGCAGTAAAGAGCGCATCCATGAAAGAGGTTGCCTTGCCAGAATTTGTAGCAATCGGAAGGCTAAGCAGGAATGTGCCTAGCAATATGATTGCGGTGAACGCGCCTGCAACCACCTGAGTGGGATGTAAGCCCTTGCGGCTAGACATTGTTTGAACCCCTTCCAGAGCCACCCAACAGCCTACTCCTCACCATGATTAGCGCAAGAACCCTAACGCTTATTTGGGCCAGGCTCCAATGCGCTCTAGTCGGCGGATTGCACCGTCTTCAATTGGGCTCTCTGGGCCAATCGCAAGGCGCATGAACCTGAGTACGGCCCTAGCTATTGGCTGAATCACCCAACGAGGTTTAGCCTTCAGCCCCAGCATTGACCTAAATTCTGGCCTCAGCGACACAACCGCGGCATCAAAAAGTAAACGATAAATTGGCTTGGCCAAATTTGGCAATGGTGGGTTCTTAATAAATTCAACCACCCGTTGGGTATCACTCGTTGCCGCCAAGAGACCCTGCGCGTTTATCGAGGTTATCTCGTCTTCAAGTTCCACCTCTGTCATCGGGCACTTACTGAGCCCAAGCGGCTGCACAGAGACACTCCACTGTGCCACATAGTTATCTGCACCGGTAGCAAATTGCCCGCGAGGAATATCACGTACGGAATACATTTGGTGCGCCACCAAAAAAGATTCCATAAATGCAATGTGCACCCAAAGCAGCAGATCTTTATCAGCCGCCTTGTATGCAACTATCTCGCCGGTTCCCTTGGTGTATTCGCCGGTAACCCGTGTATGTAGGCGATTCACCCGGCCGGCCTCATTTGCCACTGCAGTTTTTGAACCAAAAGTTGTAACAGTGAGCCAGCGTATTGTGCCAGCAAGGCGGCCGAGTGGGTCACTCTCGTAACGGGAATGGTTTTTAACTCCGGTTAGCGATCCTGGATGTAGAGCCTGCATAAGCAAGGCGCGAATACCACCCACTAGGGTGCCAAAATCGGCGTGCACCACCCAAGGGGCATCGGTGGGTACAAAGAATCCCTCTTCATCACCCTCAGCAACCACCGACAACCACGGTGGAACACCGTTGGGGTCGCCAGAAAGGAGTTTGCGAAAACGCTTCGAAAGCGCTTCTTGAAGTGCACTGTTTCGCAATTCCTTACCAGGGGTTGCCGGTTGATTCAAAGTTTCTCGCCTAATCTTTATTCATCGCCTACTCAAGGAGTAAACCATGAATGAACTTGAACTAATCCACCTTTGGCAAAAATCTCGCCAGCAAATTATCGTTGCCCAACTCGCTCCAACGTTTCTACTCATCACCACAGCAAGCTTGGTAAATGATCTTCGCGCAATGGGGCAAGAAGTTATTTGGGCAACAATAGGGATTCTTCTAGCCTCTGGGATTCTTGGAGCACTTGCCGAGTACACAGCAGCCAACGAGGCTCAGGCCATTGCTCGAGACATCTCAAACCTAAAGTCAAAGTCAGCGATCTCTGAGACCATACTGAAGCAGAGCTCCTGGATGCACGTAGTGAAATACTTGACCCCGGCCATCTTCGTAGGAATCTTCGTTGCTCTATTTGCAGGCTTGGTGCTTTAAATTCTTATCAATAGAAAACCCCCGGCCGAGAGACCGGGGGTTTTCTATTGAAACTATTTAGTGCTGAACAGCCTTGCCAATTGCAGCACCGGTCATCGAACGAACCTCTAGCTCGGCATATTTAGCTAGATTGCGCTCTGATGAGGTGACTGTTCCGAGCCAACCAAACAAGAAGCCGAGTGGAATCGAAACAATACCTGGGTTTGCAAGCGGGAAGAAGTCGAAGCGAACTCCGCCTTCAACCAATGGGATAAGGCTGGTTGGTAGACCAGTCACGTTTGGAGAGAAGATCAGCAGGATTACCGCTGAGAACAATCCACCGTAGATGGACCAAACGGCACCACGGGTATTGAAGTTCTTCCAGAACAATGAGTAGAGCACCGCTGGCAAGTTACCTGACGCGGCAATCGCGAATGCGATAGCCACAAGGAACGCCACGTTCAGACCCTGGGCACCAATTGCAAGCACGATAGCGATGCCACCGATAACCACAGCAGAGATCTTGGCTACGCGCACTTCTTGAGCTGCACTAGCGGTTCCCTTCTTGATTACGTTCGCATACAAGTCGTGAGCAAATGATGATGAGCTAGCCAAGGTTAGACCAGCAACCACAGCAAGGATTGTCGCGAATGCGATGGCACCAATAACTGCAAGCATGATTGCACCACCGGTTGTGCCTTCGCCACCACCAAGGAACTGGGCCAGCTGTGGAGCCGCCACGTTTCCTGATGGGTCAACTGGAACTAGAAGTGCTTTGAGCTCAGGAGTTAGATCCTTTACGTGATCCAACGTTGTACAAGCAGCGTCTCCATTAACAATGGCTGCACCCTTGAGGTCAATCAAACATCCATTTGCATCCACCTTGAAACCGCGAAGCAGGGTGACACGGCTCACAAGAGCTGCAGCACCAAAACCAAGTGCAATTGTCATTAGGTAGAAAGCACCGATGTTTCCAATCGCCCAGTTCACAGACTTACGAGCAGCCTTTGAGGTTGGAACAGTGTAGAAACGAATCAGGATGTGAGGAAGACCAGCAGTACCTAGAACCAGCGCCATACCTAGAGAGATTAGGTCAAGCTTGCTGATTAATGTTTTTACAGGGTCTATCGCCATGGTAAGTGGATCAATGATGTCTTTACCAAACTTCAAACCTGGCTGCAAGAATGCGTCACCCTTGCCTGATGCGTCACGTGCTGCACCAAGAAGGTCTGAGATGTTGAAGCCAAACTGCCAAAGCACCATTACTGTCATCAGAATCGCGCCGGTCATCAAAAGGAATGCCTTTACGATCTGAACGTAAGTTGTACCCTTCATTCCACCAACGGTCACGTAAACAATCATCAAGATACCCACGCCGCCGATGATCCAGTTCTTTGCGCTTGGATCACTAATGCCTAGCAATAGTGAAACCAACGCACCGGCACCAACCATCTGAGCCATTAGGTAGAAGATTGAAACAACGAGCGTTGAAGTTGCCGCCGCACCGCGCACAGGTGTTTGACGCATGCGGAACGCAAGTACGTCACCCATTGTGAAACGACCAGTGTTTCGTAGTGGCTCTGCTATAAGCAACAGCGCCACCAACCAGGCAACCAAGAAACCAATTGAGTAAAGAAAGCCGTCGTACCCAAATAGCGCGATAGTTCCGGCAATACCCAAGAATGAAGCTGCCGACATGTAGTCACCAGCAATAGCTAGACCATTCTGGAAACCAGAGAAGCTACCTCCACCGTCATAGAAGTCAGAAGACTGCTTGTTTGATCGACCAGCACGGAAAACCAAAACAAGCGTGAATGCCACGAAGGCAACAAACAAAATTGTGCTCAACATTGATGAACTCACTTTGCAAGCTCCTTGTCTACCTTGTCGCGCAATGCATCCGAAGGACCATCAAGCGAATGTGAAGAGTGGCGCTCGTAAAGCCACATAATCAGAAACGTTGTTGCGAACTGAAGCAAACCAAGAATGAAAGCAATGTTTATGTTGCCTACGACTGGGGTGCTAACCCATTCACGTGCGAATGCAGTGAGGATTACGTAAAGGAAATACCAAACCAGGAAGGCTACGGTAAGGGGAAATGCAAAACCCCTAAACTTTCGCTTCAAATCCTGGAACTCAGGGCTGGCTTGTGTGTCTGACCAGACCTTTTCGTTCTTCGAACTCATCGAACTCCAATGTCCAAAAAGAGAACTCTGGCACCATTGCCAGGTTCAGGGCGCTTTCGCACTCTAGTTCGAGCCTAGCCACGGAACTAGAACGAAATTCCGATTATTCCCCACGTAACCAATTTGTTATGCAGAGGTTATCTAGCTGCAGTTTGGGTCTTCGTCTGGAACTACATTTTTAATGAAATAGTCGTCCACAGCCTGGTTCACGCAGGCATTCTCTTGGCCGTAGGCCGTGTGCCCTTCGCCATTGAACGTAACCAGGCGGCCATTACTAAGGACTTTATTCGCCAACGAAACTGCTTGGTTATAAGGGGTAGCCGGGTCGCCGGTGGTGCCCACCACAAGAATTGGGTCTGAGCCTTTAGCCGAGTAAGAGTCCGGGTGCGAGGCAACTGGAAACGGCCATTGCTCACAACTTAAGGCGCCGAATTGCCAGTACCTACCCAGGGTTGGACTAGCTTCAATCACCCGCCGATTTTGTGCGGTCATGGATCTTTCATCCGCCGGTTCGCGAGAATCTAAACAAGAGATGGCTATGTTGGCTTCCATCAAGTTCGTTGCGTAGGTTCCATCTTCACTGCGATCGTTATAGGTATCGGCAAGTGCCAAAAGAGTTGTGCCATCACCATTGAATGCTTCTTCAAAACCTTGGTTCAATGCCGGCCACCACGATGAACTATAAAGCGGCATGATCATGCCAGTGATTGCGGCCCAGATTGTAAGCTCGCGATCTGTGTCAGTAGGAATGGCCTTAAGCTCTAAAGATTTAAGTAGCGCAATAATGCGTTGCTGCGACTTGGCGACACTTCCAGAGAATGGGCAGTCTGGGCTGCCCAAGCAATCGCGCAAATAATTTCCCAGCGCTAGATCAAAACCTTTTAACTGCGAAACATTTTGCTCTGCATCGCTAACCGTTGGATCAATTGCACCGTCAAGAACCATGCGACCAACGCGATCCGTAAACAATGAAGCATAGGTTGCACCCAAAAGAGTTCCGTAACTGAAACCCAAGTAGTTTATTTTTCTATCACCAAACACGGCACGGATCACGTCAAGATCTTTGGCTGCAGACACGGTATCTATAAATTGAATATTGCTGCCGGTGTTCTTAATGCATGCCTCGGTGAATTTCTTTACTCGCAGACGAGTATCAAGAATATCTTCTTTGGAACCCAACTCGTAGCCGGCATCGCCATAAAGGAAATTATCGGTGTCTTTAGAATTCAAACATTTAACAGTTGGCTCACTCTGACCAACACCCCTTGGGTCAAATCCGACAATGTTGAAATTATCGCGCAAAGCCTTAGTGCCCAATTGATCAATGGAATCAACTATCCAATCAACACCTGAAGAACCGGGACCACCTGGATTGAAGATCACTGAACCCAGAGGCTTTGCAACCGATGCCTTGTGATATGCAACAGCGATTTTTATGGTCTGCCCCAGAGGATTTACCCAGTCAGCTGGAACCATGAGATCAGAGCAGAATGTTCCTACCGAGCCGCAGGTACTCCAGCTAATTTCTTGACCATAGAACTTTTTCAGTTCACTAGAAACGCCCGCTTCGGCCGAGGGCTGAGGGCCGGTAACCGATGGGGAAACTGAAATCACGGAGCACCCGGTGAGCGTCAGAACGGCAAGAAGGGCAATCAACTTGTTGCGCACTTAGTTTGTCTTTCTGCGCAGTTGAACAGCCAGAGATTCAAGAACCATTAGGTCGCGAACATTTGAGTCAATACGAATTCGTGCCTCGGCAATTGCATCAAGCTTGTGAATAGTTTCAGCCGGTGTAGAAATACCGGCAACTTCAGTAATGCCGTTTCGTAGGTCTTCATTCACAAGATCAACCTGAGCACCAATTTGCAAGGTAAGAACGTCGCGATACAACGACAGAAGATCAACCAAGATTCTGTCAATGCCATCGCGCACACTTCGGGTAGCGCGGCGTTTCTGCCCCTCTTCGAGAGCACGGATATCTGACTTTAGATTTGGCGGAATTGCATCACCCGGTGCCAAACCAAGTGAACGCATCATTGCGGACTTTTCTTCTTCGTCTCTCTCAGTCGTTAGCGCCTCGGCGTCTTTTTTAGCAATGTCCAGCCAACGCTCTGCGGTGTTCACCGCCGATGTGACTCCGCTAATTGCCAGCGCCGCCATCAAGGTTTCGCGCCTGCGGCTTCTTGCCTCAGAGCTGGTTGCCAACCTTCTGGCCATACCAATGTGACTCTGCGCCTCGGCAGCAACCTGCTTTGCCAGCTTGGCGTCAATGCCATCTCGTTCTATAAGAATCCTGGCAACTTCTTCTACAGCCGGAACCTTTAATCCAACCCGGCGAACGCGTGAACGAATAGTTGGCAGCATGTCAGCTTCTGAAGGCGCGCAAAGCAACCAAATGGTTCCGGCTGGCGGTTCTTCTAGTGCTTTTAGTAAAACGTTGGATGATCTCTCTTGCATGCGGTCGGCATCTTCGATGATCATGATTCGATACCTGCCGAGTGAGCCCCCGAATTGTGAGCTGGCCACAAGTTCGCGAACTTCATCGATTGAAATTTGAACTCTCTCAGTTGAGAGGGTGGAAATATCTGGGTGACTACCAGCGGCTGCCATTAGGCAACTTTTACACTCGGCGCAACCATTCTTTTCGCAAAGCAATGCAGCGGCAAAAGCCTGTGCCATGTTGGATCGGCCTGAGCCCGGTGGGCCGGTAATTAACCAAGCGTGATAAACGCCTTCGGCTTTTGAGCGAATAGCAATTTCAAGTTGCCCAATTGCCTCAGGCTGGCCAAGCAGTTCAGCCCAAACCGGTGCTGCATCTTTAAGGTTTAGTGCCGTGCTCACTTCAATAGCTCGTCAACACGGGCGCGAATTACCGCTGCCATTTCTTCAACGGTCTGGCTGGCATCGACAACAAAGAAACGATTTGGTTCGGCTGCCGCAAGGGTTAGATAACCCTGGCGTACTGCTTCAAAGAATTCAACCTTTTCACGCTCTAGGCGGTCTGGCTCTTGGCCAGTCTTGGCCCGTCGCGCAAGCGAAGCCTGGGCGTCTAGGTCTAGCAAGATAGTCAAATCTGGAAGCAGACCTTGCACTGCAAAAAGCGAAAGATTACGAACTTCATTGGAATCAAGCTCGCGGCCAGCACCTTGATATGCAACTGATGAATCTAAATAACGATCAATCAGTACATCGGTTCCGGACTCAAGAGCTGGGCGAACCTTGGTGGCCACGTGATGCGCGCGGTCGGCGGCATAGAGCAAAGCCTCTGCTCGCGGCGCTACCTCACCTTTGCGATGCAGCAAGAGGTGGCGAATCTCAACGCCAAGTTCGGTTCCGCCTGGCTCAAGTGTTCTTAGAGTTTTGCGGCCTAGTTCACCAAGGTACTTTTCGAGCAGATCAATTTGCGTGGATTTACCAACACCATCGATACCCTCAAACGAGATGAACAAACCGGACATTACTTTACTTTTTTCTTTCTAGTTCCCGCTTTAACAACCTTGGTTGTGCTGGCGATCTTCTTCTTTGGCTTGCCCGCTTTCGCCGGCGCCTCGCCTGGCTCTAAACCAAGTTTTTCGCGGCGAATAGCTAGTAGCTCAAAGGCGGTGTCGGCTGACATCTCTTCGAGGTTTTCGTCTTTCGGAACGGTTGCATTTACTGCACCGTCTGTTACATAAAGCCCAAACTGACCAGACTTTGCAACTACAGGTAGACCCGATGCTGGATCTTCGCCAAATTCTTTTAGCGGAGTTGCCGCAGTGCGACGACCGCCGTACTTTGGCTGAGCAAAAATTTCTAGAGCACCGGCAAGATCTAGATCAAAAATTTGATCTTCAGCCTGAAGTGAGCGTGACTCTTTACCCTTCAACATGTACGGGCCAAATTTTCCGTTTTGGGCCGTGATGTCTATGCCAGATTCTGGATCTTGGCCAATCACACGAGGAAGCGAAAGCAACTTGATTGCCTCTTCAAGGGTGAAAGTTTCAGGAGACATGCTCTTGAACAGCGACGCAGTTTTTGGCTTAGGTGCATGTTCGTCGTCAAGCACTACGTAAGGACCGTAGCGGCCGTCTTTGAACAGAATATCAAAACCGGTTGATGGGTCTACGCCCATTACGCGATCGGTAATGATTGGTGCGTCGATAAGCTCTTGCGCCTTGTCTGGCGTGAGCTCATCAGGTGCTAGCCCCTCGGGAATGTTAACAATACGGCGACCATTTTCATCGTGACCCTCAGCCGTTGGCTCACCAAAGATTTCAATATAAGGGCCGTATTTTCCGGTGCGTAGGGTTACACCCTCTTTAATCTGCATTGAGTTAATGGCACGTGGATCGCTATCGCCAAGATTTTCAACGGTTGGCTTTAGACCAGCAACCTTGCCGTCATCGCCAAAGTAGAAATTCTTCAACCAGGTGCTGCGGTCTAGTTCACCAGCAGCAATTTTGTCTAGGTCTTCTTCCATCTGAGCGGTGAATGCGTAATCAACCAGGTTGCCAAAGTTCTCTTCTAGAAAACGGGTAATGGTGAAGGCAATCCAAGCCGGCACCAGAGCCTGGCCGCGCTTGGTTACGTATCCTTTGTTGATGATGGTTGAAAGAATTGCGGCGTAGGTTGAAGGGCGGCCTATACCGTCTTCTTCTAGTGCCTTTACTAGCGATGCCTCTGTGTAGCGCGGTGGCGGTGAAGTCTGGTGATCTTTTGCAGTTACCTCAACTGCCTTAAGCGCCTGACCTACTGAAAGGTTTGGCAGCTTGGATTCTTTCTCTTCGACTTCTTCTTCGCGAGATTCATCGGTGCTTTCTTCATAAGCGGCCATGAACCCACGGAAGGTGACGACTGTTCCAGATGCGGTGAATTCTGCGATGCCGCCATCAGTTAGTGGGCTGACCTGAATTTTTGCGGTGGTGGTTGAAACTTTGGCGTCCATCATTTGTGAAGCAACGGTGCGCTTCCAGATGAGGTCATAGAGGTCGTATGCGCGGCCGCTTAATACGCGAGCCAGCTCTGAAGGATGAGCAAAGGTTTCACCAGCTGGGCGAATAGCCTCGTGGGCCTCTTGGGCGTTCTTTGATTTACCCTGATAAAGTCTTGGCGCATCTGGAACCATTTCGGCGCCAAACATTTCTTTGGCCTGAGTTCTTGCCGCATTGATTGCCTGAGTGGAAAGCGTAGGCGAATCGGTACGCATATAGGTAATGTGACCCTCTTGGTAGAGGCCTTGAGCGGTGTCCATGGTTTGCTTAGCCGACATGCGCAATTTGCGTGATGCCTCTTGCTGCAAAGTTGAAGTGGTGAAAGGTGCGGCTGGGCGGCGAGTGCTTGGCTTTGCCTCAACAGATACAACTTCTACCTTGGCGGATGATGAACGTGCTGCTTCGGCGAGCGCATCTGCCTGCTGCTGATCTAGCAAAATTACATCACCGGTTAGCTTGCCTTTGTCGTTAAAATTTTGACCGGTTGCAATTCGCTTGCCATTGATGCTTTGAAGTTTGGCAACGAACTGTGGCTCACCGGTTACCTGAGAATCAAAGGTTGCTTCAACATCGTGATAGTTGGCCGACACAAAAGCCATGCGTTCGCGTTCGCGTTCAACCACCAAACGCATTGCCGGTGACTGCACGCGACCAGCACTTAGGCCGCGATTAATCTTGCGCCAAAGAATGGGTGAAATCTCGTAGCCATAGAGGCGGTCAACCACACGGCGGGTTTCTTGAGCTTGTACCAGGTTGTTGTCTACTTCGCGGGTGTGCTCAAGCGCAGACTGAATGGCCTCTTTTGTGATTTCGTGAAAAACCATTCGCTTTACCGGAACCTTTGGCTTCAAAACCTGAAGCAGGTGCCATGCAATGGCCTCACCCTCGCGGTCCTCATCTGTTGCCAGAAAAAGTTCAGAAGCGCCGGCGAGCGCCTTTTTAAGATCTGTGACGGTCTTGTTCTTACCTGCCGAAATGGCGTAGTAAGGCTCAAAGTCATTTTCGATGTCAATCGAGAACTTCTTGAGAGACCCGGTCTTTTTTTCGGCCGGCAGGTTCTTAGGGTCAACTAGGTCACGGATGTGACCAATCGAGGCCAAGACCTCGTAGTCATTGCCTAGGTACTTTGAAATCGTTTTGGCCTTTGCAGGTGACTCAACGATTACTAGCTTGTGGCTACCAGCCAATGGGCTACTCCTCTTTATAAGGGCCCGTTTAGTAACTTGGGCCCGCCAGCGCGTTCGCGCTTAGAACTATACCCACCCCTTGGGAGTGGGCCGAAATAAACACTTCGAAATTGACAATACGACACGTGTCAAGCCCCACCCCGTTTTTTAGACCAATTTGAACCGCCGTTGGGCACGGAAACCCAGTATTTAGGCCTCTAAGGGCGTCTGCGGCGCCTAAAGCCATTGCATCTACCGTGGTTTGCAATCGGCGCTGGGAAATCAAATTAAGTGCCACAACCTGGCTGAGGCTAAATAGGCAAATTGACATCGAAACTGCCGCCAAGGCCAAAATAGTGCCAGATCCGCCATCTTGGCGAATTTTCCACATGCCGAGCCGTTGACTCAAAGACCCATCTTTCTGGCGCATGAGGTTTCAGTGAGATCAAATGCCCCTGCCCCCAAACCTGGCACCGTGACCGGCTGCACCAACGTTACGCAGGCAAGGTTTTCGAGCATCACCACCTGGAACGAGACCTTGGGCTTGGCAGAAAGCATTTGGTTGGCTAGCTCAAGAACAAGATCTTCCGATTCACCTCTTGCAATAGCTCTTGCTGCCGTTGCAGAAACCTCAACCATTTTCATTCTTTCGACCTGAAGAGCGAAGGCAGCAAGTGTGACTGCAATTATTAGAGAAACGGCCGGCATAGCAATTGCTAGCTCGGCTGTGACCGAGCCTCGAGAATTGCTAAGCGATTTACTCCACCGGTGCGGCAGGTGCTGCATCGCCGTTGGGATTCGTAAATGTAAGGGCGCTCTTTACCAAATCAAACAAAATTGTTCTAACTTCATCTGATCTCATGATTACTACTAGCAGCCCTGCAAAACCAACTGCAGCCATAGTTGCAATTGCATATTCGGCTGTTGCAGCACCGGTTTCTTCGCGCAGTACTTTTTGTAATTCTTTTTTCATTCTGTTCCTTTCTATGGCTGCCCGTTTGACAGCAAACTAATTGCAATTGGCACGATGGAAATCAAAATGAAAGCTGGCAGCACTGCAACTCCAAGCGGAATCATCAGTTTGATTCCCAGCCTGGCAATGCGGCCAGAAATTTCGTACCGCAGTTCATCGCGAAATCTATCGGCATTGGCCAAAAGAATTTCAGATAGTGCGGCGCCAGATTTTCTTGAAAGCTCGGCAGCTTCATCAAGTGCAAGTTCGTCTTGTTGACTTGATGCCTCAAGAAATGTTTCTTGGTATCTAACTTGCGCCTTTTCTCTGGCTACCTGTAGCGGCAAGCCTGCCTGCAGCCCAATTAGTACACAGTCAATGAATGCGCCTGGGTCGATGGTTTGCGGCACAGCTTTTGACAAGAGCCGCTTACTCCACTGTTGGCCAAGTGCCAAAAGCCCAACCCCAAGAGCCACCGATACCAAGCCCAGCGCAGACCCAGTGATGGCAGCAGCGGGGTTCATGCCAACCAATTGAGCTAGCGCCAAGGCCACCAGCGGTAAACCGGTGACCAGCCTTGCTGTGGATTGCGGGCCAGCAAAGGCTAATTGCACCTCGTTCAGATTTCTTTGCTGACGATCAAATACGTCGGCTATTCGCGTGAGGGCCATAACCACCGGACCGCCCAAGGTAGTTGCTAAACCCCAAACCAGCTGAAACTGTTTTTGCTGCGGTGCAGATAAGTTATTTATTTCAAGTTCGCAGATTTGAATTGCTTGTTGTGCAGGAATTCCAGCGGCAACCAAAGCGCAGATTTGCCGAACGATATTTGAAGCGCTAATTCTTTGACTGGTTGATTTAGTTGATTCAGTTGATTTTTGCAATCTCAACCACTCTTCTATTTGACACGTGAATGATCCATTGAAACGCAGAGTTCATTTGTTCGGCGATAGAAGTTGAATCGACACCAGCGTTCCTGGCGATGGCATTCACCCTAGGCAGCACATCATCTAAAGAATTGGCATGAATTGTTGCACCGGCGCCGCG
Source organism: Actinomycetota bacterium (assembly GCA_046046665.1). Lineage (GTDB taxonomy): Bacteria > Actinomycetota > Actinomycetes > Actinomycetales > Microbacteriaceae > Rhodoluna. Next base: position 79,481 of record JBJOJI010000002.1, read on the forward strand.
GTGGCCGGTGTTTAACGCCTGCAGCATCACCAAAAGCTCAGTGCCGCGCACCTCACCCACAGCAAGACGATCTGGTCTCATGCGCAAAGACTCTCTGACTAGTCTTTCTAGTGAAATTTCGCCGCGACCTTCAATGTTGGCTTGCCTAGTTTGCAGCGAAACAAAGTTTGGGGATTGAATCGCAAGTTCGGCAACATCTTCAAGTGCAATTATTCGTTCGCCAGTGCACTCGGCCAACATGGCTCTGAGCAATGTAGTTTTTCCGCTGCCGGTGGCACCAGAAATCAAAAAACTTTCTTTGTTTTGCAGTATTTTGCGAAGTTGATCTAGCTGACCCTGTTGGAACATGCCGAAATCGGCCAGCTGGCCAAGCGCAAAAAGACGATTCAAATGAACGCGGATAGATAGGTGCGTATTTGCATTGCAGCCAGAGGCCAACGCGGCATGAACTCGAAGCCCCGATAAAGCAACATCGGCAAATGGATTGGCTTGATCTAGGTGCCGCCCGCCAGCGGCAATTAGTGACTGGGCCAACTGCCCTAGCTCGGCCTCTGATTCAAATGGGCTGGCTAGTTGCTGAAGGGCCATTCCCGAGCGCTCAACCCAAACTTGATTCCAGCCGTTGACCAGCAAATCGGTAACCCCTGGCATAGCCAGCAGCCCACCAAGCTTTGGGCCAAGGACATCTAGGGGATTCATGTGGCTAGCAAAGCCGAAAAGGCCCCAAAAACCTGACCGATAGCCCAATCTGTGGATAAATCCCCCGTTGCCCTCAAATCAGGAACTACCCGTTAAATTAGGGGGCCCCAGCCTCTTGGGGGAAGAGTCTGGGGCCTGGCGATATCAATTGGGGGAACTGATATCGCAAGTTAACGACTAGCGCTAACACCAGAAGTCTAAGCGGTTAACCCCATATTTCTATTCCCAGAATCCGACATTTTGAATGAAAATGTCTAGAAAACTTTTTTATGGCAGGATTACCAACAGGTTATAAACCCCTATGGAGGACAACGATGTCTCAGGAACACCGCCACTTTGCGCCGTCTGCGGACTTTGCGAAGAACGCTATTGCGCAGCCAGAACTATATGCAGAGGCCAAGGCAGACCGCCTGGGCTTCTGGTCTAAGCAAGCCAAACGCTTGCACTGGCACAAACCATTCACCCAAGTACTTGACTGGAGCGAAGCACCATTTGCCCGTTGGTTCCACGATGGTGAACTTAACATTTCGTACAACTGCCTTGACCGTCACGTTGAAGCAGGAAACGGTGAGCGCGTTGCAATTCATTTTGAAGGCGAACCTGGAGACACCCGCACTCTTACTTATTCGCAACTAACTGCCGAAGTAAAGCGCGCTGCAAATGTTCTAACCGGTCTTGGAATTAAAGCTGGCGACCGCGTCGCAATCTATATGCCGATGATTCCAGAAGCAATTGTTGCAATGCAGGCAGTTGCTCGCATTGGTGCCGTTCACTCTGTGGTGTTTGGTGGTTTCTCTGCCGACTCACTGAGCACTCGCATCGAAGATGCTCAGGCAAAACTTGTAATTACCGCCGATGGTGGTTACCGCAAAGGTAAAGCCTCTGCACTAAAGCCTGCAGTTGATCTTGCGCTAGATGGTGGCAAATGCCCATCGGTGAAGAATGTTTTGGTTGTGAAGCGAACCAATCAAGAAGTTGATTGGAAAGAGGGCCGCGACCTTGATTGGGCAGAGCAACTTGCCGCAGCAAGCGATGAGCACGAGGCTAAGGGCTTCAATGCAGAGCACCCGCTGTTCATTCTTTATACCTCTGGAACAACCGGAAAGCCAAAAGGAATTTTGCACTCAACCGGTGGCTATCTAACTCAAGCAGCGTATACGCACAAGAACATTTTTGATCTTCACGAAAACACCGATGTCTACTGGTGCACTGCCGACATTGGTTGGATCACCGGTCACAGCTACGTGGCTTACGGGCCACTTGCAAACGGAGCCACTCAGGTAATTTACGAAGGAACTCCAGATGCTCCGGACTGGAGCCGCTGGTGGAAAATTGTTGAGAAGTACAAGGTCTCAATTCTTTACACCGCTCCAACTGCAATCCGCAGCTTCATGAAACTTGGTGAAGAGATGCCTAACGCCCACGATCTAACCAGCATTCGCGTGCTTGGTTCTGTTGGTGAGCCAATTAATCCTGAAGCCTGGATGTGGTACCGCAACGTTATTGGTGGCGGCCACGCACCAATCGTAGACACCTGGTGGCAAACCGAGACCGGTGCAATCATGATTTCACCGCTACCTGGCGTGACCACCTTGAAGCCTGGTTCAGCACAGATTGCCGTGCCTGGAATCGAGATCAAGATTCTTGATGACGAGGGCAAGGAGCTTGGTCGCGAAGAGCCGGGCCTACTAACCATTACCGAACCATGGCCATCAATGCTGCGCGGAATCTGGGGAGACCCAGAGCGCTTCAAAGAAACTTACTGGTCAAAGTTTGAAGGAATTTATTTCGCTGGCGACGGCGCAAAGTTTGACGAAGAAGGCGACCTATGGTTGCTTGGCCGCGTAGACGACGTGATGAACGTCTCTGGTCACCGTCTTTCAACTGCAGAAATTGAATCGGCACTTGTTTCACACCCATACGTTGCTGAAGCAGCGGTTGTTGGTGCAAAAGATGAGACCACCGGTCAAGCAGTTGTTGCCTTCGTGATCCTGCGTCAAGACCAGTTGAAGGCAGCTGGTTCAGACATTTTGCGCGATCATGTGAGCAAGGAAATTGGTCCGATTGCACGACCACGCACAATCATGGTGGTGGCCGAACTTCCTAAGACTCGCTCCGGAAAAATCATGCGCCGCTTGCTTCGCGATGTTGCCGAAGATCGTCCGGTGGGTGACGTAACCACCTTGGCCGACACCTCTGTGATGGATATTATTTCTGGAAAAATTGCTGGAGGCGCCAACGATTAACTAGAGTTAAATGCGAAATGCCAGCACGCTCTCTCTGTGCTGGCATTTCGCTTTTAAGTTTTGTTATTTAAATTCGGCAATAATTTCTAACTCAACTGCTGAATCAAGTGGCAGGGCCGGAACGCCAACTGCGCTTCGTGCATGTGAACCAACATCTCCAAATACTTCGCCAAAGAATTCGCTGGCACCATTAATCACGCCAGGAATTGCGGTGAATTCTGGAACCACCGACACAAAGCCAACTACCTTTACGATGCGGGTAACTCGATCAAGATCACCAATTGCCAACTTCAATGCGGCGAGCGCATTTAGGGCACACAAACGAGCCAGGTCTTTTGCATCTTCGGCTGATACATCTTTGCCAACCTTGCCGGTCATCGGCAGCGCTCCATCAACAAAAGGCAATTGGCCCGATGTAAAGCAAAGGTTGCCAGTTACCACTGACGGCACATAGGCAGCCACCGGTTTTGCCACCGCTGGCAGCGGGTAGCCCAATTCAATGAGTTTTGCCTCAATTTTTGACATTACGAACCCCTTTACTTAGCCGCAATAGGGCGCTTGAAGAAAGCCACCAGGCCGCCTTCTGGGCCGGTCACGATTTGAACCAATTCCCAGCCTTCTGAGCCCCAATTGTTCAAAATAGCGGTCTCGCGGTGCAATAACAGGGGTGTTGTGATGTACTCCCACTTCAACATTTACAGAATCCTCTCAGAAGTTGTCAGGTAACCTAGAGTTTATGTCTGGTTCACATTATGTCTGGTTCACAGCGCAAGCCCGAAAGTTTCGGAAAGGGCTTCCTTAAATTCTTCGGTCTTTCAGCCTTAGCTGGCGTTGTGGCCCTAGCCCTACTGGCACCAACCGCTCTAGTAAGCGGTTTTGCGGCATCTGCCGGAATTACCATCTTCGAGAACCTGCCTGACTACATCAAGCCAATCAACGCCTCTCAGTCTTCTACTCTTTACGCCACCCAAGACGGCCAACCGGTTGAAGTGGCCAAGTTTTACCACGAGAATCGCATCTCTATTGATTACAACCAGATGTCACCGAACATTCGAAACGCAGTGGTTGCCACCGAGGACCCTAGATTCTTTGAGCACGGCGGAGTTGACTGGGTCTCGCTGATTCGCGCAACTATTACCAGCGCAGCCACACTAGGAAACGGACCTGGTGGTTCAACGATCACCATGCAGTACGTAAAGAACTCATTAGTTGAAGCCGCTAACCTGGCCGGCGACGAAGAAGCCATAGCCGCGGCAACCCAAGGCGGTTTGGGCGGTATCGATCGTAAGCTTCGTGAAATTCGTTTGGCAATTGCCCTTGAGGGTGTTGCAACCAAACAAGAAATTCTTGCCGGTTACCTAAACCTGTCTTTCTTCGGAAACCAGATCAACGGTATTGAGGCAGCCTCAAACTACTACTTTGGCAAGAAAGCTTCTGAACTAAATATTCCTGAGGCAGCATTGCTTGCTGGAATGCTGAAGTCACCAAATGACTACAAGCCAGACGAGCAAGAAAACTTGGCCCGCGCCAAGAGCCGCCGCGACTACGTTATCGACAACATGCGCGACGAAGGTTTCATCACCGGTCAGCAAGCAGACGAAGCCAAAAAAACCGCAATCGTCACCAAGCTCACTCACACTCCATCCGGTTGTGAAGGAACCGAAAACGCGGCTTTCTTCTGTGACTTTGTAGTTTGGACGATTAGAAACAATTCTGAGTTTGGCCCAACCCCAGAAGACCGCGAGAACCTGCTTCGCCGCGGTGGCCTAGAAATTTACAGCACCATGGATCTTGATGTTCAGGCAGCGGCTCACAAGGCATCGATGAAGTGGGCACCGTACGACGACCCAAGCCAGATTGGTTCGGCCAGCGTATCGGTGCAGGTTGGTACTGGCCGCGTACTTGCACTTGCTGAAAACAGAATCTACGACCAAACCCTAAGTGATGAACTTGGTCACACCTCGGTGAACTATGCAACAGACCGCGAGTACGGTGGCTCTTCTGGTTTCCAGACCGGATCTACCTACAAGGTTTTCACCTTGGCACAGTGGCTATCATCTGGAAAGCGCCTTGGTGATCACGTTGACGGCCGCGTTAAAGAGTGGGACGCCAGTGAATTTTCAGCCCGATGCGGTGGCATCGGTGGAACCTGGAAGCCAAACAACATTGTTAAGGAACCTGAAGATCTAAACATTGTTCAGGCAACAGCGATGTCTGTTAACACCGCCTACGTCTCTATGGCTGCCCAACTAGATCTTTGCGATATTCGCGACACCGCCATGCGCTTTGGTGTGCACCGTGCCGATGGCACCGAACTTCAGTACATACCTTCATCGGTGTTGGGTGTAAACGAAATTGCACCGCTAACTATGGCAGCAGCGATGGCCGGTATTTCAAATAAGGGTGTCTACTGTTCACCAATTGCAATTGACAAGGTGATTGTAAGAAACACCAAGGCAGAACTTCGTGCACCAACCAGTGACTGTTCAGTTGCAGTCAGCCCAGAGATTGCCGCTGGCATGACCTACGCTATGCAGCGGGTAATTTCTGGCGGTACCGGTGGCGCTTCAGCAACCGGAGACGGCACACCATTGGCCGGTAAGACCGGAACCACAGACTCCGGCGTGCACACGTGGATGACCGGATTCTCAACTCAGGTGGCAACGGCTACTTGGGTTGGCAACGTAGTAGGCACCAAGTCACTTGGTGGTATTCGTTTGAACAATAAAGCTGCCAATACAGTGCGTCACGATATTTGGCGAACAATTATGCAGGCAGCAAACAAGAAGTACCCAGGCGTTTCATTCAATGCCCCACCAGAAGACATGATTGGCACCACAATGATTGCCGTGCCAGCGGTTACCGGTACTGACCCCGCTGCCGCAGCCGAACTAATCAAAGCTTCTGATTTGAACGCCAAGATAATTGCAACTCCGGTTACCTCGTCGTTCCCTTCGGGCAGCGTTGCCTACACTAAGCCAGCTGCGGGTTCGGTGAAGGCCCGAGGCTCTCAAATCAAAATTTATGTAAGCGCCGGCGGTGCCGAGACAGTTCCAGATGTAGCTGGCATGTCAGTGGTTAATGCAAAGGCAACTTTGCTTGCCGCAGGTTTTGCAGCGGTTAGTGAGCCACAGGCTTCGCAGACCCAGTTCTTTGTGAAGCACCCAAGCATTGCTAAGGGCAAGGTTGTTGGCACCGATCCTGCTGCAGGTTCACCTGCCGATCAGGCCGGCGCAATTCTGCTAATCATCAGCGCTGGTCCCTAGTTTAGAAACCGGCAATCATGGATTTGCTTCTGGGCCTGCTGACTATTGCAATAGCATGTGCCGTTTGGGGTATTGGTATTGAGCGCTACCTGTTTGTGGTTCGCCGCGAAACCCTAAAAATACTTCCGGCAAAATCGGCTCCCATTACGGTTTTGCACATTGGCGATATTCATTTGGCCCCTTGGCAAAAAAGAAAAGCAAAATTTGTTCATTCACTTGGCGAACTTAAACCAGATTTGGTTATTAATACCGGTGACAACCTTGGCCATAAAGACGCTATTGGTCCGGTGTTGACCGCCCTTGCTCCGCTAATGCAGCGGCCAGGTGTTTTTGTAAATGGCTCAAATGATTACTACGCTCCGGTGCTAAGAAACCCGCTTGGCTACCTGGCTAAACCTTCTGATCGCAGCGAAGGGCCGGTGCTTGATACCGCACGTCTTGTTGGTGGGTTTCGCTCGGCCGGTTGGCTCAACCTAAATAATCGCGAGGGGCAGATATCCATCAATGGAACCAAGCTTGGTTTCATTGGTGTTGATGATGCCCATGATGAGCTAGATAACCTAAGTTCCATTCCTACTCAGGCAAATTTACTTGCCGATTGCGATCTAATTTTTGGGGTTAGTCATGCGCCCTACTTGCGAGTGCTTGAGGCAATGGGAACCTCGGGAGCCAAAATTATTTTTGCCGGCCACACTCACGGCGGTCAGGTTTGTCTTCCAGGGTTTGGCGCGCTAACTACCAATTGTGATCTACCAAATAAATACGCCAAAGGAATTAGCGCGTGGAGATTTGCCGGACGTGATGTGATTTTGAACGTGGTTGCCGGGTTAGGGCACTCGATATATGCGCCGATTAGGTTTTTCTGTAGACCAGAAGTTCGCCTAATTACATTGCTAGCTGTTGATTGACCAAACAGCCGGACCAAAGGCAATCCATTGTCCGTTTAGGTTTTCACAACGTGCAGTTACTTCTTCAACAAAACAGCTAATTGATCCCACGCTGATTTTGCTGCCACTAGGTAGCACCTGAGCTACCGATGGGTCTTGGAATTGACCTGAGGCACAAGGGAAACCGGCGATTTGGCCGTTTTCTGGCTGCTCTGCCCAAAGCTGAACCTGGTAACCGTAACTACCTTCACAACCTTCTGCCGGCGGAACCGGCTGGTACTGAGCTGCGGCCTCATTCTGCTCACACAGCACTCGGTCTTCTTCCGGTGTGATTGTGCACCAGGTTGGACCATCACCAACCTTGAAGCTAAACCAACCAAAGCCATCATCGTAGAGAGCCGGATCAACCTCGGTAAGCGGTGAGCTAGGCACCTGAGGCACAAGGGCCTGATCTGGGGTTGGCGTAGGGCGCGAAGAGCTATTGCTGGTGTTGCCGTCAACTGGATCTGATGCACACGCCCCAAGTGTGAGAGCAAGACCCAAGCTCAATGTTGCAGCAAGCAGTCTAGACATAAGTAAAGAGTATCTTGGCAAAAGGCGAAACCCACCAAGACTCGCATCTGGTGGGTTACGTTTTTGTAAAAAGTTTTAGAACTTGTGCCTACTAAAACTCTTTTGCAACAAGCTCGGCAATCTCGTAGGTGTTCAAAGCTGCGCCTTTGCGCAGGTTGTCACCAACTACGAACAGTTCAATTGAATTTGGAAAGTCTAGTGACTGACGAATGCGGCCAACAAAGGTTGGGTCTTGGCCAACAACCATTGCTGGCGTTGGGTACAGGTGCTTCTCTGGCTCGTCAACCACGCGAATGGTTGGCTGCTT
>JBJOJI010000020.1:0-16098 GCA_046046665.1 Actinomycetota bacterium
TGATCGATCTGGTCAACTGCTGGACCTGTGTTACCTACCGGAAAAAACAGTTCCGGGTCTTCGGTTAGGCAACGTGATTCGTTTAGCCATTGCATGTCCATATATGACGCTATTCCTTTATGTCGTGTGTTGCTTTGACCATTGGCCAAACGAGGTGAAAACATCTTCCTGAAAGGTGATTTACGCTAATAAAAGCGGTTTTCGTCCTGTGAAAATGGTTTCACACGGGCAACCGTTTGGCAAGACCCAATATTGAGGAACCCATGTCTGAAAACCAAGAAAAACGCCCAATCGGCCTGATTATTGCAGCGCTTTTGGTTGGTCTTGAGGGGCTGTTTATAGGGGCTCTAGCGGCCCGCTTGGGGCTTGCGCTGGTATCTGGTGAGACTAAGAGCTTTGTCACATCGATGGCGTTATTCGCCCTTGTGGCCGCTGCCGCAATCTGGATTATTTTTGTTTCACTCAACCTATTTAAAGGCAAGCGATGGTCAAGATCGGCTGGCTTTTTCTGGCAACTGGTTCAGCTTGCTGTAGCCACCGGCAGTTTTAGCGGTCAATTCGGCAGCCAGGCCATTGGTTGGTCATTAATCATTCCATCGGTGTTGGTAATTAGCCTTTTGCTAAGCAAAAAGGTAGTTGCCGCCACAATGGGCGCAATTGACTCTGAGGACTAGATCTCTAGTAATTTGCGAAGCATCACAACGTGGCCAGTGGCCTTCACGTTGTAAAGGGCCAAACTGATTTTGCCCTTTTCATCAATTACAAAGGTTGAGCGAATCACACCCTCATAGGTGCGGCCGTACATAGATTTGGTGCCGTACGCACCATAAGTCTTGTGAACCTCAAGATCTGAGTCGCTGAGCAGCGGAAAGTTTAGGTCTTGGTTCTGTTTAAACTTCAGAAGTTTCTCGGGGGAATCCGGGCTGATTCCAAGCACCGTGTAGCCGGCCTTTTTGAACGGGTTCAGGTTGTCGTTGAAGTCGCAGGCTTCTTTGGTGCAACCTGGTGTCGAGGCCGCTGGGTAGAAGTACAAAATTACTTTCTGGCCCTTGTAGTCGGCTAGCGATACCTTCTTGGCGTCTTGATCCAACACCTTGAAAGTAGGGGCTTTTGCGCCTACTTCCAGTTTCTCTTGTGCGCTCATATCACCTAGTTTAGAGGCCAAGTCTGGGCTAAGAAAGAGGCGCGGATTGTGCTAAAGTTTTATCTCGTTGCGCTGTTTCGGCGTAATTCGCACCTCTAGCTCAATCGGCAGAGCAACTGACTCTTAATCAGTGGGTTCCGGGTTCAAGTCCCGGGGGGTGCACCAAAGTTTTACAGAGCTCACGTCGGGCTCTTTTTTCTTTTAATGCGTAGGCTTTCTGCATGACCAGTCTTGATCGCATCCTTTACGGTGCCGCCTACTACAACGAGTATCACCAGGCAAAAATCATCGATGAAAATGGCGTTGAGATTGCAGCCCGCACCGATGAGGATTTTCGACTCATGCGAGAGGCTGGCTTGAGCGTAATTCGCGTTGGTGAATCTGTTTGGCAAAAATGGGAGCCAGCCGAGGGCAAATTTGATCTTGACTGGTTGCAGCCGATTCTTGATCGGGCACATACCAATGGCATTGCCGTGATTATTGGAACACCTACCTATGCGCTTCCTAGATGGGTGTTTTTGAACCACCCCAGTGTGGTTGCTCACCGCGCCACGGGCGCTCCGATTGCATATGGGCACCGTCAGAACGCCGATTACTCGAGCGCAAAGTTTCGTGAATTGTGTGAGCCGGTCATTCGCAAAATGGTTAGCCGCTATGTGAACCACCCAGCGGTAATTGGTTGGCAGGTTGATAACGAACCGGGCGCCGAACTCTTGCATAATGATGGAGTTTTTGAATCTTTCAAGCAAAGTTTGGAATCTGAATATAAAAACATTGACTCGCTAAATGCTGCGTGGGGGTTAACCTACTGGTCACATGCGCTTGGCTCATTTGATGACCTGTGGAGGCCAGATGGAAACACGAATCCAAGTTACCTGCTTGCCTGGCGAAAGCATCAGGCCAAGATAACCAATGAGTTCTTGCAGTGGCAACGCGAACTTGTGCGTTCGCTAATTCCCGCCGAGCATTTCATCACCACTTGCGTTGCACTTAATCGCCCAGGAATGGATAACTTCACAATCGGTGAATCATTAGATGTGACGTCGGTGAATGTTTACTACGCCAGTCAAGACGGGTTAGAGCACCCAACCAGAAAGCGCAAACCTGGTGAAGAGATGCAATCTGGGTTCCGCTAAGTGGCGCAAGCGCCTTGAACTTGATTTGTGACACTTCGCGCGCAATAAAGCAGAGCAATTTCTTTGTGACTGAAACAAATGGTTCCTCTATTTCTCAGGGGCCAGCGATGGCGGCTTTTCCGCACTATCCGGGGCAGTTCAAACAAGCGGCCATCAACATGGTTTCGCGTGGTGCTGAACTCGTTGAATACTGGCACTGGCACACCTTGCCGTACGGCATCGAGAACCATTGGGGTGGGGTTCTGCCGCATAGCCTTGACCCCGGTCGTAGTTATGAAGCATTTGTTGATACCGCAAAGGCACTAGATAAAATTTCCGCACTAGGCAAACTAGCACCGGCTGCCGAAGTTGCATTTGTTGTCAGCACCTCATCGCGTTGGGCGTTTGAATTTCAGGGCCCGCTTCGCCAATCAAATGGTTGGGTAGATCCGCTTAGTTACGACAAGACTATGCAATCGGTATACGAGATTGCTTATTCAAATGGTTTGGGTGTGCAAATTTATGGAGACAACCAGCTACCGATTGGTTCTGACGCTTCCGAGTTTGTGGCCAAGCATCCAGTTATGGTTTTGCACAGTATTTATGTAGCAGCCGATGAAGTTCTTGAATTTGCCAGAGCTTATGCCGAAGCCGGTGGGCACCTGCTGCTGACTCCACGCACAGGATATGCGCACGCCAATGGTTTGCTTCGCACGGTGACTCAACCTGCTGGATTCGCCGATCTGGTAGGCAGCTACAACGAGTATTCAAATCTCACCATGGCAATTCCCGCCGTTACCAATAGTGGTGAAGTGGTAGGGGCCGGATTCGGTTGGATTGACCAACTTGAACCACGTGAAAGCACAGAAACCCAGCTGCGGCTAGATCACCCATTCTTTGGTGAATTCTCGGCACTTAGTAAAACCAAGGTTGGCAAAGGTACTGTGCATTACCTCGCGGTTTACCCAGACGCTCAGCTTGCAAAATATATCGGTGCTGAATTAGTCAAGCTAATCGGCTTCGAAGCTCCGGCAACGGCAACAACCGAAAGCGTGATCATTAATCGGGCAAAAACCACCGATGGCCGCACCGTGTACTTCGTCTTTAACTGGGGTTGGCAGCCTGCGCTAGTGAATTTCAAGGTAGCTGTTGAAGGGGTTCTTTCTGGCGAGGATGCCCAGGTGCTTGGCGCGTGGGACATCCAGGTCTTCGTTTCAAAATAAAGTTGCTTAATTCTGTCTAGCCCCCCTAGACTAAATCTATGACTTTGCCAGCAAATCTGTCCATGGGTGCGGTTACCCTGCGCGTAGAGAATCTTGATCTGATGATTGCCTACTATCGGGATGCTGTTGGGCTCGAAATGATTTCTGAGTTGACCGGATCGGCAGTTCTTGGGCGCAACAATAACCCAGCGCTAATTCTTGAGCATGCTCCAGAAATGAAACATGCTAGCGATAACCAGGCCGGGCTTTTTCACACGGCATTTCTTTTTGATACCAAGGCTCAACTTGCTTGGGCCGTTGCTTCTGTTGCTTCGAAGTACCCGGGCTCTTTTACCGGAAGCGCAGACCACCTGGTTAGTGAAGCGTTCTATTTCAACGATCCTGAGAACAATGGCGTTGAGCTCTACTGGGATAGAGAGCGCAGCAACTGGAGTTGGCAGCACGGTCAAATAGAGATGGGAACTTTTGGTTTAGATCCGAACGCATTCTTGCGCGAGAATCTACCGGAGCAGCTTGATGTTACGGCTTCAAATATTGGACATGTGCACCTAAGCGTTGGCTCAATTGAACAAGCACAAGACTTCTACGTAAACAAACTTGGATTTGATGTAACTCTAAATTGGGGCGGCACTGCACTTTTCGTTAGCGCCGGAGGCTATCACCACCACATGGCAATGAACATCTGGAAAAGCCGAGGTGCCGGATTGCGCCAACCAACTTTGGGCCTGCGTGACGTATCTATTCTTTTGCCCAACGCTCAGTCTCTTGGTGCCGTTCAAGAGCGTCTAGTTTCATCGAAAGTTTCCATCAGAGATGATGGGCAAACAATTCACCTAGATGACCCATGGGGAAATCAAGTTAGTTTTACCGCGTTCGATGCCAAAGGGCTTTAGATAAAAACTGAAACAGATTCGGCAAGTGCAATAGCGGCAAGTTGCAATTCTTCTGCAGTGGTTTGGTGTGAAAAACTAAATCGCACCGATGTCTGTGCAACATCAGCACTTATGCCCAGAGCAAGCAAGACATGTGAAGGCTCATCGCTACCGGCAGCACAAGCAGAGCCGCTAGAAACCACAACACCTCTGCGCTCTAGCTCAAGAAGCACGGCCTCACCGCTAACCCCTTCAAAAGTGAATGAAGCAATGCTTGCCAGGCGCTTAGTTGGGTGACCCGTTAGTTTTGCGTTAGGTACAGATCTTAAAACCGCACCGATAAATTGTTCGCGAAGTAAGCAGACTCGATCCGATTCGGTTTCTGCCGGTTGGAGTGCATCAAGCGCTGTAGACAGTGCAACTGCCCAGGCAACGTTTTCAGTGCCAGATCTTAATCCTGCTTCTTGCCCGCCCCCGTGAATTAGAGGTTCAGATTGTGCGCGAGCACGCTTTACTAAAACACCAGAACCCTTGGGCGCACCAAATTTGTGACCAGAAACGCTGAGTGCATCAACTTCAAGTTTTTGCATGTCAACATCAAGCCAACCAATCGCCTGCACTGCGTCGGTGTGGAATAACGCACCAACGTTGTGCGCCGCCTTGGCGAATTCGGTCACCGGGTGAAGGGTGCCAATTTCATTATTGGCAAGCATCAGAGAAACTAGGGTGGTGTCTGGTCTGAGCGCACTTTCAAACTCAAGGACTTGCCCCATTGGGTCTAGCTCGAGCCAAGTGGTTTCAAATCCGTGCATACGTTCCAAGAACTCAATCGCGGCAAGGACCGCCTCGTGTTCCGAGCGGGCGCTAATTAAGTGCTTGCCTCTGGGGTTAGCTAATGCTAGGCCAATAATCGCAAGGTTGTCACTCTCAGTGCCACCAGAGGTAAAGGTGATTTCTGCTGGGCGAACGTTAAAGAATTTGGCCACGCGTGCTCTAGCATTCTCAAGCGCTGTTGATGCTCTGGTGCCAATTTCGTGAGTGCTCGACGGGTTACCAAATTCAGTGGTCAACCAAGGCCAGGCCGCCTGCAGCGCGGCCGGATTTACCGGAGCAGTTGCCGCGTTATCTAAATAAATTGTCATTAGTTTATTTTTACGTCTAGACCAAGATCTAGTGCTCGAGCACTGTGAGTTAGGGCGCCAACAGAAATAACGTCAACACCGGTTTTAGCAATCTCGCCAACAGTTTCCAGGTTTACTCCGCCAGATGCTTCAACAGTGCACTGACCGTTGATTAGTTCCACGCCTTTTCGAAGGTCCTCAAGACTGAAGTTATCGAGCATGATGATATCTACCTCGGCCGCGAGCACCGCAGGAATTTGATCTAGGCGATCCACTTCAACCTCAAGCTTTATATTTGCCGGCAACTCGGCCCGAACACGCTTTAGCTCTGTGGTTAGGTCTTTTCCACCGCGGGTTAGAACAGCTAGATGATTATCTTTTGCCATCACCATATCGCTAAGTGAGAATCGGTGGTTTCGGCCACCACCGTTTAGCACCGCTTGGCGCTCGAACGCGCGAAGGCCTGGTGTTGTTTTTCTAGTATCTAAAATATTGGCCTTTGTGCCGGCAATTTTTGAAACGTATTGCGAAGTCAGGGTTGCAATTCCACTCATACGCTGAGTGAAATTCAATCCAATTCGTTCAGCGGTTAGAACGGCACGAGCCGGTCCGGTAACTACGGCCAATAATTGACCAGCTTCAAACTTTTCTCCATCTCTTATTTTCATATCAACTTCAACGGTTGCATCGGTGAGCTTGAACGCCGCCACAAAAACCTGGGCTCCGCTAAATACACCGGGTTCGCGAGCTACCAACTCTGCAACAGCGGTGGCATCGGCCGGAATCAGGTGCTCAGAGGTAACGTCACCATTTGGCGCATCTTCTAAAAGTGCAGCACCAACCACCAAATTAATGTTCTCTTGAGTAAGCATTATTTTGCTTTCCTTACAATCGTTATTGGCTTTGACATAAGTGGGTTTGTCTCTGGGTAGTCAAGACGGAAGTGCCCACCCCTAGATTCCTCGCGTGCCAGGGCTGCTGCGGTAACGGCACGAGAAAGAAGAAGTAGATTGGCGTCTTCCCAGTCTGTAAATAGGCGGTTAGTGGCGTCTGCAGATCGCCATTTGCCTAACTCGTCACGAGTCTCAATTAGTTGATCTCCGGTTCTGGCTAGACCAACCTTGTCCCACATCAGCGTCTGTAGCTCCACTCGGTCAACAACATTTCTTGCGCTCGTTGGAATCGAACTGTCGGATTCATCCTGCAGTTCAATTTCGGTAAGCAAACCGGTGTCTTTCCAGCGCACACTTGCGGCCTGCTCTGGCCAGGTTTCATCAAGCACCTGCACAGCACGCCGGGCAAAGACAATTGATTCAAGCAGTGAGTTAGATGCCAATCGGTTGGCGCCGTGAGCACCGTTGCAGCCTGCCTCGCCAACTGCAAATAAACCTTTCACTGATGTCCGCCCCCAAGTGTCGGTTGCCACGCCACCCATCCAGTAGTGGGCAGCCGGGGTAACTGGAATAGGGTTCTTGCTCCAGTCCAATCCATAGGATCGGGTGGTTTTGTTTATGCTTGGGAATCGCTTGTTTAGAAAATCAGCACCAAGCGCGGTCGCGTCAAGCAGTACCGGTTGGCCACCTTGGGAAAGCATCTCTGCTTGAATACCTCTAGCAACAACATCTCTAGGAGCTAATTCGGCATCTTTGTGAATCTTTTGCATAAAGCGCTCACCTTTATTGTTGATGAGTACGGCACCGTCTCCGCGAACCGCTTCTGAAATTAGAAAAGACCCGGGTACAGCAAGTGCAGTTGGGTGAAATTGATAAAACTCAACATCGGCTAGTTCTGCACCCGCTCTAAATGCAGCCGCCACGCCATCGCCGGTAGTTACGTTTGGGTTGGTGGTGTGACGATAAAGCTGCCCAGCGCCACCGCTTGCCAAGATTACAGAATCTGCTTCAACAAAGTGCTTGCCCGACGCATCCAATAGGTGAACTCCGGTGATTGCACCATTTTTTACTTCAAAATCAACCACAAAGGTGTATTCGTGAATCTCGGTAGCGGTAGCTCGTAGAGTTTCCACTAGAGCCTTGCTGATGTCGGCACCTGTGGTGTCGCCGCCTGCGTGCAAAATTCTTGCGTGCGAATGTGCGGCCTCTAGGCCAAGAGCGTATTTGGCTCCCTGTTTATCAAAGTCAACACCAAAACGAATTAGGTCGTTGATGCGCTCCGGGCCTTCTTTACAAAGAACTTGAACAGCTGGCTCATAGCAATAATCGGCACCGGCAAACAGTGTGTCTGCAACGTGTTCTGCAATTGTGTCATCATCCGCGGTAACGGCGGCAATTCCACCTTGCGCGTAGTGAGTGTTGCTTTCTGCAAGGTTGGACTTGGTGACCAATATCACCTCGTGCGTTTTGCTTGCTTCAACGGCTGCAATAAGTCCGGCAACACCACTTCCAATAACTACAAGTTTTTTCATCAGAGAGGCTTCGCCGCCAACATGCGCTCGAGTGCAACGGCAGCAGTTTTGCTCACCTTTGCATCTACGGTTATCTGGTTTACAACCTCGCCGGCAACCAAGCGTTCCAATACCCAAGCCAGGTAGCCAGGGTGAATTCGATACATCGTAGAGCATGGGCAGACCACTGGGTCTAGGCAGAAAATAGTGTGCTCTGGGTGCTGTGCTGCTAAGCGCTGAACCATATTTACCTCTGTACCGATTGCAAAGGTCGTTGGCTCGGTAGCTGCTTCCACTGCTTTGCGAATGTAATCTGTTGAACCGTATTCGTCTGCGGCATCAACAACTTCCATTGGACACTCTGGGTGCACAATAACTCGCACGCCCGGAAAGTCCACGCGAGCATTTTCGATTTGACCCACGTTGAATCGCTTGTGCACAGAGCAAAAGCCATTCCAAAGAATCACCTTTGAATCTAGAAGTTGCTGCTTGGTGTTGCCGCCAAGTTCCTTGCGGCCGTGCCATAGAGGCATCTCGTTTAGTGATACGCCCATGGCTTTCGCTGTGTTGCGCCCAAGGTGCTGATCAGGAAAAAACAGTACGCGCTGGCCACGTTCGAATGCCCACTTCAAAACAATCTCGGCATTTGAAGAGGTGCAAACAATTCCGCCATTCTCGCCGCAGAACCCTTTGAGGGCGGCAGACGAGTTCATGTAGGTAACCGGAATAATCGGAGCGCGACCAGCAGCATCTGGCTCGCTTCCGTATAGCGCGGTTAGCTCATCCCAGCACTGAGTGACTGAGTCAATGTCTGCCATATCGGCCATTGAGCAACCAGCGGCAAGGTTCGGCAAGATTACCGCTTGGTTATCTGCTGAAAGAATATCCGCAGTCTCGGCCATGAAGTGCACGCCGCAGAACACAATCGCTTCTGCCTCTGGGTGAGCTTTGGCAGCGTTGGCTAATTGAAAAGAATCGCCTAGGTAGTCGGCGTGCTGAACAATCTCGTCGCGCTGATAGAAGTGGCCAAGAATCACAACTTTTTCGCCCAGAGTTTCCTTTGCCGCGCGAATCCGATCGTGCAACTGGTGGTCTGTAGCAAGTTTGTATTCCTCAGGCAATAAACCTTGCTTGGGCGAACTTGCAGGAATGACATCCTCGCTCGACGCCCCTGGCCCGTAGGCAACCGGACCACCGTCAAACTCCCATGGGCCCTTTGCAAGAGAAGGGCTGCAGGTTGATTCTGCTGACTTACCTTTGACAATTAGCTGTATGCGTTCATTGACCGATGCTGTGGTCATTTGTTTTTCTCCTGTTTGGCGCTGTTTGGTTTAAGTGGACCTTGATCAGTCAAATCAATAGATGAGTCATAACGGTAGAGCTGGGGTGGGCGGTGACGGGTTCCAACTAAGCGTTCTCCGGTTGCGACAACGGCACCGTTGGCTTCAACCATTCGGCGAAAGTTCCCTGGGTCAAGTTCTCTGCCAAGTACCGCTTCATAAACTTCGCGCAACTGTGCCAATGTAAAGCGACCGCCCAGGAAGCCATGTGCCAAGCGACTGTACTCAAGTTTGTTTCGCAGGCGCCAGAGAGCATATTCAACAATGAGATTGTGATCAAAGGCGAGCTTTGTTAATTCATCAGCCCAAAACCAAGAAACATTTTCACTATCGATTGCCGCTTCAGCTTCATCGCTACCGACCAGCGCCCAGTAAACAATCGAAACGACGCGATCTTTAATGTTGCCGCCAGGGGAGCGGTCCAGGCTGCCAAATGCGTACAGCTGCTCTAGGTATCGGGGTTGTAGACCCGTGGTTTCTCGAAGGTTGCGGGCTGCCGCATCGCTCAGATCTTCGTTCATTGAAAGTGGGCCACCAGGCAAGGCCCATAAGCCGTCGAAAGGTTTGCGAATTCGTCGCACCAATGCCAGTGCCAATTTCATGCTTCCATTTGCATCTGGACGCAGGGTAAAAATTACCGTTGATACGGCTAAGGCTGGAGCTTCGCTCAACGCCAACTACCCTTCTAAAAGTCATTATGACTTTATGTAGGGCAATCTTACAGTCAAATTGACTTTAAGAGCAAATCACTCAGTCCTCGCCGATGTCTTCGTTCCAAAGGGTTGGGTTCTCGACAATGAAGTCGCCCATCAGCTTTATCAGCCCTGGGTCATTCATCACGTGTACATCGGCGCCATGTTCGGCAACCCAGTCTTGGCCACCCATAAAGTTTTTGTCGTCACCAACCAGTACTCGGCCAATGCCAAACTGACGAATAAGCCCGGAGCAGTACCAGCAAGGAGACAGGCTGGTAGCCAGAGTGACTTTTTTGTACGATCGCTGGCGCCCGGCGTTTCTAAATGCGCTGGTTTCGCCGTGCATTGAGGCATCGCCTTCTTGTACGCGAAGGTTGTGGCCGCTACCTAGTAGCCGGCCTTGCTCATCAAATAGTGCGGCACCAATAGGGATGCCACCTTCTGCTAAACCAAGATGCGCCTCGGCAATGGCTACGCCCAACTTGTCTTGATCTGTTTGATAGATCTTGCCAACTTGAATTTCGCTCATCGCTTCTGCAGACATTGCCGAGGCCTCTCGTTTAGCTTTTATTTAGTTCTTTGAGTTTTTGTCTAGCTTGCTGAAAACGACAAACAAAGCAGACGCAAGCACAAATCCAACTACTGCGGTTAGGTCACCAACACCCCAGGCAGCTGCCAGAGGGCCGGTGTAAAGAACCTGAGCCGCGAAACCCCAGATTGAGAATGCGGTTGCGATAACGAACGCCGCAGCACCAGCCCATGAGTTCTTTGGTGCAAGTGCACGCTCACCGGCGTTCTTACCCTTTGACAAAATGCGCTCGGTAAGCACAACTGCAATCCAAGGAGCAACCCAGTAAGAAACCACAAGAAGGAATGCATCAAGTTGGTGTGCAACGTCTCCGTTTAGAACACCAAGGTATGAAAGCAATCCACCGGCTAGACCAGCTAGTAGAACCATGATGGCTCGGCGAGTCTTGAATCCAAACTTGAATCCCATAGCCAAGAAAGACATCGCGCCCGAGTAAACATTCAAGATGTTTGCTGATACTGATCCAATAACAATTGAGAAAAGCACGATTGAAGCGAATACCGGGTTGAACTCTGCAGTGAACGCAGCGGTTGGGTTTTCAATTCCCCAGAAATCGCCAGGGTTTCCTGCAAGCGCATTGAACGCAATTACACCAACACCCATGATGAGGGTGGTTGATGTGAAGTTACCAAGACCGGCAGCAACACCCAGAGTTTTCTTATCGGTGTTTGCAGGTAGGTAGCGAGTGTAGTCAGAAGCGAAGGCAGTCCAACCTGCGGTGTAACCGTAAGCCGCACCGGCGGTTAGGGTGAAGCCTGCCCATGGGAATGAAGCATCGGCTGCTGCAGGTGCTACATCAAATGCACCTTGCTGTCCAAGAATTACGAAAATTACAATTACCCAAACGACTGCCTGGAAGTATGAAAGGTAGCGTTCCCACTTTTGAATCAGGTTGTGTCCAACAAAGGCAACACCAACCTGAACCACAATGATCACTGCCAGTGCGCCAATCAATCCAATTGCAGGAAACAGTGCCTGGAGTGCAAAGGTTCCAGAGATGGTGTTAACAGCAAACCAACCAATACCAGCAACCAAAGTTGACATACCTGAAGGAATTAGGTTTCCCCACTTTCCAAAGGCATTTCGACCCAGCACCATCTGTGGAAGACCAGCAGCTGGACCCCAGGTGCTTAGGATTCCGTGAGTGATACCGGCTAGGGCGTTACCAACCAGAACAGCTAGAAGACCCTGCCAAACATTTAGGCCAAAACCAATTGCCAGTGCGCCAACGAAAACCGTTGCGAACTCAAGGTTTGGGGTAGTCCATACGGTGAACAGGTGCCACGCTTTACCGTGACGTTCGCCCGCAGGAATAGGAAGTACATCGTTCGTTTCAATAGAGGTTGCCTTGGCAGAGCCTGAGTTGTTTTGTGTCATAAAACAGAATCTAATGGCGTGGATACGGGCAAGTAGGCAGTTTCGCCAACTTAATGACGTGTTTTACATATTTGTCATAAAAGTTTCAAGAGTCACTTTAGGGTCCTAAAAAATCCTTCAAGGTAACCTTGAGACATATGGCATATCAAGACGAATTATTGGCCCCTCTTCTAGATGATGAAGCTGCCTTAGTTTCGATGCTTGCCAAAAACTTTGATCAACGAGATCAAGAAGTGATCAAGACGTTTGTAGAAGTTACAGACCTGCCAACCATCGCAAGACTTGAAAATGTTGGTTTTCAATCTGGTCGCGAATTTAACAAAGGCAAACACCGATACCTTCGAATGAGTTGCGATCGATACGACTACGTTCGACTCATGGCAGAAACAAAGATGGCGGAGCACTTGGACATGAACGAGTGGACTTTTGAATTTGACAGTGCCAAACGACGTGCCGGTCTATGCAACTACACCGACAAAATCATTTCAATTTCTAGATACATGGTTGATATTCACAACATGGACGAAACCATGCAAGTTGTTTTGCACGAGGTGGCCCATGCGCTTGCAGGTAAGAGTGCTGGTCACACCAAAAAATGGCTAAAGGTTGCAAAATCAATTGGCTACCGTGATGAAGAATTTACTGGAACAGAAATTGCCGTAGAAACTGCAACTTGGATTGGCGCTTGCCCCAAAGGTCATCGACATTACCGGTATCGAAAGCCAACCAAGATGCTTAGTTGCGCAATTTGCAGCACCAGCTTTAGTGCCAGTAACTTAATTCGCTGGAGACACCGAGATGATGCTTTACCTAGCTACGAAAACTAAATCACCAAGAGGGTAATAATTGCCCCCGCGATGAAGTTGAGCCAAATGAATTTTTTCCAGCCCGCATTTGCTCTTTCGCATGTTGCATCAGTTATGTTCCAAAACGGTGCAACGATAAGCATGTATGGAACGGCAGCAAATGCTGCCAAGGAATACGGCCAAGTGAGGCTTGTCAAAATCACTGCCGCTATTGCATAGGCAGCAACAGACAAACGCACGGTTGATCTAGCCCCAATAACAGTTGCGATTGAGGCAATGCCCCCAACGCGATCTGCAACAACATCTTGCACCGCGCCAAACGCGTGAGAGGCTGCTCCCCAAAGAGTGAATGCGACTATCGAAATCAAGAAGGTTGGCTCACCAAGGTTCACATTAGCCAGGGTGAGTGCAAATACCAGAGGACCAACGAAGTGGAGGCTTGAGGTAATTGAATCCAGAAATGGCTTCTCTTTAAATCTCAGCCCTTTTGCGCTGTAGGCGATGACCATAAAGATTGTGAAAAAAAGAATTCCAGTAGAGACACTATTTCCAACCACGGTTAGATAGCCAATAAACGGCAAACAGCTCCAAACCGCTGCTTTCAGCGTAAGCGAATGCCATTTTGGATCAAGCAGGGCACCTTCAATTCCGCCTTTTCTGGGGTTTCGAAGATCGCTTTCGTAATCAAAAACATCATTGATGCCATACATCAAAAGGTTGTAGGGAATAAGAAAGAACAGCGACCCAAGCCACAGGGTTACTCCAGTGTCACCGGTAGCTAACCAGTAGGCCAGACCAAAGGGGAAAGCAGTGTTGATCCAAGAGATGGGTCGTGATGACCAAAAAAGTTGTCTTAGGGCTTCCATTTAAGAACCTTTATGTATTCCATGGTCATTGAAATCAAAAGTGGTGCGGCCAGACTGTAAGCAAAGTCTTCAATAGGTGCAACTCCTATTTTGATTCCTGAAATTAGTGTTTCGTCGTAGGCAACAATGCCAAGACCAATGATCAGGTTGTCGAAAACTGCAGTGACCACCAAAAGAGTTGCGGTTGCAAAGCCAACGGCTCTCCACCTGATGTTTCGAAATACCGGAATGGTCAGCAGGGCCAGAGCCACTAGAAAAATGAAATTGAGAGAAAAATAGTTCATGGCTTTGAACGCTTATTTTCTAGCCGCACAAATGCCTTCACAAGCAGCAGGGCGGTGTAGCTCAGAACAATTAAGAAAAACAACTCTTCCAGCGGAAGTTCGGTAGACAGCAAGAAGCCAGATAAGAGTTCTGTTTGGCCTCTAAAAAATATTCCAAGCGATATGCCTGCGTAGTCCCAAGTTAGAAAGAAAATCAAAGAGACCAGAATTACGCAAAAGTATTTTGCTGATTTAGCAAAGGCCAATTTGTGTCTTTGGTCTAAAAGCGCTAGACCAAAAATAGAGATAAGTAAACCAATCAGATAGAGGTAGCTCAATTGAGCCCCTTCCACCCGTTCTCGCCAACCGGCTTGATCTCACCTTTTAGTGGCCCAGCTGAGCGGTCGTTGATTAGGCGCTTATAGACCAGCTCGGCGCCTATCAGGCACATCGGCAGGCCAATACCCGGAATGCTGTGGTGCCCCGCGTAATACAGGCCCTTAACTTTTTTGCTCTTATTGGTTGGCCTAAAGAATGCGCTCTGCATTAGCGTGTGAGCCATTCCAAGGGCGGTGCCTGACCAGGCGTTTAGGTCATCTACAAAGTCTTGCGGCCCCATTGATCTGCGCACAACAATTCGCTCGGCAAGATCAGGAATTTCGCACCATTCAGAAATCTGCTCGATAATGCGATCGGCGGCTGCTTCGAATGCCGGGTCTCCGTTTCCGTTTATTCCGCCTTTGCCAAGTTCTGGATCAGCTGCAATTGGAACAAGCACAAAGATGTTTTCGTAACCCTCAGGAGCCACTGATGGGTCAGTCACACTTGGAGTGCAGATGTACAGCGAGGCGGGGCTAGGTATCTTGCTGGTTGCGCCAGATTTCTTTTTCTCTGAAGGTGTACGGAAAACTTCTTCAAAGTTCTTGGCCCAGTCTTCGGTGTAGAGAAGTGTGTGGTGGTCCAGCTGTGGAACGCGGCCCTTGACGCCCAGGTAAAGCAACATTGCTGATGGGCCAGGTACCTTGTTTTGCCACCACTTTTCTGGCAAGGTCTGGTCTTCAGGGTTCAGAAGTTGAGTTTCAATGTGGTGTAGGTCTGCATTGCCCACGACTACATCTGCTGGGTAAAAGACATCACCGGCATAAACGCCAATGGCCTTTCCATTTTTAGTTTCTATTTTTGTCACTCTTGAGTTTGTGTTGACGGTAGCGCCGTGCTGCTTAGCTATACGTTCAATTGCTTCAATCAAGGTGTAAAAGCCACCCATTGGGTAGAAAACTCCAACGTTCATATCCACGTGAGTCATCAAGTGGTACATGCTTGGGGTGTCATAAGGGGAGGCGCCCAAGAAAACTGCAGGAAAATCTAAAATTTTACGTAGTCGAGCATCTTTTACGTGCTTACCCGCAAATGTGTCTAATGGAGTTACCAGGTGCTTCAAGAATCTGGCAAGCCTAGCCAGCACCTCTGGCTGAATAAAAGACTTTGCATTTTGAAAGTTTGTATATAAAAAGTGCTTAATTGAAAGCTTGTAAGTGTCTTCAGCAGAGTTAATGTAATCCTGCAACCGGGAACCTGAACCCGGCTCGATGGAATCAAATAACCTTTTGTTGTCTTCAAGATTTTTTCTGATTACCAGCTTTTCGGAATAACCCTCATTTCGGGTTTGATACGCCGGATCTAGTTGAACCAGGTTTAACTCTTTATCAGCTGTGGTTCCCATTAGCTTGAAGAATTGGTCGAACGCGTCTGGCATTAAGTACCAAGAGGGCCCCATGTCAAACTTAAAGCCATCTTTTTCCCAAAGGTAAGCCCGACCGCCAACTTTTTCGCGAGCCTCGAGAACTGTAACCTTCATTCCAGCTTTCGCAAGAATGCCTGCTGTTGCAAGTCCCGCGATTCCGCCACCAATTACAACTGCGGTTTTTTGACTCACTTTGGTAGTACTCCAAACATGGCTTTTAGAAGAATAAGGATCTTCTTTGGGTTAGTAACGCGGATGCGCTTTCTAATAAGTTCGTTTGCCGGAGTGCCGGCAATTTTTTCATTTAGTTCTTCGAAAAACATCAAGGCCGCAGCAACCGCTTTTTGAGAGCCGGCAGGCAACTTTAGAAGAGCAACCTTGGCCAGGTCTATGTCATTCCTAATATCTGCTACCAGTCGATCTCGTTCTGAATTATTGAAATCATCTACCCGAACCAGCGGAAAGTACGAGCGTCCCAATTTATCGAAGTCGGCCGATAGGTCTCTTAGGAAATTGACTTTCTGAAACGCAGCGCCAAG
>JBJOJI010000021.1:0-13698 GCA_046046665.1 Actinomycetota bacterium
AGCTTTGCTGCTGTGTTCATGATTTCTCTTCTCTATCTGTCAACTCAAGCGTTTTACGCGAGGACAAGTCGGAAGACTTTTTACCCCGTCGATAACGGCTCCATGTGGAGCCCTCGCCGTTGTTCTATGTCAAGTCTAGTGTTATGCGTGGCCTGGGAACAACTTGTTCACAGAGTCATCGCCAAATACCGCGCTGATAGCTGCCGCAATAAGCGGTGCAATTGAGAGCACAGTTAGGTTGTCAAACTGCTTTTCGCGAGTAATTGGCAATGTGTTAGTCACGATTACCTCGTCTACTACACCACTAGAAAGGCGCTCTACCGCGGGGCTTGAGAAAACCGCGTGGGTGGCGGCAACAATTACGCGGGCTGCCCCGTTGTTCTTCAAAGCCTGTGCTGCAGCCACAATAGTGCCAGCGGTATCGATCATGTCGTCAACCAATAGGCAGGTACGGCCCTTCACATCGCCAACTAGCTCATGGGCTTCAACTTGGTTTGGGCGGTCCGGGTCGCGGCGCTTGTGAATAATAGCTAGCGGGGCACCAAGACGCTCGGCCCAGATGTCAGCAACGCGCACGCGGCCAGAGTCCGGAGAAACAACAGTCAACAACTCATCACCAAAACGCTCTTTGACGTGGTCAGCCAACATAGGCAAAGCCCAAAGATGATCTACCGGGCCATCAAAGAAACCCTGAATCTGTGGAGTGTGCAAATCAACAGACATCAGTCGGTTTGCACCGGCTGCCTTAAAAAGGTCTGTCATTAGTCGAGCAGAAATTGGCTCGCGGCCCTTGTGCTTCTTGTCTTGACGGGCGTAAGGAAAGAAAGGGGCAACAACTGTGATTCGCTTGGCGCTGGCTCGCTTTAGTGCATCAACCATCAACAGCTGTTCCATTACCCAGTTATTAATTCCAGCTGCATGTGACTGAATTACGAAAGCATCAACTCCACGAACAGACTCTTCGTATCGAACGAAAGTCTCGCCGTTGGCAAAGTCATAAGCGGTGGTGGGCACAACCTTGGTACCCAGAATCTCGGCTACTTCGTCGGCAAGGTGCTGGTGCGCACGCCCACTTACGATCACTAGGCGCTTGCTGTTGCTCGCTGTGATATCCAATGTGGGCTCCCGCTCTTTTTGATGTTGTTTAGTTCTTTGAAGCTTCTGCAGACTTAGTGCCTGGGCGGTTTGCAACTACCCATCCGGCTAGGTTTCGCTGAGGAGCAACATTCATGGCCAAATCGCCTGATGCCACATCTTTACGAACCACGGTGCCTGCTGCTGTGTAGGCCCCGTCTTCAATAGTAATCGGTGCAACGAACACGTTATGCGAGCCAGATCTAACGTGGGAACCAATCTTGCTCTTGTGCTTATTGATTCCGTCATAGTTGGCAAAAATGGTACCTGCTCCAATGTTGGTTTCTTCACCGATCTCGGCATCGCCTACATAGCTAAGGTGTGGAACCTTTGAGCCGCGACCAATCTTGGCATTCTTGGTCTCAACGAATGTACCGATTTTGCCATCGGCACCTAGTTCAGTGCCAACACGAAGGTAGGCAAACGGGCCAACCGATGCCCCATCGCCAATCTTTGAACCGGTGATGTGTGCCTTGACGATTGAAGCGCCATCGCCCACCTGGGTGTCAGTCATCACAACTTCAGGACCAATGGTTGAACCGGCACCGATAGTAGTGAAACCCTTTAGGTACGTTCCCGGCAAAAGGTTTACGTCTTCGCCGATTTGCACAGTTACATCTATCCAGGTTGAAGATGGGTCAAGGATAGTGACGCCGGCTCGCTGCCAAGCTTCGCAAATTCTGTAATTCAATTCAGCTGCAACTTCAGATAACTGAACGCGGTCATTGATTCCAGCCACCAACCAGTTATCGCTAACCGCCAACGCTTGAACTTTTTTGCCAGCGTGCAAAAGTTCGGCGGCGACATCGGTTAGGTATTTTTCACCTTGCGCGTTGTGCGAGCCAACTTTGGCTAGCGCCGTTCTAAGGTGAGCTGCATCAAAAACATAAACTCCAGCATTGATCTCGTCTATCTCAAGTTGCTCAGCATCGGCATCGCGATGCTCGATGATTTGAATGAACTTTCCATCATTGCTTCGAATTACTCGCCCATAGCCCGTTGGGTCTTCGACTATTGCAGTCAGTACCGTTGCCGCATAACTTCCTTCAAGGTGGGCCTCAAGTAATGATTCAAGAGTTGGCACATCAAGAAGCGGCACATCACCACTGGTAACAATGATGGCGCCATTGAAGTCTGCTGGCAGCGAATCAAGGGCACATTCAACTGCTCTACCGGTTCCCGGTACTTCATCTTGGTGTGCAATATGAACCGTTGGGTAAAAGGCGTTGATGTAATCGGTGAGCGCTTCTTTTTGGTGGCGAATCACAGGAATTACGTGCGCGGCACCCAGAGAAGTAGCAGTTGCTAGAACGTGGCCCAAAAGCGGAAGCCCGGCAAGTTCGTGCATGACCTTAGGTTTTTGCGAACGCATGCGGGTGCCTTCTCCGGCAGCCAAAACAACAACCGCAAGGTGCTTCTCGGTCATTGGGCTCCCGTTCATTCGCTGACTGCTCCCCCACCAGGACTCGAACCTAGAATGCCGCATCCAAAGAGCGGAGTGTTGCCATTACACCATAGGGGAACGTGAGCCGAAGCTCACGGGATAAGTCTGCCAGATAAGCAGGCCTCAAGTCCTCTGCTTTGGCTATTTGCTTGGGTTATTTACCGTGCAGAAGTTCTGACGTTTCAAGCCATTCAAGCTCTAGCTGGTCACGCTTAGCGTTGTATTCAGCCTGCTTGGCAGCTAGGGCAGCCAGGCCCGCGTAGTCAACCTGGTCATGGGTTGCCATTTGCTCGTGCAATTTCGCCTCGTCGCCTCCTAATTTTTCTAGTGCACGTTCAATTCGAGACAAGTTCTTTTCGGCGTCTCGCAGGGCCGCACCCGAGAGCGCGGTCTTGCCAGCTTCTTTTGATTTCTCTGTTGCCCTCACCGTTGCCGAGGTCGCATGCGAAGACAACGAATGCTTGCGCAATTCAAGGTATTGGTCAACCCCGCCAGGCAAGTGCCTAAGGCTGCCATCACCTAACAAGGCGTACTGCTGATCGGTAACTCGCTCAAGCAGATAACGGTCATGAGAGACCACGATTAAGGTTCCAGGCCAACCATCTAAGAGGTCTTCCATGGCTGCCAGGATATCGGTGTCTAAGTCGTTGGTGGGCTCATCAAGAATCAAAACATTTGGCTCACCAAATAACAATCTTAAGAATTGAAGCCTGCGTTTTTGACCACCGGAAAGATCAGAGATGGGTGTTTGCAGCTGAGCTTGGGTGAATCCAAGCTGTTCAACCAGCTGGCCAATTCCAACCTCTTTTTTGTCGACCACAAAGAATGATTTCTCACGCGCAATTAAGCTAAAGATTCTCTCATCGGCGAACTCATCAAGTTCTCGAACTTCTTGACTCAGGGTTGCGATGTTTACCGTTTTACCCCGTTTTATTAATCCAGCTGATGCATCAATCGTTCCCTGAATCAACTTCAACAAAGTAGTTTTACCGGCACCGTTTACACCAACCAGTCCAACGCGATCTCCAGGACCAAGGCGCCAAGTCACATCGTGCAGAAGTTCTCTACCGGCAATTGAATAACTCAGGTTCTCAATGTCTAGAACATCTTTTCCAAGCCTTTGAGTTGCCAACTTCGAAAGGGCAACCCTGTCTCTTGGCTCAGGCTCGTTAGCAATCAGATCTGCCGCGGCATCCATTCGAAATTTTGGCTTCGTAGTTCTGGCAGGTGCTCCCCTTCGCAACCAAGCCAACTCTTTGCGCATTAAATTCTGCCTGCGAGCTTCTGACGCAGCGGCACTTCGGTCTCTTTCATTGCGCTGCAAAATATATGCCGCGTAACCGCCTTCGAATGGTTCAATTACCCCGTCGTGAACCTCCCAGGTGAGATTGCAGACTTCATCCAGAAACCAGCGGTCGTGAGTTACAACAATCAAGCCACCGGAATTATTTGACCATCGAGCTTTCAAGTGTTGGGCAAGCCAGGCCACTCCCTCGATATCTAAATGGTTGGTTGGCTCATCTAGCATCACGATGTCGAGATCTTGAACCAAAAGTTTTGCCAGTGCAACTCTTCGGCGTTGACCACCGGAAAGCTCCCCAACTTGCTTGTTCCAATCAAGGTCATTAAGAAGGCCCGATATAACATCCCGAATCTTTGGATTGCCAGCCCAGATGTGCTCTGATTCATCGCCGACCACCGCCTGGCCAATGGTTTGACCAGGATCAATGACATCAGCTTGATCAAGTAAGCCAAAAGTCAGCGAATTGCGGTGTGTAATTCGGCCATCATCAGGTTGCATGCGCTTGGCCAACAACTTGAGCAAGGTTGATTTGCCATCTCCATTTCGACCAACAATTCCAATTCGATCGCCATCATTCACACCAACAGTGATTTGATCAAAAACTTTCTTGGTTGGAAATTCAAGCGACACGTTTTCAGCGCCAAGTAGATGGGCCACTAGCTTTTCTCCAAAATTGTTCCCGCAGCTGGGCCAAACGTTGCAATTGCTGTGTGCCCCTGCGCTGCGAGCTGGCTTGCAATAACAGATGCCGCTGCCGAATCTTGCGCTAACAGAGCAATGGTTGGCCCCGAGCCAGAAACCATCGCCGCTAATGCACCAGCGGTAAGCCCATTTGCGATGGTCTCAGAAAGCTCAGGCATTAGATCTAAAGCTGCCTCTTGCAGATCATTGTGCAACAACGGTGCCACAAGCTGAGGGTCGCCACTTAGCAGCGCGACCAGAAGTTCTTTTGGAGCGGTTGGTGTTGGCACCTTGGTTGGGTCTTGCCCTCTAGCCGAACGAAGTTCATCAAGTCGTTTATAAACGCTTGGTGTGCTTAAACCTTTTTGGTTTGCCACCAACACCCAGTGAAGCCGCTTTACAGAATCTAAAGGAACAAGCTCGTGTCCTTTTCCTGTTCCAATTGCCGTTCCACCTAAGAGCGCAAAAGGAACATCAGCACCAAGTTCGGCCGCTGCTTTCAGAAGGTCGTCACCTTCGACGCCTGTGCACCAGAGTTCATCGATTGCCATTAATGCTGCTGCTGCATCTGCAGAACCACCACCCATGCCACCGGCTACTGGAACATTTTTTGTGATTTCAAATTTCACCGGATGC
Source organism: Actinomycetota bacterium (assembly GCA_046046665.1). Lineage (GTDB taxonomy): Bacteria > Actinomycetota > Actinomycetes > Actinomycetales > Microbacteriaceae > Rhodoluna. Next base: position 5,199 of record JBJOJI010000021.1, read on the forward strand.
GGTTGTTGCATTTCTGCAGCAGCGGCCACAACTTTGGCAGCCCTAACGACAAGATTTTCTTCACCGGTTGGCACTGCAGATAACTGCGCTTCAGAAAGTTGACCAGAAACTTCTACTGACCATTCACTAGCAGAAGTAACAGAAATTTCTTCGCGAAGATTCAACGCCTGGTAGATGCTGAAAACATCGTGAAAGCCATCTGCACCAAGTGGGCCAACTGCAAAGAAAATATTTATCTTGCCCGGGGCGCTTGCTGTTACTTTAGACATTAGGGCCGATCCAATCTACGGTGCAAACCACCCAAGACCTCTTGCCAGTACAACTGCTTAGCCTTTACAGCAGATTCTTCTTTCAACAGCTCATGAACTATGTGAGCCCGAACGATTCCATCTAGCAGCTCGAAAGAAATTAATGCTCGAGATTGATCATCGAAAGCTAACCTGACTTGGCCGTTTTTAGCACTAATTAATCTTGGCCGTTCAAAAACCACCCATGAATCAACATCACTTATAACCGAAAACAACTGTGCAAGAGAAGATTCGAAATCTTCTTGAACTTTGAAAGCAATTGCCATTAGCGAGCCCTAGCAATCGCAACGAACTGGTGCACGTCAAGCTCTTCTCCGCGTGCCTGCGGGCTAACTCCAGCTTTGGTCAAGGTAGCTTCGGCCTGGGCTGGTGAGCCCGCCCAAGTTGCCAAAGCCTGACGCAATGTTTTTCTACGCTGACCAAAGGCGGCGTCGGCAACTTCAAATGTTGCCAATCTAAGTGCTTCGTCACCAAGAGGAGTTTGGCGCTTGGAGAAATAAACCAGGGCTGAGTCAACGTTTGGTACTGGCCAGAAAATATTGCGACCCACATTTCCAGCAAGTGTCGAATCGGCATACCAAGCCAGCTTTACGCTTGGGATGCCATAAATTTTTGATCCAGGCGTTGCGGCAAGACGGTGCGCAACTTCTGCCTGAACCAGAACCAAACCGGTTTGAATTGAACTGAACTGTTCTAAGAAGTGCAGCAGCACAGGAACAGAAATGTTGTAAGGAAGGTTTGCTACCAGAGCGTCTGGCGCAACAGGCAACTCGGTCACTTTAAGTGCGTCGTTTTTCACCAAGGTGAAGTCACTACCTGGCGCACGCTTAGCGATTGTTGACTCTAGTTCTGCTGCCATCTTAGAGTCGATCTCTACGGCAATTACCTTCTTGGCAACTTCAAGTAGCCCAAGAGTCAGAGACCCAAGACCTGGGCCAATTTCAACTACGGTTTCATTGCCAGTGAGTTTTGCTGCGGCAACGATTCGGCGAATTGTGTTTGGGTCAGTTACAAAGTTCTGGCCAAGCTTTTTAGTTGGGGTCACATCAAGACGTGAAGCAAGTTCACGAACATCAACTGCGCCCAGTAGATCAACCATTACGACCACGACCCGTATACGGTCTCAGTATTCGTAGCCAACTGGGCACAAAGTTCGTTCAAATCCTCGCCACGGGTCTCGGCCATAAATCTTGCGGTTATCGGAACCAGGTATGGGGCGTTGGGTCTACCCCTAAACGGTTCAGGGGCTAAGAATGGTGCGTCTGTCTCAATGAGAATTAGCTCTTTTGGTGCCAACCTCAATGAATCGCGCAAATGTTGATTGCGCTTGATGGTGATGTTTCCGGCGAAAGACATGTACCAGCCGTTTTCGATGCAAATTTCTGCAAGGTCTGTCTCGCCCGAGTAACAGTGAAAAACAACTTTGTCTGGTGCGCCCACTCGCTCTAGCGTTGCCACAACATCGGAGTGCGCATCACGATCGTGAATCATCAGCGCAATGTTGTTTTCTTTAGCGATTCGAATGTGCTCCTCAAAAGAATGCCGCTGCAATCTAATGCTGTCTTCACCTTCGGTTCTGAAATAATCCAACCCAGTTTCACCAATTGCGCGAACTCTAGGTTGCGTTGCCAATTCAGCAATTTGCGCAATAGCCGCATCAAGCGCAGAAATGTTTTCGTAAAGCGGAGCCTCATTTGGGTGCAAAGCAACTGCTGCAAGAACACGCTTATCTTGGGTGGCTAGCTCGGCGCACCACTTTGAGCTCTCTAAAGTTACTCCTACCTGAACGACACCTTTGATACCTACGCTCTGCGCAATGTCCAGGTTGTCTTGCCATGGCATTGCTCCAATGGCTTCATCAAAAACAAATTCCAAGTGACAGTGATTGTCATAAAGTGCAACCTCTAGCGGCTCTGGTGCCGGCGCAAACGCTGATGCAAATGCAGGGGCGATGCGATCTTTCACTTACTTCTCTTCAGGTTTTTCGTCAGAGACTTCGATACGCGGGAACAGCGCCTCAAGCTCCGAAATTGCAGCACCAGATTTGAACTGGCCCCAAGTACCAGCATCAGAGAGAGGTTGATCATCAAGTGCTCCCAAGGTGGTTCCAATGGCTGCCCAAAGTTTTGCTGTTGCCTTAGGAGTGATTGGGTTCAGCAACACCGCTAACACACGCAGGCCTTCAACGGTGGTATTCAAAACCGTCGCCAATCGCTCGCGAGTTGCTTCGTCTTTGGCTAGCACCCAAGGCTCTTGCACAGTTATGTAGTTGTTTAGTTCATCTACCAAGGTCCAAATTGCAGTCAAGGCATCGTGAATGGCGACTTTTTCGATTGCATCATCGGCATCGGCAACTGCCGCCGCAGCGATGGCCTGCACATGCTTGTCGGCATCGGTGTATTCAGAAGCCGCAGGGAGTGACCCCTCAAAGTAACGGTGCACCATCGCGATCACGCGAGATGCAAGGTTTCCGAAACCGTTAGCCAGCTCTGCCTGGTAGCGAGCAGATAGGTCCTCCCATGAAAAAGAACCGTCACTGCCAAATGCAATTGCCTTCATGAAGTAGTAGCGGAACGCGTCAGAACCAAAAGTGTCCGTGATTTGCGAAGGTGCAATACCAGTGAGCTTTGACTTAGACATCTTCTCTCCGCCAACCAATAGCCAACCGTGCCCAAAAACTTGATTTGCTGGCGCAAGGCCTGCAGCCATCAACATAGCCGGCCAGATTACTGCGTGGAATCGCAAAATGTCTTTTCCTACAACCTGCACGCTTGCCGGCCAAAGTGATTCAAATTTTGTCTTGGCTTCTGGGGTGTCTTCGCCATAGCCAATTGCGGTGATGTAGTTCAAAAGGGCGTCGAACCAAACGTAAGTGATGTGACTGTTGTCCCAAGGAATATCAATTCCCCAGTCAAACTTTTCTTTGGAACGTGAAATTGAAAGATCATCCAGACCTCGTCGCACAAAAGCTATTACTTCATTGCGTGCCGAGTCTGGCTGAATAAAAGTTGGGTTTGCTTCATAGAAATCAAGTAGGGTCTGCGAAAACTCACTTAGCTTGAAAAAGTAATTGGTTTCTTGAAGTTTTTCTACAGGTTTTGAGTGAATGGCACAAACCTGCTGGCCAGCAAAATCACCCTGTCCATCAATCAAGTCACCTTCCGTTTTATATTCTTCACAACCAACGCAGTAGTTTCCCTCGTATGAGCCGCGGTAAATAAAACCGGTGTCATACAGGTGCTGCAGAAAAACCTGAACGTTTTTCTCGTGGCGCGGTTCGGTTGTGCGAATAAAATCTTGGTTGTTGATGTCAATAGTTTCAAGCAGCGGTAGCCAGGCTTCTGAAACTAATTTGTCGGCCCACTCTTGAGGCGAAGTCTTGTTGGCTGCTGCTGTGCGAAGAATTTTTTCACCGTGTTCATCGGTGCCGGTAAGTAAGAAAGACTGTTCGCCGCGTTGACGGTGCCAGCGAGCCAAGACGTCGGCGGCTACCTCGGTATATGCATGACCGATATGCGGAGCGTCGTTGACATAGAAGATTGGGGTCGTGACATAGAACGACTTACCCTTGGTTGCTGACATGGGTTCAATCTTAACCCAGCCGGGTTAGGACTTATCGGCCTTTCGGCGCTCTAAAACCAACTGGTACAGATCTCCCTTACTTGCGCCGGCAGCCGATGCAATCTCGGCCACTGCATCTTTGAGCCCAGCACCCTCGGCGGTAAGCGCCAAGACTTGTTCAACCAGATCCTCAATTTTCACAACCTCGGCAACAGCACCGGCAACAACCAAGACCATTTCACCTTTTGGCTCACCCATTGCCCAGTCAACAAGGTGTGCCAGGCTGCCGCGCTCGGTGTGCTCAAACTTCTTGGTGAGCTCTCTGGATACAGCAGCGGCTCGCTCGCTGCCCAACTCTAAGGATGCATCTTGCAACGATTCCAAAATGCGGTGGGGTGACTCAAAAAAGACCATCGTGCGAGGTTCGCGAGACAACTGTGCGAACATTTTGCGGCGATCACCCTGCTTGCGAGGCAAGAAACCTTCAAAGGTAAATCTGTCAGTTGGCAAACCCGATACGGCGAGCGCGCTGAGTACGGCCGATGGACCGGGAATAACACTGACCTCTACCCCGGCTGCTACCGCGGCACGAACCAGAATAAAACCTGGGTCGCTTACCGTTGGCATTCCAGCATCGCTGACCACCAAGACTGTGTCATCGGTGGCAATTTCAAGGATTTGGGTGATGCGATCACCTTCGTTGTGCTCGTGCAGGCTAAAAAGGCGGGCATTCAGCTTGATGCCCAGTGAATTGGCCAATTTGAGCAGACTCCGAGTGTCTTCGGCCGCAATAAATTTTGCGGTTGTAAGCGCCTCTATAAGGCGCGGCGAGGCGTCGGCAAGGTTGCCAATAGGTGTTGCCGCAAGAATGAGCACGTTCTATTGTCTAGCATTGGGGCTGTGATTGCTTCTCTTGCCGATGTACTAAACGGTGGCCATGCCCGCCGAACTATCAACCTTTACGCACCATGGGGCGTTATTGCGCTTGCTGCATTTTTGAGACTTTGGCAATTGGGCTATCCAAAAAAATTAGTTTTCGATGAGACCTACTATGTGAAAGATGCCTGGACCCTTTGGAATACCGGCTCAGAAAAGGCATGGCCTAGCGAACCAAATGCAGCGTTCGAGGCGGGGCAGGTAAATAATTTCCTTTCTGACCCAAGTTTTGTAGTTCATCCTCCACTCGGTAAATGGCTAATTGGTTTTGGAATGTGGTTGTTTGGGGCAGACAACCCATTCTCTTGGCGAATCAGCACAGCACTGCTTGGGGTTGCTGCCGTTGGTGTGTTGATGCTGGTGGCAAAATTGCTCTTCAAGTCTCAGGGCTGGGCTATCGCTGCAGGATTCCTTTTTGCAATTGATGGCCATGCCATTGTGCTTGCCCGAACAGCGCTCTTAGACAGCACGCTAATGTTTTTCGTTTTGTTGGCTTTCTACTTTCTACTCAAAGATCAAAATCTTCGAAATATTGAACAAGTGGTTTGGTTCCGGCCCTGGCTTGTTGCGGCGGGATTGTCCCTAGGCGCAGCAACTGCGATCAAATGGTCTGGTTTGTACTTCTTGGCAGCGTTTGGGCTATACGTGGTCATAAGTGAAGCAATAGCCAGAAAGGCTGCTGGCCAAAGCGATTGGATTTTCGCCGGTTTGATCAAGCAGGGCCTGGCCAAATTTCTGATGCTGGTACCAACCGCTTTTGTAATTTATCTACTGAGCTGGACCGGCTGGATTCTTAGTGCAGGTGGCTACGATCGCAATTCCACTGATAACTGGTTCAGCTCACTTATCGAATATCACAAGGCCGCCTACGGTTTTCATGTTGGTCTATCAACTCCGCACTCTTATGCATCAAATCCGCTCAGCTGGCTATTCGCAATTAGGCCCACCAGCTTTTTCTACGAAGGTCTTAAATACGGCGAGAACGGCTGCTTATCTGCCGATGGTTGCTCTAGCGCAATTACCGCACTCGGAAATCCTTTCATTTGGTGGCCCGCGGCGGCATCGGTATTTTTTGTGGCTATTTGGTATCTGAAAACTCGCGAGAGATTGGCCGGACTCATTCTGCTTGGCATTGCGGGTGGCTACGTGCCGTGGATTTTTTACCTGCAGCGAACCACTTTTCAGTTTTACTCGATTGCATTCCTGCCTTGGATGATTCTGGCGCTGCTTTTTGTGGCCAGACATTATGTGAATACCGCTGCGCGGCCGATTAGAGCGCAGGGGCTCTTCTATGCATACCTTGGCTTGGCGCTTGCTGGCACGTTGTTCTTTTTACCTATCTGGATTGGCACCTGGACGCCTTATTGGTACTGGCATTTGCACATGTGGATCCCAAGCTGGATCTAAGCCTAAACACCGATACCTGTGCCCTTTTTCGGGCTTTAGGCTGTTCACATGCCTACATACGCCGTTAGATACAGTTACAGCGCCCCAGCGGAGCTTCTTGCCGAAGTGCGCCCAATGCACCGTGAGTGGCTCGCTGAGCGACTTTCCGATGGAACCCTGCTTGCCAGTGGACCAATGGTTGATTCGGCCTCGGCGCTTCTAATTTGGAAATTTGATTCCCTCAAAAGTTTGGCCGAATTATTGGACCAAGATCCATTCGATATTGCCGGTTGCATTGGAGAACGAGTGATTGAGGAATGGAATCCTCTCTTTGGCCCTTGGAGTTAACATGAATGCAAATTTAAGCCCAATACTGACTCTCAATAACGGACAACAGATACCCCAGCTTGGTCTTGGCGTTTATAAGCTCGGCACGGATATTGCTGAAGGCCTGATTTCTAAGGCAATCGAAACCGGTTACCGCAGAATCGATACCGCCGCCTTCTACGGCAACGAAGCTGAAATTGGTGCTGGTGTGCGGTCGGCCGGAATACCTCGTGAAGAAATTTTTGTGACCACAAAGATCTGGAACGATGACCAAGGCTTTGATCGTGCGCTAGAAGCTATCGACGAGAGCCTCTCTCGCCTTGACATTGATTACATTGACATGCTTTTGGTGCATTGGCCAAAGCCGCAGCAAAACTTGTTCGTTGAAACTTGGGCGGCATTTGAAAAAGCAATGCAGTCTGGAAAGATTCACGGAATTGGAGTCTCAAACTTTCAACCCGCACACCTTGAAGCACTGCTGGCAGCCGGCGGAACAGTGCCGGCCCTTAACCAGATTGAACTGCATCCCGGTTTCCAGCAGGCAACCGTTCGCAAGTTTAACCACGCTCACGGCATTGCCACAGAGGCTTGGTCACCGCTTGCAAGAGGCCGCTACAACGAAGATGCTCGAGTACTAGCGATTGCAGAAAAGCATTCGAAGACCCCCACCCAGATAATCGTCCGTTGGCATATTGATTTAGGTAATTTGGTTATTCCTAAAACCGCTACCGTTTCTAGGCTTCAAGAAAATATATCGGTGTTTGATTTCAACCTAGACGCCGACGACATGGCGGTCATGACCAGCCTGGACGAAGGCCTTCGCACCGGCCCAAACCCGGATGAGTTTTGATGAGAGTTCTAATCTCTGGCGCTACCGGCCTAGTAGGTTCTGAGGTAGCGAGACAACTGAATGCAGCCGGTCACCAGGCAATCAAACTTGTTAGACGTAAGGCCACAAGTTCAGACGAAGTTGAGTGGAACCCTGCAAAGGGTTATCTGACTCCTGGCACCATGGAAACCATAGATGCCGTAGTGAATATGGCTGGGGCAACAACCGGCAAAATTCCGTGGACCAAATCTTATAAACAAGAAATCGTTAGCTCTCGAATCAATTCAACCCGCACCCTGGTTGAGGCAATGGCAGCGGCCAAGAATCCGCCAAAAGTATTCGTTAGCGGCTCGGCATCCGGTTTTTACGGAGACACCGGTTCTGCGATACTGACCGAAGACTCACCTAAAGGTTCTGGTTTCTTAAGTGACCTAGCTTTTGCCTGGGAACAAGAAGCACTCAAAGCACCCAAAGGGGTTCGAGTAATACTTGCCAGGACCACCATGGTCATGTCTCAGGAGCTAGGCGCACTTGGGCGACTTCTGCCATTAATAAAACTTGGTGTGGGTGGGCCACTTGGAAGCGGCAAGCAATGGTGGGCTTGGATTAGTCAGGTTGATGAAGCTGCAGCAATTATCCATTTGATAAAAGACCCAAAGGCAGCAGGAGCGTTTAACCTAACTGCCCCTCAACCGGCAACCTGTTTCGACATAGTTCAAGAGCTGGCCAGGCAGCTAAAGCGCCCCTCGATAATTCCGGTACCTGCGTTTGCTTTGAAACTTGCTTTTGGAGAAGCCGCGACAGAATTATTGCTTTGTAGCCAGAACATGTCCGCTCAAAGACTCTTAAGCACGGGCTTCAAATTCCAACACGAAACTCTAACCAAAGCGTCTGCCTGGGTTTTGAAAAAGTAAAAACCCAAACAAAAAAGAACCCTGCCAAACGGCAGGGTTCTTTTTATAAATGAAAGGAAGAATTACTTCTTCTTTGCTACCTTGCGAGCTGCTGGCTTGCGCGCAGCAGTCTTCTTAGGAGCTGCCTTCTTTGCAACAGTCTTCTTAGCTACTGCCTTCTTAGGAGCTGCCTTCTTTGCAACAGTCTTCTTAGCAACAACCTTCTTAGCCGGAGCCTTCTTAGCTACTGCCTTCTTAGG
>JBJOJI010000003.1:0-67307 GCA_046046665.1 Actinomycetota bacterium
CCTAGTCAAAGGCATCGTCGACAATCCTGAAGACGCTACCGTGACTGCACGCACAACCTCGCGAGGAGACTTGCTTGAGGTTCACGTGCACCCAGATGATCTGGGTCGTGTGATTGGGCGCAACGGCCGCACAGCCAAATCACTGCGTACTGTCGTGAATGCTCTTGCCGATGGCAAGAAGGTACGCGTAGACGTGGTGGATACAGATTTCTAGTAAGACCACGCTTCGAGTTGGCCGGTTGGTCAAGGCCCATGGCCTCAAGGGAGCGTTCAAATTAGAGCTATACACAGACAGCCCTGAAACTCGTTTCAAGGTTGGTGCAGTTCTAGATCTTCAGGTTCCAGAAACCTCACCGTGGTTTGGAAAAACCGTTTCGGTAAAAGAACTTCGTTATTACAACGCATCCCCGGTTTTATTTCTTAATGAAGTAGAAGACCGAAGCGCCGCAGACACCTTGGTAAAAGCAATTCTTCTTGTGGATGCAGACCTTGAAGTTTTGCCGGAAGAGCCAGATGCCTGGTATGACCACCAACTAGTGGGCCTGAAAATTATTCGAGATGGTCTAGAAATCGGAAAAGTAGTTCGTGTAGAACACTTACCTGCCCAAGACTGTTTGGCAATTCAAACGGCTGCCGGCGAAGTACTAATGCCTTTCATCAAAGCTTTTGCACCAACAGTTGATATCGCAAAGGGTGAAATCACTGTCACACCTCCGGGTGGGCTCTTCGAAGAACTGTCTGAGGAATAATAATGCGAATCGATCTAGCGCTGGTAGAACGTGGCCTGGCAAGATCTAGAAATCACGCATCTTCTTTGGTGGAATCTGATCGAGTGCTTGTTAACGGCAAGGCTGCCCGTAAGTCTTCTCAAAATGTTGAAGAGACTGACAAAATTTCTGTCCTTGACGCCGTAGATTACGTTTCGCGCGCGGGCCACAAATTAGCAAAAGCGCTAGATGTTTTTGCAGAGATTGACCTAGTCGGAAAAACTGCGCTAGATGTTGGGGCCTCAACCGGCGGATTCACCGATGTGCTTTTGCGCAGGGGAGTAGCCAAGGTCTTTGCTATCGATGTTGGTCACGAACAAATGGTGGAGCAGCTATTTGAACACCCAAAGGTTATTTCAGTTGAGGGCTTTAATGCACGCGAGTTGAGCCCAGAATCCCTTTCTGAAAAAACTGGCATTCCTCAGTCGCTAATCAACATTGATGTTGTGGTGGCCGACCTTTCGTTCATCTCACTGACTTTGGTCTTGAAACAGATGCTATCTGTGGCCCCGAATGCTGAATTTGTGCTCTTGGTGAAGCCTCAGTTTGAAGTTGGAAAACAATCCCTTAGCGCTCATGGCCTAGTAAACGATCACAACCTTCGCGCAGGGGCAATCAAGCAGGTAGTTACCGAGGCAGAATCGCTTGGGCTGGGAATTCGCGGGTTAGAGCGCTCTGAATTGCCTGGCACGCATGGAAACGTTGAGTATGTTTTGTGGATTAGTCCCAAAGAGCTTCCAAATAAGTCAAAATGGACAGACAGGATTGAAACGGTAGCAAAGGAGACCAAATGAGCCAGACTGCTCAGCAGGTTGCTTCGCGATTTGTTTTAGTTGTTGCTCACACGGCCCGCAAAGATGCTGTGGCAGCCGCCCAGGTAGCCATTGAGCAATTGCATGCTGCTGGAATTGTTCCAGTTCTCACCGCTTCAGATCTTGACGACTTTAACAAGCACGTTGCCGATCAAGTTTTGCCAGCAAACGTGATTGAGCATGTCAAGACCCTTGACCTTGACTGCAAAATGGCAGAGCTTGAGTTGGTTGTTGTGTTGGGCGGCGACGGAACTATTTTGAAGGCTGCCGAGATCGTGCGAGAGCACTCGATTCCCCTTATGGGAATTAATCTTGGTCACGTTGGTTTTCTTGCTGAATCTGAGCGTGAAGAATTTGCCGAAGCTGTTCATCGAGTTCTTGATCGCGACTACGAAATTCGTGAACGTCTAACCCTTGATGTTGCTGTAATCGTTGATGGTCAAGAAGTTTTCCGAACCTGGGCATTAAATGAGGCAACGGTTGAAAAAAGTGCCCGCGAACGCATGCTTGAGGTTGTCTTAGAAGTTGAAGGCAATCCGCTTTCAAGTTTTGGCTGCGATGGCATTGTTATTTCAACTCCAACCGGATCAACCGCTTATGCGTTTTCTGCAGGTGGACCCGTGGTTTGGCCTTCGGTTGATGCGCTACTTGTTGTGCCACTAAGCGCTCACGCTCTATTTGCAAGACCGTTGGTAATCAAGCCTGATGCCATGGTTGCCGTTGAAGTTCTTCAGCGAAGTTCAGGTCACGGAGTGCTTTGGTGTGATGGCCGCCGTAGCTGGCAATTACCACCGGGTGCCCGCGTTGAAGTTACCAAGTCTGCAACCCCGGTTCGGCTGGCCAGGCTTCGCAAGAGCACTTTTACAAACAGGCTTGTAAAAAAATTCTCTCTACCGGTTGACGGCTGGCGTGGCCCAGACGATTCCAAGCGGTAGTTGCGGCGGTATATCGTGATCGAAGAAATTTATATTCGCGATTTGGGCGTAATCCAAGAGGCAAGATTGCCACTTGGTAGTGGCCTTACTGTTATTACCGGTGAAACCGGTGCCGGAAAAACCATGGTCCTGTCTGCTCTTGGGCTTTTGCTGGGTGAACGTTCAGACAGCTCATCTATTCGCCGCGGTCAAGACCAATCTTTCGTCGAAGGCCGTTGGTACTTGAACTCAAATAACCCAGTCAGCGACAACGTTTCTAAACGTCTTGCCGAAGCCGGAATAGATCTAATTGATGGCGAACTCATCATGAACCGCTCTGTCTCAAGTGAGGGCCGCGGCCGGGCATCGGTGTCTGGTAAAGCCACCCCTATTAATGTCTTAAGTGAACTGGGTGAGCAACTTGTGGTGGTTCACGGCCAGTCTGACCAGATTCGATTAAAGAGTGCCGCTGCTCAACGTGAGGCGCTAGACCAATTTGCAGGCAGTTTTGATGTTTTGGCTAAATATCAGTCGCATTTCAATTTATGGCGATCATTAACCGCCAAGCTTGCAGATATTCAGCAGAACCTTGAGGCCAGGGCAGCAGAGGCGCAACAGCTGCGCGAAGCAGTAGGCGAACTTGAGAAGGCAGACCCAAAGCCGGGTGAAGACCTTGAGTTAACTGAAAAGGCCAATCGTCTAACCCACGTTGAAGAACTTCGAATCGCCGCCGCCGCCGCCCATGAGGCAATTTCAAGCGAAACTTTTGATGGATCAGCAGATGCTGTCAACCTACTTGGAGCCGCTCGTCGTTCGCTTGAGCAAGTTGCCGACCATGATCCAGAACTTGGCAGAATCGCTGAATCGCTAAAGCAGCTTGGCTATCAATTGAATGATGTAGCGGCCGAATTATCTAGCTATGTAGATGGATTAGATGAAGATTCCGCAAAAGTACTTGAGATTATTCAAGAACGGCGCGCGGTGCTAAACATTTTGATGCGAAAGTATGGCCCAACTTTAGAAGATGTGATTGCGTTTAGTCAGACGGCCTCGGATCGTCTTCTGGAGCTTGATTCATCAACAGATCAAATAGATATTCTTGAAGCGCAAGTAAATTCGGAATTCAAAGCTCTGCAGCTGGCCGCTAATTCGCTAACGCAACTAAGAACAAAAGCAGCGCAAGTCCTTGCCCAGCAGGTGACTGCCGAACTTGGTGCACTTGCTATGCCAGGTTCAAGTTTGGTGGTTTCCGTATCAGACGCCGCCGAATACAACATTCATGGCAAAGACCTAATTTCAATTCAGCTGTCTTCTTACCCGGGTGCCGAGCCAAGACCGCTTGGTAAGGGCGCAAGCGGCGGTGAGCTCTCAAGAATCATGTTGGCGATTGAGGTAGTGCTTGCCAAAACTCAACAAGCGCCAACTTTTATCTTTGACGAGGTAGATGCAGGAGTCGGCGGAGCTGCGGCGATTGAGGTTGGTCGCAGGCTTGCTATGTTAGCCAAGCAAGCCCAGGTAATTGTGGTTACACATCTGGCTCAGGTTGCAGCTTTTGCGAATCAGCACCTTCGAGTTTTGAAAACTAGTTCAGAAGAATTCACTGCCACCGATGTGGTCTCTTTGAATCACGACGAGCGGGTCAACGAGTTGGCCCGCATGTTATCTGGACTGCCGGAATCTGAATCTGGCCGCACTCACGCCGCCGAATTGCTTGATAAAGCCACTTCGGAGTTCGCCTAAAACTTGTATTTTCAAGCTTGGTAGCATGTCGCTTGGCATAGGTGAGCGTGGTTGACTGCTAGGCTTGAATTCCATGCGAGAAGCTTTGGAATCCGGTATCACACGTCACATTTTCGTCACCGGAGGTGTTGCATCTTCACTCGGCAAAGGCCTAACGGCTTCGAGTCTTGGCAACCTACTACGTGCCCGCGGCCTCAAGGTCGTTATGCAGAAGCTAGACCCTTACCTAAACGTTGACCCGGGAACAATGAACCCGTTTCAGCACGGTGAAGTATTCGTGACTGACGATGGCGCAGAAACAGACCTAGACATAGGTCACTACGAGCGTTTTCTAGACATCAACCTTGGTCAGTCTGCCAACGTGACCACTGGTCAGATTTACTCAACCGTTATTGCACGTGAACGTCGCGGCGAGTACCTGGGCGACACCGTTCAGGTCATTCCACATATCACCGATGAAATCAAGCGACGCATGCGTTTGCAAGCACACGATATGCCGGCACCAGATGTAATCATCACTGAGATTGGTGGCACCGTTGGCGACATTGAATCACATCCTTTCATTGAAGCAGCACGTCAGATTCGCCACGATGTAGGCCGAGACAACGTTTTCTATGTTCACGTTTCACTCGTTCCTTACCTTGCTGCTTCAGGTGAGCTAAAGACCAAGCCAACTCAGCACTCGGTTTCAACCTTGCGATCAATTGGTATTCAGCCTGATGCTGTGGTTTGTCGTTCAGACCGCCCACTGCCGGCTTCGATTAAAAACAAAATTGCCTTGATGTGCGACATCGATGTTGAGGCAGTAGTAAACGCGGCCGACGCCTCGAGCATTTACGACGTACCAACCGTGATCAACGAAGAAGGCCTAGACAGCTACATCATCAAGCGCTTGGGGCTTGAAGAAAAAGCCGGTGAGGTTGACTGGAGCCGTTGGCAAGGAGTGCTGGATGCGGTTCATAACCCTAAGCACGAGGTAAAAATTGGACTTGTAGGTAAGTACATTGACCTACCGGATGCTTACCTTTCAGTCACCGAGGCAATTCGTGCCGGTGGATTCGCAAATATGGCAAAGGTAAACATCAAGTGGATAGCTTCTGATAGCTGTGAAACTGAAGAGGGTGCCCGTGAGCAACTTGCCGATGTTGATGCCATTTGCATCCCTGGCGGATTTGGTGTTCGTGGCATTGAAGGCAAACTTGGTGCACTTAAGTTTGCGCGCGAAAACAAGATTCCAGCACTTGGTCTTTGCCTTGGCTTGCAGTGCATGGTTATTGAATTTGCGCGAAACGTTGTTGGGCTAGAGGGCGCATCTTCAACCGAATTTGATGAAGACGCTAAGTACCCGGTTATTGCAACCATGGCAGAGCAAGTGGATATCATTGCTGGAGGAGACATGGGTGGCACGATGCGCTTGGGTCTTTACACAGCAAAACTAAAGCCAGGGTCAATTGTTGCCGAGGTCTACGGCGCAGAGTCAGTAGACGAGCGTCACCGTCACCGCTACGAGGTCAACAACACCTATCGTGATCAAATCTCTGCAAAGGGTCTGGTCTTCTCAGGCACTTCTCCAGATGATCACCTAGTTGAGTTTGTTGAGCTACCGCGAGAGGTTCACCCTTACTACGTGGCCACACAGGCTCACCCAGAGTTCCGATCACGCCCAACTAACGCGCACCCGCTATTTAGAGGTTTGGTTGTTGCAGCAATTGAGCGCCAAGCCTCGAACAAATTGTTCGAAGTTTCTGGTTCATAGCCTCAAATATTCAAATGCCCAAAGATGAAACCGCCGCGCTTAGTCTTTCTAAGCAAGATGTGGTTTTTAGGGGAATGATCTGGGACGTCGTTAGTGAAACCTTCAACTACAACGAGCATCAACTAACGCGCCAATTTATCAAGCATCCCGGCGCCGTTGCGGTTATCGCGTTAAAAGAAAATCAAGAAGTGCTGCTAATCAAGCAGTATCGTCACCCGGTTCGGAAATACCTGTGGGAAATTCCTGCTGGATTACTAGATATTGACGGTGAATCTCGACTAGATGCTGCAAAGCGCGAACTACTAGAAGAAACCGGCTACGTTTCCGATAATTGGCAAGAGCTAATAACTTTTCACACCACGCCAGGTGGCAACGATGAGGCAATCACGGTATTTGTTGCACGACAGGCAAAACATCAGGGTCATGAAATTGTGCTTGAAGGTGAAGAGACAGATCTTGAATTGCGTTGGGTTCCGCTGGCTGATGCGCTGAATAGTGTTTTAAAGTCTGAGATGCAAAGCCCTAGCGCGGGTTACGGGTTAATGGCTCTAGCGCTGCAGTTAGGTGTTTCCCCAAATCAGGAACACCAAAATGGCTAGTCAGCTTGAACCGCTAGTAGATGCCTACCTTAGGCACTTGACGATTGAACGCGGCATGGCAAAAAACACTATTGCGGCGTATCGGGCAGATTTGGCCAGGTATTTGGTTTTTCTAGAATCAATTGGAATCGAAGACCCGGCATCAATCACCGAGCTAACTATTGGCGGGTTTGCCGAGTCGCTAAAAATAAAATCTGGCCTGGTTTCCAGTTCAATCGCCAGAGTGCTTGCCGGTGTTAGGGGATTGCACAAGTTTTGGTTGTTAGAGAATGTGACCGTGGGGGATTCAGCTGCGGCCATAAAGCCACCGAAAAGCCCACGCAGCCTTCCCAAAGCAATCACCATTGATCAAGTAGAAAAGCTCTTAGCTAGCGCAGGCCCTGACCCTGCCGATGAAGAAGCAATGGCTGCTGATCCGGTTCGAGTGCGAGATAGGGCCATCCTTGAACTGCTCTACGCCACCGGGGCTCGCATCAGTGAATTAATTGCCCTTGACCTAGATGACTTAGTAGACCCAACCCTGGTCCGGCTATTTGGCAAGGGCTCCAAAGAAAGAATTGTTCCCGTTGGGGGGTATGCCCAAAGAGCCCTTCAGTCCTATCTGGTTAGAACCAGGCCGGGCTTGGTTGGGCAGGGAAAGGGAACGCCCGCCCTGTTTCTAAATCAACGTGGAGGCAGATTGAGCCGCCAAAGCGCCTGGTCCATAATCAGCGAAGCTGCCCGGGTGGCTGAATTACCAGGCGAAATCTCACCGCACACCCTTAGGCACTCATTCGCCACCCACCTATTGGAAGGTGGGGCTGATGTTCGAGTAGTCCAGGAGCTGCTTGGGCACTCATCGGTGGCCACCACCCAGATCTACACGTTGGTTACGGTAGACAAATTGAGGGAAATCTACGGTACAGCTCACCCGCGCGCACGCCGCTAGGTCACCCGCGCGCCAGAAGGTAGGCTAGAGCCTGAATCAAACGTAATTTCGGGAGGAAATCATGGCAAAGGCAATTGCGGACACCCGCTTCGCCACACCAAAACCCCTGAAGACCCATGGTCCAGCGCGAATCATCGCAATGTGCAACCAAAAGGGCGGCGTAGGCAAAACCACAACTTCAATCAATATGTCGGCAGCGCTCGCCGAATTCGGTCGCAAGGTTTTGTTGATCGATTTTGACCCACAGGGTGCTCTCTCGGCAGGTTTGGGGATAAACGCCCACGATGCTCTAACAATCTACGATTTGATGCTGGATCGCACTATTGATCCTCACACTGCAATCCAGCACACCAGCAATCCAAACCTTGATGTAATTCCAGCAAATATCGAGCTATCAGCCGCTGAAATGAAATTGGTCAATGAAATTGCTCGTGAGCAGATTCTTGCTCGAATTCTCAAGCAGGTTTCTGCTGAGTACGATGCCATCATCGTTGACTGCCAGCCTTCGCTTGGTCTGCTAACTGTAAATGCACTTACGGCAGCTCACGGTGTAATGATTCCACTTGCCACCGAGTACTTTGCCCTGCGCGGTGTTGCAATTCTTGAAGACATCATCGGCAAAGTCAAAGAAGGTCTCAACCCTGCACTGCAATTAGATGGAATCTTGCCAACAATGGTTGATTCAAGAACGTTGCACTCTCGTGAAGTTCTAGAAAGACTAAAAGAAGCATTTGGAGACAAGCTCTTCAAAACAGTAATCCACAGAACCGTAAAGTTTCCAGATGCCACCGTTGCGCAGGCGCCGATTACTGAATTTGCACCAACATCAGACGCGGCCGAGGTGTACCGCTCCGTAGCAAAGGAGTTGGTAGCCCGTGGCTGTGTTGCTTAGCTCAGACTTGACTGACGGTTCAGAAAAAGGCAGTGGATTCTCACTTAGCCTGGGAAACTTTGACGGACCTTTTGACCTTTTGCTTTCTTTAATCTCAAAGCACGAGATGAACATCACAGAAATTGCGCTCAGCAAAGTTACCGATGAATTCATTTCTTATCTGAAAACCCTTGATGGCGAAGAAGAAATGGATCAGGCCAGCGAGTTTTTAGTTATTGCTGCAACTCTTCTTGACCTAAAAATCGCTGGACTATTGCCGAAGGGTGAGGTAGTTGACGCAGAAGACGTTGCGCTGCTTGAAGCACGCGATCTTCTGTTTGCCCGCCTTCTTCAGTACCGTGCTTTCAAAGAGGTTTCAAGTTACTTCAGTACCTCTATGGCCTTAGAAGCACTTCGCATAGCAAGAGATGTTCGCCTTGAAGACAGATTCAAAAAGCAGAAGCCTGAACTGGTGTGGACAATGACCCTTGCTGAATTTGGAGTGCTTGCGCAAGATGCAATGAGTCCACGCGAAATTCCTAGCGTTGGCTTGGCTCACCTGCACGCACCAAGGGTGTCAATTCGTGAACAGGCCGCCGAAGTTGTTTCTATGTTGAAGCGTTCTATTCGAATGACATTCCGAGAGCTAATTGGATCAATCAAAGATCGCGCCATCGTCGTGGCCAGGTTCCTATCAGTGTTAGAGCTGTATCGACTTTCGGCAATTACCTTTGAACAAGAGACCCCACTTGGCGATATCAAGATCGCCTGGGATTCCGAAAACTTTGATGATGAAAAACTAGCCAACCTTGGAGCTGACTATGACTCTTAATGATGCAACGCCAGAGCAGGTTGCGAGTGAACCTACCCCTGCTGAAGTAGTAGAAAGAATGGAGCCAGTTAGCGCTGACAACCTTCGTTCCGCGATCGAAGCTATTTTGATGATCACCGATTCTCCTATCTCAATCATGAACATCGCCACCGCACTTGAAACTCCGGTGACCGAGGTTCGCGATGCAATTAACTCGCTGGTTGCCGATTACGACTCAGTTGACGGCCAGACTCCTCGCGGATTTGAGCTACGTGAAGTTGGCGGAGGCTGGAGAATCTACGTGCGCACCGATTTTGACTGGGCAGTGAAGAACTTTGTTGCAAATGAAAACCCAACCAAGTTGAGCCAGGCAGCTCTAGAAACTCTTGCTGTGATTGCATACAAGCAGCCAATATCTCGCGGTCAAATTGCTTCTATCCGTGCCGTAAATGTTGACTCTGTGGTTCGCACCCTGCACAGTCGAGGTTTGATCACAGAGCTATACACCGATTCAGAATCTGGGGCCATTCACTATGGAACGGCGCCGCTATTGCTTGAGGTGCTGGGCATTAACTCGCTGGATGAATTGCCACTGATTAGCCCATACCTACCTGATGCGAATAGCAACTTCGATGCCGTTTGATGCTGAGCCGGAGGGCGTAAGACTCCAGAAGGTTATGGCCGCTGCCGGTGTGGCGTCGCGTCGCGTCTGCGAAGACATGATCACCAAAGGCCAAGTCAAGGTAAATGGTCGAGTGGTCACAGAGCTTGGTACACGAATTAATCCTGAAGTAGACAAAGTCACTGTGGGTGGCACACCTGTTCAGCTAGATAACTCTCGCGTGTATCTTGCCTTGAATAAACCGCGCGGTGTGGTCAGTTCAATGGCCGACGAAAATGGTCGCCCAGATCTTTCTCAGTTTGTGGCAGGCTACGATCGAGTATTCAACGTTGGCCGTCTTGACTCTGAGACAACCGGTCTAATCATCATGACCAATGACGGCGAACTAGCGCACAAACTTGCACATCCTAAATTTGGTGTAACAAAAACTTACGTTGCTCGAGTTGAAGGCGTGGTCACGCCAGCAATCATTCACAAGCTCCTAAGCGGGTTCGAGCTTGAAGACGGATTAATTAAAGCTGATAAGGCACACGTAGTTGATGTGCAACCGGGGGAGTCGCTGGTTGAAGTTGTGTTGCACTCTGGGCGCAATCGTATTGTTCGAAGAATGTTCGAATTCGTGGGTCACCCAGTTGTGGGTTTGGTTCGTCGCCAATTTGGCCCAATTCAACTTGGCCCGCTAAAAGAGGGCCGAATTCGCGAGCTAAGTAAAATAGAGGTCGGCGCACTTCTAAAGGCGGCAGAGGGCGAAGTAAAACGCTCTCCAAGACCGGCAAATAAAAAAGCTGCCGTTCAGGGAAAGAGGCGATGACATGGCAATTCGAGCAATTCGTGGCGCAATTCAGCTTGATGTTGATGAGCGCGAGCACCTACTAAAGTCAACCGCCGAACTTCTAACCAAAACTCTGCATGCAAATAATCTTGACAGTGGCCAACTAGTCTCAATTCTGTTCACCGCAACGCCAGATATAACTAGCGAATTTCCTGCAGTGGCGGCAAGAGAGCTCTCACTTGGCGATGTTCCATTGATGTGTTTTGTAGAGATGAACGTTAAGGGTGCATTGCCTAGAACCATTCGAATCATGATCACTGCCGAAACAGATAAGTCTCGAGCGGAAATCCAACACATTTACCTTCGCGGTGCCACGGCACTGCGTCAGGACATTGCTCAATGACTTCTTTCACTCAAACGGTTCGCGTGGTAGGTGCCGGACTTCTTGGAACAAGTATTGGGTTAGCTCTAACCAAGCAGGGCGTAGCAGTTGCTATTGCTTCCCAGTCTGCTAAGAGCGTAGAACTTGCTGTTAAGTACGGCGCAGGCAGAATTGCCAAAGACTCGGATTCTCCAGATTTGATTGTGGTTTGTGTGCCGCCAAACCTAACCGCAAAAATTATTAGCCAAGAACTAGAACAATTCCCAAACGCGATTGTCACAGATGTGGCAAGCGTCAAGGCAAGCGTTCTAAACGAACTCATCGCCCTTGGTGCACCAATCGATCGGTACGTTGGCTCGCACCCAATGGCTGGTCGTGAACGAGGGGGTGTAATTGCTGGTCGCGCAGATTTATTTGTTGGACGTCCTTGGGTAATAACTCCAAATGAAAAATCAAAACCCGAAGGTGTAGCACTAGTAAAGCAACTTGCTATTGCCCTTGAGGCATCGGTAATTGAAACCACCGCTGTTGATCATGATCGTGCGGTTGCTTTGGTTTCACATGTTCCACAATTAATTTCAAGTCTTCTTGCGTCGCGTCTGGTTGATGCAAACGCAAACGATGTCTCTTTTGCGGGCCAAGGACTGCGCGACACAACAAGAATCGCAGCTAGCGACCCAGTCTTATGGATGCAAATTATTCAAGCAAATTCTAGAGAAGTGCAAGCAGTATTGATGGCGTACCAGGCTGAGCTTGACGGCGTAGTATCGGCTCTCTCTAACGTTGCTGATGCTGCAAATTACGAGATCATTGAATCGGTGCTCATGGCGGGCAATGTTGGAATAGAGAAGATTCCAGGCAAGCATGGAACTAAGCATTCAACCTATGCTCAGGTTGTTGTGATGATCGATGACAAGCCCGGTGAACTGGCGCGCCTATTAACCGAGGTTGGCGAAATTGGCATCAACCTAGAAGAGCTAAAACTCGAACACTCACCAAGCGCCCAAATTGGTTTGGTTGAATTGTATGTTTTGCCGGCTGCAGAGCAATCTCTGATTGCCGATTTGCAGACGCGTGGTTGGCGAATTGCATAATGGCTCCAGTAATTGTTGCAATTGACGGTCCAGCTGGGTCTGGTAAATCATCTGTGAGTAAGCAGGTCGCTCGAGAGAAGAACTTCGGCTACCTTGATACCGGCGCTGCCTATCGAGCTTTGGCGTGGGCCAGCCTAAATCTTCCGGGCTTCAGCCTCAAGGAACTTGAAAACAAAGATTTGGCCGAATCCTTTGCGTACTCAATCTCGATTGATCCAGATAATTACTGGGTCAGGGTTGGTGAGACAGACATCACCCAGGCAATTCGAGACACTGAGGTGGCCGAGTTTGTCAGCCAAGTGGCTCGAATTCCCGCGGTTCGAAGCTATATGAAGGCTCTAACTCATCAAATAGTGGCGCAATCAGGCCGATTGGGCGTGATAGTTGAAGGTAGAGACATCACAACAGTTATTGCTCCTGAAGCCCCGGTAAGAATCCTGCTGACTGCCAGTGAAGCGGTTAGACTTAAGAGACGCTCAGCGGAACTTTCTGAAAGTGCCGCGGCCCGCGTAGTGCGTCAAGTAACTGAACGTGACGCCAGCGACTCAAAAGTCGTTGACTTTATGACACCAGCTCCTGGTGTAGAACTCGTGGATACATCTGATCTCAATTTCAACCAGTCGGTTTCTGCCGTGCTGGCTTTGATTGAGCAGGGTCTTTCCTAAGGATTAAGAATGAATGAAGAAGAATTCCTAGCGGAACCAGCAGCACCAGAATTCATCGAGCGATTGCAAAACATGAGCACCGATGAAGAAGAGTCTCGCGCTCGCGTTTTGCGTTCAGGTCTTGAGGACTACGACCTAGATGACGAAGACTTTGACGTGCTTGAAGCCGATGATGAACTGGTCGACGGTCACTACTTCTTGCCTGCTCTTCCGGTGCTTGCTATTGTTGGTCGCCCAAACGTGGGCAAGTCTGCCTTGGTTAATCGAATTCTTGGTCGTCGTGAGGCTGTAGTCGAAGACAAGCCCGGCGTAACCCGTGACCGAGTCTCTTATAAGGCCGAGTGGAACGAACGTAAATTTACTTTGGTTGACACCGGAGGCTGGGAGCCAGATGCTCGCGGTATCGATAAGTCTGTTGCCATCCAAGCCGAGATCGCTGTGGAACTTGCCGACGCTGTTTTGTTTGTGGTTGATGCAATGGTTGGCGCAACCAGCACCGATGAGCGTGTTGTGAAGATGCTTCGCGCGTCGGGAAAGCCCGTTATTTTGGTGGCAAACAAAATTGATGATGTTCGCCAAGAACCTGAAGCTGCAAATCTGTGGTCTCTTGGGCTAGGCGAGCCTTACCCTTGTTCTGCCGTTCATGGTCGTGGTGTCGCCGATCTTCTAGATGCAGCCATGAAGGTCTTGCCAAAGATTTCAAATGTTGCAAAAGAAGAAATTGGTGGTCCACGTCGCGTTGCTCTAATCGGGCGACCTAATGTTGGAAAGTCGTCGCTGCTAAACCGCGCTGTTGGTTCTGAGCGAGCAGTGGTAAATGATCTTGCCGGTACTACTCGAGATCCAATTGACGAGCAGGTTGAACTTGGTGGCAAGGCTTGGCGTTTTGTTGACACCGCAGGTATTCGTCGCCGTGTTCACCTAGCTCAAGGTGCTGATTTTTACGCATCGCTTAGAACCGCTGCAGCGCTAGAGCGCGCAGAAGTCGCGGTCGTTCTTTTTGATGTGACTCAGCCGATCAGTGAAGCGGACATTCGCATCGTTGACATGGCCCTTGAATCAGGCCGCGCTTTAGTACTTGCTTTCAATAAGTGGGACGAACTTGATGACGAACGTCGCAAATACCTCGAGCGAGAGATTGAGCAAGATCTGGCTCACGTTGATTGGGCGCCACGCGTAAACATTTCAGCCAAGACTGGCCGACACTTAGAAAAGCTTGTGCCGGCTCTTGAAGTTGCACTTGACTCATGGGATCAGCGAATTGCAACTGGAAAGCTAAACGCTTTTGTTCAAGAACTTGCAATGGAAACCCCGCACCCGGTTCGCGGTGGCAAGCAGCCTAGAATTCTTTTCGCAACTCAGGCAAGCAGCCGCCCACCAAAGTTTGTTTTGTTTACAACTGGCTTCCTAGACCCGGGCTACCGCCGCTTCATTACGCGTCGCTTGCGTGAAACCTATGGTTTTGAAGGCTCGCCAATTGAAGTAGGTATGCGAGTACGTGAGAAACGTAAGCGCTAAATAGCTTTTTTAGAGGCTCTAGTTGGGTTTGTATTGCTCAGCTAGGGCCTTTTTCAAGTCATCTAGAACCGTTGGATCCTCTATGGTAGGCGGAACTTTGTATTCTTCGCCATCCACAATCTGGCGCATAGTCTTGCGAAGCACTTTACCTGAACGTGTCTTTGGAAGGCGCTGAAGTACAACCACGTCTTTGAATGCCGCAACGGGACCCACGACGTCGCGAACGATTGCGATAACTTCTTTGCGTAGTTTCTCTTCATCAATTTCGTGGCCGTGTTTGAAGGTAATAAAGCCAACGGCACGTTGACCTTTCAATTCATCTTTCACACCTGTGACTGCGCATTCAGCAATAGCATCATGACCGGCAATGGCTTCTTCCAGCTGACCGGTAGATAGCCTGTGACCGGCAACGTTTATGACGTCATCGGTGCGACCCATAACGTATACGTACCCATCGTCATCTACACGCCCTGAATCACCTGTGGCGTAAAAGCCATCAAAGACATTGAGGTAAGCCTCTTTATATCCATTTGGGCGACCCCAAAGGCCAGAAAGCGTTCCCGGTGGCATCGGTAAGGCAATAACAATGTTTCCGTCTTTACCGTTTTTAATTGGCGAACCTTTTGAATCAACAACAGCGACCTGGTAACCGGGAACTGGAACACTAGGGGAGCCCGGCTTTACCGCAAGTGATTCTATTCCTCGTGGGTTGGCGGCAATAGGCCAGCCTGTTTCGGTTTGCCACCAGTTATCAATTACCGGGCAGTGCAGTGCATCGGCTGCCCATTGATATGTTTCAGTATCCAAACGCTCGCCTGCAAGAAAAAGAGTGTCCAGCGAGGTCACGTCATAATTTTTTAGCAATTCAAGTTCAGGATCCATGCGGCGTATCGCACGAATTGCGGTAGGTGCGGTGAAGAGCACTTTGACTTTATGTTCGTTTATTACACGCCAGAACGCACCCGCATCAGGTGTGCCAATTGGTTTACCTTCGTATACCACTGTTGTGGCACCAGCAATTAGTGGAGCGTAAACAATGTATGAGTGCCCAACTACCCAGCCAACATCTGAAGCCGCCCACATTACGTCACCGGCTTCGATGTTATAAATGTTTTTCATTGACCAATTCATTGCAACGGCATGGCCACCGTTATCGCGAACAATTCCTTTTGGGTTTCCAGTTGTGCCAGAGGTATAAAGAATATATAGAGGGTCTGTAGCTAATACCGCTACAGCAGCTTGCGGCTTGGCGCTGGCAATTGCTTCTTTCCAACTTAGCCAGTGCACGTCTGTTTGTTCATCAAAATCTTTTACCGAACCGGGCACCGCCGCACGTTCGTGAACAATTACAGACTTCACAGAACCCTTAGACATGGCCAGTGCTTTTTCGATAATCGGTAGGTATTCAACGTGCCGACCCGGTTCGAATCCGCCGCTAGATGTGACAATCACTTTTGGCGTTGCGTCATCAATGCGCACTGCAAGTTCATTCGCTGCGAATCCGCCAAATACCACAGAGTGAATTGCCCCAATTCGAGCACAGGCCAACATTGCATACAGCGCCTCAGGAATCATCGGCATGTAAATGATTACGCGATCACCTTTAGTGACACCTTGATTCACCAGTGCCCCTGCAAATAGAGATACCCTTTCAAGCAGCTCGCTATAGGTGTGAAACTTTTTTGTTCCCGTCATCGCCGAGTCATAAATAATTGCCGTTTGTTCGCCTCGACCTGCCAAAACGTGACGGTCAACGGCATTGAAGCAAGTGTTAATTTCAGCGTCAGGAAACCAGCGATAAACCGGCGCTTCGCTTGAATCTAAAGCTTGGGTTGGGGCCTTGATCCAGTCCACACCTTTGGCCGCGTCGAGCCAGAAACCATTTGGGTCATCGCAACTGTGCTGATAAACCTCTTGATAGGTCATGTCTTTCCTCCTCATTGAGAAATGCGGTCTTAATTGACAGCACCTGACATCCGGGGCCGTTTCGGTAACCCTGTTGATAAATGTATACAAAGAATGACGAAAATCTGCCAAAAACGGGCAAATATGCCAAAATGTTATTTGTTTTGTATACACTAACCATTAATCACACCGATAATTGGTCTAGGAGGAGCGATGAGAGCAAGCGATAAGGCTTATCGGGCCCTGCTTGACGACATCGTTGACGGCAGTTTGGCCCCAGGCACCGCCTTGGCCGAGGTAGAGCAGTCTGAGCGGCTTGGTGTGTCTAGAACTCCACTTCGGGAGGCTCTTTCTCAGTTGCGTAAAGATGGCCTGATTGAGCAAACCAGAGGCCGAGGTCTCACCGTGACAGATGTCTCGCTAGATGACATTGTTGAACTCTATGAGCTTCGCCAACCGCTTGAGCAGCAGGCAGTCAAGTTGGCCGCACAACGAGGTAATTCTCAAATTTTCGGCCAACTCGCTGCAGAATTTCGAAATGCCGAACGATTAATTGAGGGCGGCGAGGTGGGTATCCGTGCCTACTACCAACTGAACGAGCGCCTAGATCAGGCCATCGAAGACGCAATCAGTAGCCCATATCTTGTAGCCGCACTCAAGTCTTTGCACTTGCACCTGGCCCGCATTCGCCGCCTGTCACGCCGTGACCCGGTCAGATTAAAAGCCGCCGCCATTGAAACCCTTGTGATCATCGAAGCAATTGTTGATCGCAATCCAGAACTTGCTGCCAGTGCCACGCAGGTGCACATGCAGCAAAGCCTAAAAAATGCCCTCGAAGCCGCACGGTCAAGAGAAGTAACCCAGCGAGTCGCCTGACTCGAGAAAAAAGGAGCTGCAATGAAGCTGCACCAAGTACGCGTTTATAAAAGTGAAGAAACTTTAGAGCGCAAAGACCAACTTGCTTGGAAAATAGCAGAGGTTGCTGCCGACCCGGTTGAGATTTCGCCAGAGGTTACCGAAATGGTTATCAACCGTCTAATTGATAATGCTTCGGTGGCCGCAGCCTCGCTTACTAGAAAGCCGGTTGTCTCTGCACGTTCACAGGCTATGGCGCATCCAAAAACTTCAAATGGTGCTGGCGCAAATGTTTTTGGCGAACCTGCCGAGGTGCGTGTCTCACCTGAGTGGGCTGCTTGGGCAAACGGGGTAGCGGTGCGCGAACTTGATTACCACGATACATTTTTGGCTGCAGACTATTCACACCCTGGCGATAACATTCCGCCTATTCTTGCTGTTGCTCAGCACCTTGGAGTTAACGGTGCAGATTTAATTCGTGGCATTGCCACTGGCTACGAAATTCAAGTTGATTTGGTTCGTGCAATTTGCCTTCACAAGCACAAGATTGATCACGTGGCGCACCTTGGCCCTTCGGCGGCTGCCGGTATTGGCACAATGTTGAAGCTTCCAGTTGAGACAATTTTTCAGGCCATCGGTCAAGCGCTGCACACCACTACAGCAACGCGACAATCACGAAAAGGTGAAATCTCGAGTTGGAAGGCTCACGCCCCAGCATTTGCCGGCAAGATGGCCGTTGAAGCGGTAGACCGCGCAATGCGCGGTGAGACCAGCCCAACTCCAATCTACGAAGGCGAAGACGGAGTAATCGCTTGGATGCTGGACGGCCCTGATGCTAATTACTCTGTGCCTTTGCCAGAAAAAGGTGAAGTAAAACGTTCGATCCTCGACACCTACACAAAGGAACACTCTGCCGAATACCAGGCTCAGGCATGGATTGATCTTGCTAGAAAACTTAACCGTGAGCACCCGGAAATTTCGGACCCTAACAATGTTGAGTCAGTTGTCATTCACACCTCGCATCACACGCACTACGTAATTGGTTCAGGGGCTAACGACCCGCAAAAGTACGATCCAACTGCAAGTAGAGAAACTCTGGACCACTCAATTCCTTACATCTTTACCGTTGCTCTTCAAGATGGTGCTTGGCATCACGTTGATAGCTATGCGCCGGCGCGTGCAGCGCGCCCAGACACCGTTGAATTGTGGAATAAAACCACAACTCTCGAAGACAAAGAGTGGACTCGCCGCTACCACTCAATTGATCCAAACGAGAAGGCGTTTGGTGGGCGCGTAGAGGTAATCCTGAAAGATGGTTCAAAAATTATCGATGAAATTGCAGTTGCAGATGCTCACCCGCTTGGTGCACGCCCATTTGCTCGTGAGCAATACATTCAAAAGTTCAAGACGCTGGCTGCAGATGTTCTTGAAGTTTCCGAAATTGATCGCTTCTTAAACCTGGTTCAACGCCTGCCGGAACTAACTGCAGCAGAAGTAAATGGTCTAACCATTGTGGCTAAAGCTGGCGTGCTAGCATCTGCGCCAACACCTAAGGGAATCTTCTAATGCTTTATGCCAAGACAACGCCTGCTGAAAAGCGCAAGGTATTTCGTGAGCGTCTGGCTAGCGGCCAATTACTGCAGTTTCCTGGGGCGTTCAATCCTCTGTCGGCAAAGTTGATACAAGAAAAAGGTTTTGATGGTGTCTACATTTCTGGTGCTGTGCTTGCCGCAGACCTGGGCTTGCCAGATGTTGGGCTAACTACCCTCACCGAAGTGTCTGGACGTTCGCAGCAAATATCAAGAATGACCGACCTACCAAGTTTGGTTGACGCCGATACCGGATTTGGTGAGCCGTTAAATCTTGCCCGAACAGTGCAGACTCTTGAAGATGCTGGGGTTGCCGGCATTCACATAGAAGACCAGGTTAATCCAAAGCGCTGTGGCCACCTCGACGGTAAAGCTGTTGTTGATGAAGACACAGCAGTAAAAAGAATTGCGTCAGCAGTTGATGCCCGCCGAGACCAAAACTTGCTGATTATGGCTCGAACAGATATTCGCGGAGTAGAGAATCTTCCAGCCGCCATTGATAGGGCAAAGCGTTTAGCAGATGCCGGAGCCGACGCAATATTTCCTGAGGCTATGAAAGATCTTTCAGAGTTTGAGGCCATGCGAAAAGCTGTGAATGTGCCAATTCTTGCCAACATGACCGAGTTTGGTAAGAGCGAGCTATTTACCAAGCAGCAACTTGCAGACATTGGAATAAACATAGTAATTTACCCGGTTTCGCTTCTTCGCCTGGCAATGGGTGCTGCTATGCGTGGCTTAGAGGCTCTAAGCCAAGATGGAAATTTGCAAAACGTTGTTCCAGAAATGCAAACTCGCGCCGAGCTTTACGAGTTGCTTGATTATGAGGCATACAACCAATTTGATTCAGGAATTTTCAACTTCAACCTAGACAGTCACATCAAGCACTGAAACTTGCCAATCACGCAAAGGAGCTAAATGAGCGAGCAAAAAGAAATTTATAAAGGCCTAGCCGGCGTTCCGGTTGACTACACGGCCATTTCAAAAGTCAATCCAGAAAGCAATTCTTTGCTTTATCGCGGGTACCCAGTTCAAGAGCTTGCTGCAAAAAAGAGCTTCGAAGAAGTCGCCTGGTTGCTTTGGAAAGGCGAGCTTCCAACAGCAGAGGAGCTCGCGAGCTTTACCAAACAGGAGCGCTCATTGCGTGCGTTGGATTCGGTCGTGAAAAAGGTGATTGACGATCTACCGCTAACCGCACACCCAATGGATGTCGTTAGAACTGCGGTCAGCGTTATTGGAGCCTTGGATCCAAGTGCCGACGACTCAAGTCCAGCTGGAAATCTTGCCAAATCTATCTTGCTTTTCGCAAAATTACCGGCTGTGGTTTCTTATGATCAGAGGCGTCGTCATGGCCAGCCACTTATCGAGCCGCGTGCCGATCTAGATTATTCTGAGAACTTTTTGTGGATGACATTTGGTGAAATTCCCGAGGCTGTAGTCGTTGATGCATTCCGTATTTCGCTAGTACTTTATGCAGAACACTCATTCAACGCATCTACCTTCACTGCGAGAGTTATTACCTCAACGCTCTCAGATTTGTATTCTGCTGTAACCGGAGCCGTTGGCGCATTGAAGGGGCCGCTGCACGGCGGCGCAAACGAAGCTGTGTTGCACATCTTCAACGAAATTGGCTTTGGTCCAGAAGCCGCGCAACGCTCTGAGGCTTGGCTTGAGAAAGCTCTTGCCGAGAAACGCAAGATTATGGGCTTTGGTCACCGCGTCTATAAGAGCGGTGACTCACGTGTGCCAACTATGCGCTCTGCCATGGTCAAATTGATTGACTACTATGAACGTCCCGATGTTCTTGAGCTTTACGAAGGTCTAGAAGCGGCGATGACTGAACGCAAGGGCATCTTGCCTAATCTTGACTACCCCTCGGGGCCGGCTTATCACCTGATGGGCTTTGACACTTTGACCTTCACGCCTATTTTTGTGGCCGCTCGAATTACTGGATGGACTGCCCACATCATGGAGCAGTTGGCATCGAATGCTTTGATTCGGCCGCTATCTGTTTACAACGGAGTAGAAGAGCGTCACCTCTAGACCTAAACTCGCCACTGCACGCCCAAGATAGGTCATTGGGTTTTATTGACGTAAAATCGGCAACATGAGCACCCAGCCATCCCTGAGCATGAAAGAGCAGTTTTTAACTGTTCCTAATATGCTCAGCATGTTGCGCCTTGCCTTTGTTCCGGTGTTCCTTTACCTGCTCTTGAGCGAACGATATCTTTCGGCAATTGTGGTTTTGGCTTTGTCTAGCCTTACCGATTACCTAGACGGCTATTTCGCTAGAAAATTTAATCAGGTAACCAGATTGGGTCAATTATTAGATCCGGCTGCAGACAGGCTCTATATTTTTTCTACGCTAGTTGGCCTTAGCGTCACCGGCATCATTCCTGTTTGGTTGGCTTTAGTAATTATTGGGCGCGATTTGGTGCTTGCTATTGCTTATCCAATTCTGGCCAATCATGGTTATGGACCGTTGCCGGTGCACTACCTTGGCAAGACCGGAACCTTTGCCCTGCTATACGCTTTCCCGCTATTGCTTATGGCCTACATCTTTGAACCAGCCGCATTCATTCTTGAACCGCTCGCCTGGGCATTCGCTCTTTGGGGTGTGGGGCTTTACTGGTGGGGTGCTTTTGTGTACTTGCGTCAGGTGCGTGACATAGTGAAAAAAGGTGCCCCAAAAACCCATTAGGCTATTGCTCTAAGGAGTGGCAGCAAAAATGGAATCAGCAGAATTGGGCTTTGGGGGCTCGTCCGATGAGGTCGAATCCACCGCCGTTTTCAGTTCAGACCTACTCGCTGAATCGGGACCGTTCCTAAATTCTGAGGAGCAAAAAGCCATTGAGGCGCTGCCTTCCGGATCAGCTCTTTTGATTGTGCAGCGTGGCCCAAACGAAGGTTCAAGATTCTTACTTGACCAAGATGTAACCACTGTGGGCCGTCACCCAAATGCCGATATCTTTCTTGACGACGTAACCGTTTCGCGTCGCCACGCAGAATTCCATCGCCACGGAAAGACTTTTCAAGTTAAAGATCTTGCTTCATTGAATGGCACCTATTATGAGAGCGTTCGAATTGATGCTGCCATGCTAGAGGATGGTTCTGAAGTTCAAATTGGAAAGTTCCGACTTACTTTTTACGCTTCAAAAGCAGACGGGTCAACTGGAAACTAATGGCTCAGAATCTAGCTGCAAATAAAATTTCATCGGTTCGCGCCGTAAAACTATTCAACATTGGCCAAGTGCTGAATGTATTGAATCCAGATTTTCCAGATCTAACCCCATCCAAGCTCCGATTCCTAGAAGAGCAGGGGCTAGTAACCCCGCAACGCACCCCATCTGGCTACCGCAAATTTACTGAACTCGATATCGAGCGAATTCAGATTGTTCTAGAACTTCAGCGTGACCAGTACCTGCCGCTGAAGGTTATTCGCAACTACCTTGCTGATCTAGATGAAGGAAAGCAACCAAGCCTTCCGGGTGGCACTGTAAACCCTCAGCACCTTCGCCAGAGCCGAGGCAAGAAGCTTTCACGAATTGAGCTAATCTCTGAAACCGCAATCACAGACGCACTGATTCAAGAGGCGCAAGATGTGATGCTAATCAGCCAGGAGCCTTTCGAGGCGGCAGATGTCGAAATTGCACGAGCTATTGTGCACCTTCAGCGCTTTGGAATTCAGCCGCGTCACTTGCGCGGAATCAAAGCTTCGGCAGAACGTGAAATTGGCATTATTGAGGGCGTTGTTGCTCCAGTACTAGGCAAAAATGACACCGCTAGCCGTTCAAGGGCTGCTCATTACGCCGCCGAAATCGAAAATCAGTTTTCTAGCATCCGTGCCGAGCTGATTCGTTCGGTTATCGGCAAAATTGACGGTTAAAAAGCCTTTACTTTGGCGCGACACGCCGTTTAATTAAATTAACCCCAGATAAGTGGGAAAGCGGCAACAATTAAACCTGTACTTGAACGTTAGATTAATTCTGGAAGGAGCCCAAATGTCATCTACCGAAGACAACGCTCCTGCTGAATATGCATCTGACATGCTTTTCACTGATGGCCTGCCATCAAATGACCCAAAGGTTGGTTACCGCGGCACCTCTGCGGCTACGGCCGTTGGTATTAGCTACCGCCAACTTGACTACTGGGACCGTACCGGCCTCTTGCAGCCAAGTGTTCGCGGGGCAGCTGGTTCAGGTTCTCAGCGTCTTTATGCATTCCGCGACATTCTTGTTCTAAAGCTTGTGAAGCGCCTACTAGACACCGGTGTATCCCTGCAGCAGATTCGTATTGCCGTTGATCAGCTTCGAGCTGCGGGAATCAACGACTTGGCAACAATTACCTTGATGTCAGATGGCGCCCGCGTTTATCTTTGCACCACTCAAGACGAAGTAATGGACTTACTGAGCCGAGGTCAAGGTGTGTTCGGAATTGCAGTTGGTCGCGTACTTCGCGAGGTTGAGGCTTCTCTCATAAATATGAAAGAGAACAACATCGATGATGTGGACGAGCTTGCAGCAAGACGTCAGATACGTAAAGTCGTCTAAGTAATAACCTAAAAACTCCAAAGCCTGAATTTATTCAGGCTTTTTTTCTTCGAACGAAAGACTGGCCAGAGCCTCCAGCTGCTCGATCGCGCTCAACGATTTTGGGTCTACAGGTTCGGCCGGCAGAGTTGGCAATTCACTAACCGGTGCTGGGGTTTCCTCTAGCGATTCCAGTTTTAGAACGGCGTCAAGATCTTGACCGCGCATAATTTTGCTGATTCTGGTCATTTTTTTGTCGACTTTGATTCTCTTTTTGTCTACCGGCTGCTGAAACGAGGCCATGGCGTAGGAAAGAATTTCATCAAAAATTTTGGCAAGCTCAGCGGCGTGGTCTCCTGGCCAGGTGTGAATTGGTCTTGCTGCTCCTTGGGCCTGCTGAATGGTGGCACGCTCTTCAATTTGAACCGCCATCAAATTCTCTTTAAATAGTTCCTGTAGTTCGTGCGCTCGGTAAGCATGCTCTTTGGACTGAGGGCGGAACCTATTGATTACCACGCCAAGCGCTTCCAACCTAGGAGACAGTCCGCGTCTTAGCTCTTCAATGGCGCGCATCGCGCGTTCAGCTGCCACCACAGAAAAAATTGATGGCTCCGAAACGATTAATACACGGTCGCTGGAAACCCAGGCGGTTCTGGTTAGGCCGTTGATTGAAGGTGGGGTATCAATAATTACTAAGTCGTAGTCTTTTTCAATGCGGCTCAACGCCTCTTCAAGTTTCCAAACATCTCTAATGGTTGGGTTGGGGGTGTCAAATTGCAGGGCCCTTGGGCTGCCAATCATTACATCTATGTGACCAGACTGAACTTTGCCCCAAGTACTCGCTACGATTGCTCTATGCACGATGTTGTGTTTAGGGTTTTGAAGGACATCGGCAACGGTTTCCCTAAATTCTCCGATGGCGCCTAATCCGGTTGATGCATCACATTGTGGGTCTAGATCTACTACCAAAGTGCGAAGACCGCGAGCAAATGCAGCTGAGGCAAGACCCAGGGCTACCGTGGTCTTCCCTACGCCCCCCTTCAGGGAGCTCACGCTCATTACATGCACGTAAATAGGCTACCTTTTTATTGAAGGCGCTATGTATTCATGTTCGCCTATACGACATTTGAGGGCCTAATGTTCAAGAAGATTCTGGTTGCCAACCGCGGTGAAATCGCCGTCCGTGCCTTTAGAGCCGCCTATGAGCTAGGTGCCAAGACCGTGGCCGTGTTCCCATATGAGGACCGAAATTCAACTCACCGCCTGCAGGCCGATGAGTCATACCAAATAGGCTCGGTGGGGCACCCAGTGCGTGCGTACCTAGATGTGTCAGAAATTATTCGTGTTGCCTTGGAATCAGGCGCAGATGCAATTTACCCAGGATATGGGTTTCTGTCTGAAAATCCTGAATTGGCAGAAGCGGCCAAAGCAAATGGCATTACATTTATTGGTCCTTCATCCGATGTACTTGAAATGGCCGGAAACAAAGTAATTGCCAAAGAGGCAGCGATTCGTGCCGGAGTGCCGGTTCTAAAATCTTCACCCTCATCGGCCAACGTTGATGAACTGGTTGATCAGGCAAATGACATTGGTTTTCCAATTTTCGTAAAGGCCGTTGCAGGTGGTGGTGGCCGCGGCATGCGCCGAGTTGCCAAACAAGAAGATCTTCGTGCAGCACTTATCGAAGCATCTCGTGAGGCAGAAAGCGCCTTTGGCGACCCTCGTGTTTTCTTAGAGCAAGCGGTGATTCGCCCTCGCCACATTGAGGTACAGATTCTGGCCGACACTCACGGCAATGTTGTGCACTTATTTGAGCGTGACTGCTCAATTCAGCGCCGCAACCAAAAAGTTGTTGAGATTGCTCCAGCACCGCTGATTGATGAAGATCTTCGTCAAACTCTTTACCGAGACGCCGTTTCTTTTGCGCAGCAAATTGGATATCAAAATGCGGGAACAGTTGAGTTCTTGATTGACACCGTTGGTGCAAACGCTGGCAAGCATGTTTTCATCGAAATGAATCCACGCATTCAGGTTGAGCACACTGTTTCAGAAGAAATCACCGATGTTGACCTAGTGCAATCTCAGATGCGAATTGCTTCGGGGGAGTCGCTTTCTGATCTTGGTTTAACTCAAGACAAAATCAAGATGCACGGTTTCGCGGTTCAGTGCCGAATTACAACTGAAGACCCTGCCCAGAACTTTCGACCAGACACCGGAAAAATCACCACCTACCGTTCGCCTGGAGGTGCAGGTATTCGCCTTGATGGCGGAACTGTTTCAACCGGTGCTGAAGTAAGCCCACACTTTGACTCAATGTTGGTGAAGCTTATTGCCACCGGTCGTGACTTCAAATCTGCTGTTACCAGAGCTAAGCGCGCACTTGCTGAATTCCGAATTCGCGGTGTTTCTACAAACATTGCTTTCTTGCAAGCTGTTCTTGCTGACCCAATCTTTGAAACCGGTGACCTAAGCACTTCGTTTATCGATGAGCACCCTGAGCTATTCACTGCAAAGCCGTCACAGGACCGCGGAACAAAAATTCTTGCCTGGCTAGCAGACGTAACCGTAAACCAGCCAAACGGGCCAAGAGCGCATCACATTAACCCTGGCGTTAAGTTGCCAAAGGTGGATCTTTCCGTTGCAGCACCAGCCGGATCTCGCCAGCGTTTGCTAGAGCTTGGCCCTCAAGGCTTTGCCAAAGCTCTTCGTGATCAGTCACAGGTTGCAATTACAGAGACCACGTTCCGAGATGCACACCAGTCTCTACTGGCAACTCGCGTACGTGGCCGTGATCTAGTTGCGGTTGCGCCATACGTTTCACGTCTTACTCCGCAGTTGCTTTCTGTTGAGGCCTGGGGCGGAGCAACATATGACGTTGCCCTTCGTTTCTTGGGTGAAGACCCCTGGCAGCGATTGGCTCAACTTCGTGAAGCCATGCCTAACCTTTGCATTCAAATGTTGCTTCGCGGAAGAAACACTGTTGGTTACACTCCGTATCCAACAGAGGTCACCGAGGCATTCGTTGCCGAGGCCGCAGCAACCGGCGTTGACATCTTTAGAATTTTCGATGCGCTAAACGATGTCGATCAGATGAAGCCGGCAATTGACGCAGTTCTGAAAACCAAAACAGCCGTTGCTGAAGTTGCGCTTTGCTACACCGCTGATCTTTTGGATCCAGCCGAGAAGCTTTACACACTTGACTACTACTTGAACTTGGCTCAGCAAATTGTTGATGCCGGCGCTCACATCATTGCCATCAAAGACATGGCAGGTTTGCTTCGCCCTGCCGCTGCCGAGAAGTTGGTGTCGGCTTTGCGTGAACGTTTTGATCTTCCGGTTCACCTGCACACCCACGACACCGCCGGCGGTCAGCTAGCTACCCTGATGGCGGCTATCAATGTTGGCGTAGACGCTGTTGATGTTGCTTCGGCGCCAATGGCAGGCACCACAAGCCAGCCTTCTGCTTCGGCTCTAGTTGCCGCTTTGGCTCACACCGATAAAGACAGCGGTATCTCACTCGATGCCGTTGCTGAACTTGAGCCTTACTGGGAAGCAGTTCGAAACGTTTATGCACCGTTCGAATCAGGCCTTCCTGGCCCAACCGGCCGCGTCTATCACCACGAAATTCCTGGTGGTCAACTTTCGAACTTGCGTCAACAGGCAATTGCACTGGGCCTTGGTGATCAATTTGAAAAAGTTGAAAACATGTATGCCTCGGCAAATGCAATTCTTGGTCGCCCAACAAAGGTGACGCCTTCTTCAAAGGTTGTTGGAGACTTGGCTCTGCACTTGGTTGCGGTAAACGCAGACCCTGCTGACTTTGCCGAGAACCCACAAAACTATGACGTTCCAGATTCAGTTATCGGGTTCATGGCTGGCGAGCTTGGCGATCTTCCTGGCGGTTGGCCAGAGCCATTCCGCACCAAGGTATTGGCCGGAAAGAGCCCTAAGTTTGGAATCACTCCGGTAAACGAAGAAGACCTAGCTGCCCTTAAGGGGGCCGATGCAGCTCTGCGTCGTTCAACGTTGAACCGTTTGTTGTTCCCTGGGCCTACGGCTGACTTCCAGAAGTCACAGGATTCCTTTGGCAACCTTGACCAAATCGAAACCGTTGACTACCTGTACGGTCTTGAGCAGGGCGTAGAGCACGTTGTGACGCTATCTAAGGGTGTTCAAATTTACGTTGGCCTTGAGGCAATTGGTTCACCAGATGCCAAGGGCTTCCGAACTGTGATGGCCACGTTGAATGGTCAACTGCGCCCAATCAACGTGCGAGACCGCAAGATCACCGTAAATACCGTTCAGGCCG
Organism: Actinomycetota bacterium; assembly: GCA_046046665.1. Lineage (GTDB taxonomy): Bacteria > Actinomycetota > Actinomycetes > Actinomycetales > Microbacteriaceae > Rhodoluna. The sequence continues at coordinate 27,436 of JBJOJI010000003.1, forward strand.
AAAAGGCCGATTCGGCCAACCTTGGTCACGTTGCTGCACCATTTGCCGGGGTAGTGACTTTGCAGACGGTTGAAGGCGCTCACGTAGAGGTTGGCCAGCCGGTTGCAACAATTGAGGCAATGAAGATGGAGGCCACAATTACGGCTTCTGTGGCTGGAATTGTGCGTCGTTTAGCGGTTTCAAAGACCCAATCTGTAGATGCCGGCGACCTAATTCTGGTTGTCGAAGCCGAATAACAGGGCGGGCTACCTGCCTCAAGCAGGTAAACTGACTAAGTTCGTTGGCGCGCATCTTTGTGCGACTAAACCTTAGGAGTATCTGTGGCAATTTGGGGCAATAAGCCAGAAGAGGGCAATAGCGATTTTCTCGCACCCCGCCCAGCAGAAGAGCAGGCTGAAAAGTCTCATTCACTGGCTGAAATTGCGGTTGACGCAGGCTACATTGATGTCACCCCTAGCACTGCCTCTATTCAGGTGGTTGCCGAGGATCCACGCGTTGCCCCAGCCCAAGATTCCGAAATTGCCGAGCTTCGTCGCTCAAACTATTCACGTCGTGACAGCCTACGTGGTGAAATTTTTGACCAGCCTGAGCCAGCAGCCATGCTTACCGCAGATCGTCTGCTTGATGTAAGCGCCAGAAACCGCCCGGCCCCAGAGTCTGGCTTTCGTAGGTTCATTTATTTCCTAACCTTGAAGACCGTAAACCTTGGTGATTCACTAAAGGTTCGTGAGCGCAAGGCCCTTGATGCTCGCATTGGTGCCCAGCTAAGTGGTGGGGCAAAGTTTGTTCCAGTGCTAACCCGCAAGGGTGGTGTGGGTAAAACTACCGTTAGTACTTTGCTTGGAATGGCTCTGGCTCTTTCACGTGAAGACCGCGTGATTGCTATTGACGCAAACCCAGACCGTGGAACCCTTGCCGAGCGCGTTAGTAAGTCAACCCGATTCACCGTTCGCGACGTTGTGAACCGTGCTGCCGCTATTGATGGTTTCACCGATTTCTCAACCATGGTCTCTCGAGATGTAACCCGTCTTGATGTATTGGCCTCAGACTCTGACCCAATGCTTTCAGAGGCCTTTGATGAGGGTGACTACAACGTGGTTGCCGATATGGCAGCCCGATACTACTCAATCGTGCTAACTGACTGCGGTACCGGAATTGTTCACTCTGTGATGCGCCCAACCCTTCAGCGCGCAACCGGTTTGGTAATTGTCTCTGGTGGTTCTGTAGACGAAGCGCGCTTGGCGTCTGAGACTCTAACCTGGCTAGAAGCAAATGGATACGGTGACCTAGTTCGTAACTCAGTGGTTGCATTAAACACAGCCACTCAGGCCACCCAGCTGGTGAAGCTAGATGAAATCGAGCAACACTTTAAGACCCGTGTTCGCCACGTGGTAAGAATTCCGTATGACCCAGCTCTGGCAGCGGGTTCAGTTATCAAGTTCAAAGACTTGAAAAAGGGCACCCGTGAGGCTGCTCGCGAACTTGCCGCAATTGTTGTTGATGGTCTAAACAATCCAGTTTAATTTTTTCAAATGGCAGTAAGAGAAATTCGCCTTTTTGGAGACCCAGTTTTAAAAACGGTTTCTGATCCAATTAGTGAATTAGATGAAAAAGCCAAAGCTTTAGTTCAAGATTTAATCGACACCACAAAACTGCCGGGCAGAGCCGGTGTGGCTGCACCTCAAATTGGTGTGAATCTTCGTGCCTTCAGTTACAACGTAAATGGTGAAGTTGGCTACATCATTAATCCAACCTTGGTTGAACTAAGCGGAGAGAAGAGATTGCTTGACGAAGGTTGTTTATCTGTTCCAGAACTTTGGCACAAAACACCGCGCTTTGAATTTGCCAAAGCCGTAGGGATTGACCTTGAAGGAAACAAGGTTGAACTTCAGGGCACCGGGCTAATGGCGCAGGCTCTTCAGCACGAGTGCGATCACTTAGATGGCCTTGTCTATCTAGACAGACTTGAAGATGACGAGCGCAAAGCAGCTATGAAAATTCTTCGAGCTACCGATTGGTTTATGAAGTAACTAGTTTGCTTGAATGTCTAGGGTTGGTGGACCAGCCTGGTAGATTTCGTCAATTGCAGGGGCAAAGTCCCTCATCACTACTTCACGTTTGATCTTCAAGGATGGTGTCAAGTGGCCAGATTCTTCACTAAGTTCTTGACCTATAACGGTGAACTTGCGAATTGATTCGGCCTTCGAGAAGTTTTTATTAACGCGATCAACGGCAAGCTGAATTTCGGCTAGGACCTTTGGCTCTTTTGCAGCTTGAGCCAACGACATGTTTTTGTCTAGGCCGTTGTTAGCCAACCAGATTGGAACCATCTCAGGATCAAGCGAAATAATTGCCGATACGAATGGTCTCTGATCGCCAACCACAATTGCTTGACCAACCAGCGGATTAGCGCGCAGCGGGTCTTCAAGAGCTGCAGGGGCAACGTTTTTTCCACCGGCGGTAACAATTAATTCTTTTTTTCTGCCTGTGATGCTGATGAAGCCATCTTCATCAATTTCGCCGATGTCGCCAGATTTGAACCAATCACCGTCGAAGGCTGCCTTGGTTGCTTCTGGGTTTCGCCAGTATCCGCGCAAAATGTTATTTCCGCGAAGCAAAATTTCGCCATCTTTGGCAATCTTGATTCCGGTACCCGGCAACATCAATCCCACTTTGCCAATCTTCAAGCGGTCTGGGCGACCAATTGAAACTGGTGCTGTTGTTTCTGTGAGTCCGTAGCCTTCGAGAACGGTTAGCCCAATTGCTCGGTAGAAGTGGCCAAGGCGCGCGCCTAGTGGTCCACCACCCGAGATTGCATAGCCAACCCTGCCACCCATTGCCGCACGAAGTTTTTTATAAACCAATTTGTCAAAGACTGCGTGCTGAATCTTTAGACCGAGTGAAGGGCCCTTTGCGGTATCCAAAGCCTTTGAGTAGGCAATTGCTGTGTATGCAGCCTTGCGGAAGATCTTGCCTTTGCCGCCGGCCTCTGCTTTTTGCTCTGCAGAGTTGTAAACCTTTTCGAAAACCCTAGGAACGGCAAGCAAGAAGTTTGGCTTGAAGCTTTGCATGGCTGGTGCAACGTTCTTGGTGTCTGGTTGGTGACCAACTTTTACACCACCGTGAACGCAGAGAACAGAGATGAATCTTGCAAAAACGTGGGCCAGAGGCAAGAACAAAAGTGTGCTGTGTTTAGGGTTTACGACTTCTGAAATTTCCAGCGTTGCGTTCTTGCTTAACTCAACGAATCCGCGGTGCAAAAGTTCGCAACCTTTTGGTTTACCTGTAGTACCCGATGTGTAAATGATTGTTGCTAAATCAAAAAGCCCCGATGATTTGCGACGGGTCTCGATTGTTGCGTCATCGATGTCTTTTCCAAGTTTGATCAATGCGTCAACCGCGCCGCTTTCGATCTGCCAAATCTGTCGGCATAGGGGAGCGCCCTGTTTGATTTCGGTAAATCTTGATTCGTGCTCTTCATTTTCAACAAAAAGTGCAACACAGTCTGCGTCTGAGAGGATCCACTCGATTTGAGATGGTGCAGATGATTCATAAATTGGTACAGAGACTGCACCGGCATACCAAATTGCAAAATCAATTAGGGCCCATTCAAAGCGAGTGCGGCTCATGATTGCCACCGCTTGACCTGGCTGAACCCCAGCCGCAACTAAACCTTTGGCAACCTTGATTACTCGGCGTTCAAATTCTTTGGCCGAAAGGTCAACCCAAACGCCCGGCTTAGTTTCAATTGCGAAAAGGTTTAGATCGGGGGTTTGTTTCACGCGATTCACTAGAAGATCGGTGATGTTCTCTGAAGCATCACTTACGGTTAGTGGCGGTACGTCGTAGGACAGCACAGGATCTCCTTGGGGTGAGGTTCTTGCGACAACTCTACTTGTGCAAAGGCTAAACTTTTGGGGTCTAGGCTGAATAATCTAGACAAAATGGAACTCGAAAAATCTTCTAAGGAACTCATGCACGCGATTGGAATTGACATTGGCGGCACCAAAATTGCCGGTGCTTTAGTTGATGCATCGGGTCAGATTCTTAAGGAAAAAAGAGTCCCAACTCCTGCCGATGACCCAAGCGCTCTGGTTGATGCCGTGGTGGGGCTAATCACTGAACTTGCCGATGGTCAAAGCGTGCTGGGCGCTGGAATTGCGGCCGCAGGCTTTATCGATGCCGAACAGGCCAACATTATCTATGCGCCAAATTTAAGCTGGCGGAACGAACCATTCAAGGCCAAGTTAGAAGCCAAACTTTCAATACCGGTAATCATCGAAAACGATGCCAATGCAGCCGGCTGGGCTGAGTATCGCTACGGTGCCGGCCGTGGCTATAAGCACATGGTTATGTTGACCATCGGAACAGGTGTTGGTGGCGCAGTAATAACCGATAGCAAGATGCTTCGCGGCGGATTTGGAATTGCCGGTGAACTAGGCCACCTTCGCGTTGTGCCAGAAGGACTGCCATGTGGTTGTGGCCAAAATGGTTGCTTAGAGTCTTATGGTTCGGGAACTGCACTGCTTAAGGCTGCCAAAGAATTGGCAGCTTCTGGCCAAGATAAAGGCGCCAGATTGCGCCAGTTAGAAGCTGCGGCGGGCCAGCTCACCGGCCAAGAGGTTTATCAGGCAATTCTTGAGGGAGATGCTGGTGCACTTGAGATTTTGGCTACTTTAGGTTCCTGGTTGGGCCAGGCAGTTGCCTCGCTAACTGCAGTGCTAGACCCTGAAATCGTGGTAATTGGTGGCGGGGTTAGCGCCGCCGGCGACCTATTGCTGAACCCAATTCGCGAGGCCTACCTAAACCACCTTCCGGCAAGAGGATTTAGGCCTGAATTGGTCATTTCCGCCGCCGAATTCGTCAACGATGCCGGCGTGGTGGGTGCAGCCGATCTCGCTCGCGTATCTTTGGCCCCAAAGGTAAACTAGACCCCTGTTGCCAAAGAAGCGAAAGGGGCGGTGAATGGCTTACTTCATCTTGAAGACCCTGGTGCTGGGCCCCCTTTTGCGAGTGCTTTTTCGGCCTTGGGTCCGTGGCATGGAAAATATTCCAGGCACCGGACCAGTTATATTGGCCAGCAACCATCTCTCATTTTCAGATTCAATCTTTCTGCCACTGCAGTCGAGGCGTCCGGTAGTTTTCTTGGCTAAGAGCGAGTACTTCACCGGTAAGGGAATCAAGGGCGCATTGACCCGATGGTTCTTTAAATCAACTGGACAGTTGCCTATTGATCGAAGTGGTGGAAAAGCTTCTGAAGCGTCGTTGAACACCGGTTTGAAAGTGCTTGGCCAGGGTCAGGTTCTAGGAATTTACCCCGAAGGAACTCGAAGCCCTGACGGCCGCCTGTACCGCGGTAGAACCGGAATCGCCCGCATGGTTTTGGAATCAAAAGCACCGGTAATTCCAGTGGCCATGATTGATACAGAAAAAGTTCAGCCAATCGGAAAGCGCATGCCGCGAATTCGCCGAATCGGAATCGTGGTTGGCACCCCGCTAGATTTTTCAAGATTTGATGGCATGGAAGGTGATCGCATTGTTCTTCGTGCGGTCACCGATGAAATCATGTATGAGCTTAGAAAACTAAGTGGCCAAGAATATGTGGATGCATACGCATCTTCGGTTAAAGAAAAACGAGCACGTCTCGCTAGGTAGGGAAGTAAGAATGAATGATCCAATAGTTGCAGCTAATCCGGCAGTGCTTGCTGGGCTCGACAACTATCTGAAGCTCCCTGCAGCTCAGCAGCCAACTTGGCCAGACTCAGCTGCCGTTGCCGAGGTTCGTGCAGAACTTTCTACGTTGCCACCATTGGTATTTGCGGGTGAGGTTGACATTCTTCGTGACCGCCTAGCTGCTGCGGCATCTGGCAAGGCATTTTTATTGCAGGGCGGTGACTGTGCAGAAACATTTGCTGATGCAACAGCAGATCGAATTCGTAACCGCGTAAAGACTTTGTTGCAGATGGCCGTAGTGCTTACATATGGTGCTTCTATGCCGGTTATCAAAATGGGTCGCATGGCAGGCCAGTTTGCCAAGCCGCGCTCAAGCGATTCAGAGACCCGCGGAGATGTAACTTTGCCGGCATTCCGTGGAGATATCGTCAACGGATACGACTTCACCGCAGAGTCCCGTACTCCAGATCCAAAGCGCATGCTCAAGGCGTACCACACCTCTGCTTCTACCTTGAACTTGATTCGTGCTTTCACGATGGGCGGCTTCGCAGATTTACGTTCGGTGCACGAATGGAATCGTGGTTTTGCAAATAACCCTGCCAACGAGCGCTACCTGTCTTTGGCTCAAGAAATTGATCGCGCCATAAAGTTCATGGCTGCATGTGGCGCTGACTTCAATGAGCTACGCACCACAGAGTTCTACACCAGCCACGAGGGCTTGCTAATGGACTACGAACGTCCACTTACTCGCATTGATTCACGAACTGGAAACCCGTACATCACCTCTGGGCACTTCATTTGGATTGGCGAGCGAACTCGCCAAATGGATCACGCTCACGTTGATTACCTGTCTCGTGTTCGCAACCCAATTGGCGTAAAGCTTGGGCCTACAACTCAGGTTGACGATGTAGTTGAACTAATTGAACGTCTTGATCCAAACCGCGAGCCAGGCCGACTAACCTTCATCACTCGCATGGGTGCAGGAAAGATTCGTGAAGAACTGCCTAAATTGGTTGAGGCCGTTCGCGATTCAGAGGCTAATCCACTTTGGATTACCGACCCAATGCACGGAAACGGTATCACCACCAAGAACGGCTACAAGTCGCGCCGCTTTGATGATGTTATGGATGAAGTTCGGGGATTCTTTGAGGTTCACAAGGCTGCGGGCACGTTCCCTGGCGGAGTGCACGTAGAACTAACCGGTGATGACGTAGCCGAATGCCTTGGTGGTTCAGAGCAGATTGACGAAGCAAGCCTTGAAGAGCGCTACGAGTCACTTTGTGATCCGCGTCTAAATCACATGCAGTCTCTTGAGCTTGCTTTCTTAGTTGCCGAACAGTTGGCTAAACGCTAAGAATTTCATACTTAGATTCTGAAACGCCTCAACAGAAATTAGTTGGGGCGTTTCTACTTAGTCGAGATAGTTATTGAGTCGCCAACTCTAAGTTGGCTGTTGGCTGAAGCGCTTTGGCGTTTGACTTTAACGATTCCCCATTTGGAAGTTAGTTGATCAGTATTTACAACTACCTTCAGGCCTATAGCCTCCAAATTTGCTTTAGCGGCCAGAATGGTCTGGCCAACCATGTTTGGAACCGTCACAATATTTGGGCCTTTAGATACCAACAAATCAACGCTGCCATTTTCGCCAAGTGGTTCCACCAGAGGAACCAAACTGATTACCTGGCCAGCGGCAACGGTGTCACTGTATTCCTCACGGATCTCATTTATCTTTAGGCCGGCAGCTTCAATAGCATTTACTGCAATCTCTTGGTCAAGGCCAGATACCACTGGAATCGAACCAAGGGAAACCCAAATATTTATCTTGCTAGTTTCAGGAATCTTTGTTCCGTCAGCACCTAAGTAGTCAAATACTTCTCCAAGTGCAGATTCGTGAAAGACAGATTTCACTTCACCAAGTGCAAAGCCAGATTTGATAATTTCGGCCGTGGCTTCGGCAAGATTAAGACCCTTAAGCTGAGGCGCTGAAACTAGCTTTGGCCCACTGGATACAAAAATCTGAATTTTTCCGTTGCCCCAAAAGAGTGCACCGGCTGACGGATCTGTTCTAGTTACCAGGCCTTTGGCAACAGTGGCCGAACTTTCTTCAATAATTTCAAGATCAGCATTTAGCGGGCTAAGTGATAGCTGAGCTTCATCAAGAGTGCGGCTAGTCAGGTTTGGAATTGGAGTAAGCCCACCAGGTCCAGAGCTGAACCACCAACCGCTGCCGGCACCAAGCAGAATTACTAGCAACGTAGCAATGAATAGTCTTAATCCTCGACGTCGAAGACCCATTCTCTCTAGTGGTGTTAGCTCTGTATTATCAAAATTGAAGTCTTCTAAAACGGTGGTTGAAGAATCGGCGAATGCACCACTCAAAACTTGAGTGCTATTTGCATCAAGAATTACATCTGAAATTTCGGAGCCAGCCATAACTTGGGTGGCGTTTGAATCTATTGGATTCAAGATTGTTGTTTTGTTTAGACCACTGCCAGAAACCTCAGGGATTCTGAGCTGGGTATCGTTTCGGCCTGCCTTAATTTCAGCTTTGGCGCGCTGGACAACAGCCAAAAGCTCAACAGCATCGTTGGGTCTATGTGCTGATTCTCGGGCGGTTGCCCAAAGTACCAATTCGTCTAGCAGCGGGGGAACTTCAGAATTGTATTTCGAAGGCGCTGGAACATTATCGTTGGCGTGCTGGTAGGCAATTTGCACCGCTTGGTCACCTTCAAAAGGTTGGCGCCCCGTGAGCATTTCAAAAAGCATGATCCCGGCTGCATACACATCACTACGTGCATCTGCGATGCCACGCATCACTAATTCAGGCGATAGATAGGCAATGGTGCCAACCAGAGAACCAGTCGAAGTGTGGTTATCTATGTCCCTGGCAAGGCCAAAGTCACCAAGTTTAATTCGCCCGTCGTCAGAAAGTAGAACGTTCTCGGGTTTTAGGTCGCGGTGAAGTATGCCAGCACGGTGGGCCGCGGCCAGCCCGCTTAGCATTGGTTCAAAAAGATCAAGCGCACGCCTAGCATCTAGGGCGCCAAAGTCTTTAAGAGCATCGCGCAGGGTGATGCCGGAAACATACTCCATTGCCATAAAAGCTATTTCGCCGTCTTCACCTTGGTCAAAAACATTTACCAGGTTTGGGTGGGAAAGTTTGGCAGCGATCCTGGCCTCACGAATAAATTTTTCGCGAAACGAAGAATCATTTGCCAAATGCGGGTGGATAACTTTTAGCGCAACTTGTCGTTCTAGACGAATATCCATGGCAAGGTAAACGGTTGCCATTCCGCCTCGAGCAACAATTTTCTCAATTCGATACCGCTCGCCAACAAGTTTTCCAATCAAGCTAGACATTTGAATTCACTTCACTGTTGCCTGCATTAAGAAGTTCATCAAGCCATACCCATGCTGATTGCTCCCATTTTGCGTAAGCGTTTGGAAAAGCGGAAATCTGTACGGCCTGTGCTGCCTGGGTAAGCGTTTTTGTTTGCCAATCTTTGATGTCTAATAGCCCCCTGGCCACGCCAAATGTTGGGCTCTTCGTGCCGCCAAAGAAAGCCCTAGCCGCATATTCGGGGTTCATAATTTGTTCCACAGAACCCCAGTGCGCGCTGGGTCTCTGTTGGAATAGGCCCACGGAATCCCTGTCTCCGTAAGACAGATTCTTTAGCCCGGACTCCTGCATTGCAGTGGCCAACGCAATAACAATTCCATAATCTGAAACCCCAAGCGAGCGACCAATTTTAAAAATCACAGACGCGTTAGATTTCATCTCTGTCGTCATGGCGGTCAGATCTGGGCAGAACTTGATTTCATGTACGCCCGGTATGACCAATCTTTGTCCCACAAAAATCATGGCCGACCAGGTTAGCGAGTTTGAGCTAAGGATAGATTGCGTTGGAACGCCATATACGGCCGCAATCTTGCTTACCGATTCTCCGGTTTTTACGGTGTGGTATCCGTGTACCTCACAAACGTTGCCTGGTCGATGTGGGTCAGCTGAAATCAATGATCCGCTTAGCGGAACCGCGCTAGAAGAAGGGGTGGCAGTTGGCACCGCTTTGGTTTCTTGGTTCAAAGATTTCAGTTTGATTGACTGACCTCCGTACACCAAAGATGATTCGGTTAGGCCATTTGCAGCAAGAAGCATCTGCAATTGAATTCCGTACTTATTTGCAATGGAAGCCAGAGTTTCACCAGTCTGCACTATGTGCAAATCTGGAGTAATCGCTGCACTCTTTTTAGGAATAACAGAGCCGATGGTCAAGCGCTGACCGGGAAAAATGATTGCTTTGGCCGAGAGACTGTTTATGGAAAGCACGGTGCTAATTGACACCGAGTGCAGTTTGGCAATAGAGGCTAAGGTTTCACCACGTTTTACGACGTGAATTGTTGCGGCATTGGCTTTGGCTTGCGCTGCAGGAACCACAGAGTTTGCAATCAGCTTGAGCTTCTGCCCAGGAACAATAAATGTGCCGGCCTCTAGCTTGTTGAGCAGCAAAAGCTGTTTGGTAGAAAGTTGGAATTTGCGAGCAATCGCAGAAATCGTGTCGCCCGCTTTGACTGTGTAACTTAGTTGGGTTGCGCTGCTGACCGCGCTTGCCGTGTTACCAGTAGCTCTTACTGCAGCTGGGCCGTCAGCGGTATCTGCATTTTTATCGGTTGTGGAATTTGCCGTCGTTTCTGTTGCCTGAGCCAAATCGGCACCAGATAGGGAGCCAATAATTGAAATTGGAACCGTGGCTAGCGCTAGGCCAAGCGCTTTCGCATCACGTTTCTCGTCCACTGTGCCTTCATTTCTATGGGGAAGCCAGCCAATATCATCCCACGATGCAGGTTTGATACCCGTGAGGCTCTGAGGTGTGGCAATCTTGTCTTGTGACTGATGTCTTAGAAAATGTTCAAGGTTGGCTAACCGTTCCAGAAGCGGCAGATCTGCTTGGTGTACCAGTTGGTCGAGCACGCAGGTTTATTGAAGAGCATCACTTAATCGCTATAAAGCGCGATGGGGTGCTAAGTGTACCTAGCGAGATAATTCTTGAAGGGGAGCCGCTGCCAAGCTTGCCGGGAACGATTATTGTGCTCTTAGATTCAGGGCTTGACTACGAATCTGCTTTTCGTTGGTTATACACTCACGAGGAAAGCTTGCCCGGAACTCCAATGGAATTTTTATTGAAGGGCCACAAGTCTGCGGTTCGCCGAGCCGCCATGTTGCTGGCTCTATAGGGTTCCTAAACTAAATAGGCGCTTTGTAAGGGCGATCTAAGCCTGGCGATTAATTACTTTCAGGGCCAATTCTCTAAGTTCGTGCTTGGCGCGATCTTCAATCTCTAGAGCCTCAAGTGCATTCAGGCTCTCGTCAGCCAGTTCTTCAATCATTCTCTCGGTTTTTGCTAAAGCACCCGAACCAGAAATAGTTTGTTGCAAAAAGCCAATCTGCTCACCGGTGAGATTTCGGCTAGATAGCATCTCATCAAAAATTGCACCAACAGATGAACTGAGTGATTCTCTTGTAAGCCCAACCAAAACAGTTCGCTTGCCTTCGCGAAGATCATCTCCTGCTGGTTTTCCTGTGACTTGAGGGTCACCAAAAACTCCAAGAATGTCATCGCGCAACTGAAAAGCCATGCCAAGTGGAATGCCAAATGCAGAGATACCACGAAGCAAACTGGGGGATGCACCGGCAAACGCTGCGCCGATTAGCAGCGGTGCTTCAATGCTGTACTTCGCGGTCTTATAAAGAATTACTCTGTTTGCTCGTCCCACTGCTTCTTCAACTGGGCGAGTGTTGGCGGCGTTCTCTTCAAGTACATCAAGGTACTGGCCAGCCATTACCTCGACTCGCATTTTGCTAAATTCATTGCGACAAGCAGTTTCTACAGAAGATTCGGGTGCGTTAAGCAATGCGTTGCCAAAAATTTCGCTGCTCCAGCCAAGCATCAGATCGCCAACTAGCACTGAACCAGCTACCCCAAATCTTTCTGGACTGCCAGCCCAACCTGAGTTACTGTGCAGAGTTTCAAATCTTTTATGTACCGCTGGGGCACCGCGTCTGGTATCTGATTGATCAAGCAAGTCATCGTGCACGAGGGCCGCTGCGTGAAACATTTCAAGGGCAGCGGTAATGCCAATCATGGCTTCAGCTGAGGCCTCACGCTGAGACTCTGTTTGGGAAACGTCTGAGCCTGGAAGTGCTCCAACCCAAGACCAGTAGCAGAAAAGTGCTCTGAATCGCTTGCCGCCTTGTAGAAGATCACGCGTGTAATCAACTACTGGGGTCAAATCTGGAGAAATTTGCTCAAAATCGCTCTTTCGAGCGGTGCAAAACTCATCCAAATGGTCTTGGATTAGGCCTAATAGCACTTTGGTTTCGCTCACACCCCTAGCCTAACTGGGGCAAGGTGCTTAGACTTTTGGTAGGCGCAAACGTGTCTTATATTTTGCGAAAGGAGTTCCCGTGGGTCTTTCTGAACAAGAGCAAAAACTTCTTGATGAGCTTGAACGTGGGCTCTACGCATCAGACTCCAGCCTTGCCCACAAACTCGGAAAGCCTGGGGCTAGATCACCAAAGCGCATCATTGCCGGTGCTTCGCTTGTCGTTATCGGGGTATCGCTCTTGGTTGTTGCCGTAATCCTGCAGGTTGCAATCTTTGGAGTAGGTGGTTTTCTGGCCATGCTTGCTGGTCTCGTTGTTGCAACATCATCAAACCCAAATGAGCCAAAAAACGCTCCGGTTTCGCCAACTTCGCCAAGGCCTAATGGCTCAATCAAAAAGAACTTTTTCGACGATCGCTGGGACAAGCGCCAAGGCTAGCCCCTAGAAGCTCAGAACCGCTTAAAACCCACCTGAAAATGGTGGGTTTTGTCATTTTTGGCCTTAATTCGGATAATTCCCTCCACTTGCTATATCCCAATAAATTACTGATGATTAAGACACGCCGAACCGTAAATTTTCGCATTTTTTCAGCATTGGTGGGGGAAAGTGGTGTATTGTGGAGTAAAGCGCAAGTTCGATGTCGAGAAGGGGGGCGCACATGTTGCTAGGTACACACGCACCAAAGCTTGATGACAAGGGGCGCGTCATTCTTCCGGCAAAGTTCCGCGAAGAGCTTCAAGGCGGTTTGGTCATTACGCGTGGGCAGGAAAACTGCCTTTACGTATTCAGCTCCGCTGAGTTTGCAGCAGTGCACGACAAGATCCGTCAGGCACCTGTAACCAGCATCGAGGCCCGCAACTACCTTCGCGTTTTTCTATCTGGCGCTTCAGATGAACTTCCTGACAAGCAAGGCAGAGTTACTATCCCTGCTGCTCTTCGCCAATATGCGGGTCTCGATAAAGACCTTGTCGTAATTGGCGTTGGTGCTCGTGCAGAAATCTGGAATGCAAAGTCATGGAACGATTACCTGGCCAAGCAGGAAACAGCTTTCGCGAATGTAGCGGCGGAGGTGATTCCGGGACTCTTCTAGTCCCTATCGCTAGAACTCCAGCTATTACCTGAAAACCAAGCCAGGCCAATGGATGGGGCCCTAGCAATAGGAACCAAGAAGTATCGGGCAGCTATGTCGAAGAATATATCCGAACTTCACGAACCAGTGCTTCTGGAACGTGCAATTGAACTACTAGCCCCAGCATTTGAGCTTGAAGCCCCTGTATTTGTTGATTGCACTCTTGGGCTCGGCGGCCACAGCGAAGCCTTTCTTGATCGTTTTCCAAACCTAACTTTGGTGGGCATTGATCGTGACCTTTCTGCACTTGCACTTGCAGGGGAGCGACTATCTCGTTTTGGGAGCCGAGTTCACCTAGTACACGCCGTTTATGAAGAAATTCAGGATGTAATCAAGGACCTTGGCATTAGCGAAGTGCACGGAATCTTGTTGGATCTTGGCGTCTCATCTATGCAACTCGATGAGCGCGAACGCGGTTTTGCGTATTCCTATGAAGCTCCGCTTGACATGCGTATGGATTCAACCGAAGGCCTAACCGCTGCCCAAGTAGTAAATACATATTCTGAAAACGACCTGGCACGCATCTTCAAAGAATTCGGGGAGGAGCGATACGCCAAGGCCGTTGCCCGAGAAATTGTTGCCCTTCGCAAGAGCTCTCCTTTTGAAACCAGCACTGAACTGGCGGCTTTGATTGCCAAAGTCATTCCGTTCATCCCAGGCAAAAGCAGTGGCCACCCCGCCAAGCGAATTTTTCAGGCTTTGCGTATTGAAGTAAACGGCGAACTCGAGGTGCTTTCTCGCACTATGCCGGCCGCAATTGCCGCGCTTGCAGTTGGCGGGCGAATTGTTGTGATGTCTTATCACTCACTTGAAGACCGCATCACTAAGCAGGCGCTTGTAGCTGCCGCAAACTCTTCAGCTCCAATCGAGCTGCCTGTGGAACTTCCAGAGCACGCACCAACTCTTCGCCTTTTGGTGAAGGGCGCAGAGGCGGCTACAACCGAAGAAATTGCTAGAAATCCACGCGCGGCGTCAGTTCGTCTTCGCGCAGCACAAAAGATCCGGAGAGCAGCATGAGCGCCATTCGTATGACAACACCTCGCAGGAACTCTGTGACACCAAAGCCCCAGCTTCGCGCGGTATCGCTTTCCGGTGTTCGCTCAGCTCGACCTGGCGTTGCCCTTGTGGGTATCTTGACCATCGGTGCTTTGTCTATTGCCATGCTCAATCTTTTGCTACACATTCTTACATCCACAGCTGTCTATGAATTGGCTGATCTTCAGCACCAGAAGCGTGAACTGACTACAACTACCCAAATTTTGGCTGAAGAGGTTGACTCATTGGCATCTCAGCAGAATCTTTCAAATTCTGCGCAAAAGCTTGGCATGATCGCCAACTCCAACCCAGTCTTTTTGAGCATTGGGGAACAGAAAGTTTTCGGAAAGCCTAAGGCAGCTTTGAACACCGATGGTCGGATTGCTGCGAACCTCATTCCAAACTCGGTGATGACTCAAACTTCAACAAACTTGACTTCAACAGTTGCAAGTGTTGAACCAGCGGCGTCCAAGGATGTCGCTAACCAGAAAGCCGCTTCTGGTCAAGTAATTTCTAATGGTGGCGCTATTCCAGCCTCACCAACCCACTAGATAGGCAGGTCGGCAGATGACATATCTGACGCCCGGTGACCCCGCAAGCCGCCTAAAGAAAATTATTGGGTTCATTCTTATTTTGGTTGTGGTGTTCGCAATCCGTTTAGTTGATCTCCAAATTATTCAGGCGAACGCTATCAATGAAAAGTCTTATGAAAAGCGTGCGGTAACTCGCATAATTCCAGCACTTCGCGGTCAAATTATTGATGCCAACGGAAAAGTTTTGGCCAAAACAGTGTTTCGTTATGACATCAATGCTGCACCCAGCAAAGTAGGACCAGTGGTTCGCACTGTTAGCGGACAAAGTGTGACTCTGCCGGTTGAACAGGTTGTAAATGAAATAGCTAAGATTTTAGAAATGTCACCATCTGATGTGACAACCAAGATCGCCGGCACTGGTGAATATTCCCAAATCAAGAAGCGAGTAGATGCCAGCGCATATCGCAAAATCCGTGCGCTAAATGTTCCATGGCTTTATTACGACCCAATTGCCGAACGCATTTATCCCAACGGAGCAGTTGCAGGTAATCTTCTTGGCTTTATTACCGATTCAGGTTTGATGGAAGGGCTAGAGCAGCTTTACGATAAGTGCCTTGCCGGTCAAGATGGTGAAGAAACTTTTGAAAAAGGTGTAGATGGGATCAAGATTCCATCGAGTGTAATCACCACAAAAGAGGCAAAACCTGGGCGCAACATTAGGCTCACAATTGATGCCGACTTGCAGTACTTTACGCAGCAGGTACTTGCTAGCACAGTTTCTTATTTGCGTGCCGATTGGGCCAGTGCGGTGATTATTGAATCCAAGACCGGAAGAATTCTGACTGCGGCAGAGGCACCGTCTGTTGATCCAAATGACCCAGGCAAACTCTCTGCTGACGATAGACGTGCTCGTGTTTTTCAGTTTGCGTTCGAACCAGGTTCAACACTAAAAACGGTCACCGCTGCAACTGTGATTGACACAGGTCTAGGTAGCCCAAATTCAAAAGCGGTAGCGGACTATAGCTTCTTGATCCCCAACTCTGGTGGCTACAAAGTGACCGATAGCCACGTGCACGGCGTGGAGCATCTGACTTTGACCGGCGTTCTGGCCGAATCGTCAAATACTGGAATCTTAGATATCGGTAAGGTTGTGGACTACAAGACTCGATACCAGTACCTTGAGAAGTTTGGTATGGGAAAGAAAACCGCAATCAATTTTCCTGGAGAAGGATCTGGTCAATTGAATGCGCTAAAGGACTGGGACGGCGTAAAGAAATACGTTTCCATGTTCGGTCAAGGTGTATCGGTGACGCCTATTCAATCTGCCATGATGTATCAGACTTTTGGAAACAACGGAGTGCGCCTAGATCCGGTGCTGGTAGATGGTTGCGAAGAAAATATTGATAATTTTAAGGTCCCAGACACAAAAGCGGGCGTAAAAGTTCTTTCCGAGAGCACAAACACTCAAGTTCTTTCCATGATGGAACGCGTTGTTGAAGACGGTCCAATCGGTGCATACGGAGCAATCCCTGGTTACCGAATCGGTGCCAAGACAGGTACTGCACAAATCAGGGACCCGAATACCGGAAGGTATGCAGGCCCGTATGCAATTTCATATTTTGGCGTAGCGCCGATAGAGGATCCTAGATTTGTGGTCGCCGTTACCGCATATAAATCAAGAACTGTAGGTTCTTCGCTAGGTGTAGCAGCACCGTTTAAGCGAATTATGCAGCAAGTATTGCGCGCCTACCGTGTTCCGCCATCCACAACCAAGACTTCTGACCTACCGTTGAACTGGTGAAACTATGAAAGAGCAAATTCCCCCCATTCTTAGACCCGATCAGGTCAAGCCGATTGAGCTATCTATATTTGCTAGGCATTTTGACTTGGCAATTGATGACAATACTGAACCTGCATTTCTAACTGGTATCAGCATGAATACCGGTGATTTGCGTCCCGGAGATTTGTTCGTTGCCATGCCAGGTAAGAAATCACACGGAGCCAACTTTGCTGAGAAGGCAATCGCTCAAGGTGCGGTTGCTGTAGTCACAGATTTGGCTGGCCAGAAAATTCTTGGTGAAGTTGAGGTTCCAGTACTGCTTCTTGAAAACCCAAGAGCCCACCTTGGCGAACTTGCTGCATTTGCCTTGCTGCATTTGCCTACGGCAACATAGCTGGAAACATGCCAAAACTTTTCGCAACGACTGGCACCAATGGTAAAACCTCAACCAGCTATCTACTAGAAGGCATTCTTCGTCAACTTGGAGAAGTGACTGGGCTTACCTCAACTGCAGAAAGACACATCGCAGGCGAGGTTATTGTTAGCCGACTTACAACCCCAGAATCTCCAGAGATGCAAGCCCTTGTTGCTCGAATGCGTGAGAAGGGAGTGACTTCAGTTGCTGTTGAAGTCTCCGCACAAGCACTAAGTCAGCTACGAGTCGACGGCCTTCATTTTGATGTGGTTGGCTTCACCAACCTAAGTCACGATCACCTTGATGACTACAAAGACATGCAAGAGTACCTAGAGGCCAAGTTGCCTTTGTTTACAAAAAAACGTGCAACGCGCGGAGTCGTTTGTCTAGATTCAAAATATGGCAAAGCTTTCGTGAAGCAATCTGAAATTCCCGTTTCCACCATCACAAGCGAACTTGGTGTTGATGCTGATTGGCATGTTGCTGTTACGGCGGAAACTCCAAAGTACACATCCTTTGTCTTGGCTGGACCAGACGGAATCACCATACGTTCTCGTGTGCCCCTGTTAGGAGCACACATGGCAGCTAACGCGGGTTTAGCAATTGTTATGTTGATTGAAGCCGGCTTCTCTGCAGACAAAATTTCCAAAGCAATTGAAAACGGCATCTCTGCCTACCTACCTGGCAGAACAGAGCTAGTGACCCAGGGCACAGGCCCCAACGTATACGTAGATTTTGGCCACAGTCCTGATGCGTTCTTGAACACTCTGGCCGCAGTGCGAAAAGTCACCGAAGGAAAAGTCATCATGTTGTTTGGAGCCGATGGCGACCGCGATGCTAGCAAGCGACCAGCAATGGCAAGAATCGCGGCAGAGGGTTCAGATATTCTGATCGTGACCGATCACCATCCAAGGTTTGAAAACCCGGCATCTATTAGAAAAGCGTTGATGGATGCAGCAAAAGAAGCAAAGCCAAATCTAGAGATTTATGAAGTTTCTCCGCCTGAAGCGGCCATTCGAAAGGCAGTGTCACTTGCGATGCCTGGTGATGCAATTCTCTGGGCTGGTCCAGGCCACCAAGATTATCGAGACATTGAAGGCGTGCGCACTCCTTACTCAGCCAGACACGAAGCTCGAGAGGCTTTGAAAGAAAATGGTTGGTCATGATTAGTCTTTCGGTTCGACAAATCGCAGCTGCCGTTGACGGCGTCGTTCACGGCGATGCAGAAGTTATGGTCACGGGGTCTGTAGAAACAGATTCTCGCCTCGTTGGAGTTGGCTCACTTTTTGTTGCCAAACCGGGTGAAATCACCGATGGTCACAAATTCGTTGCCGCCGCCGCTGCTGCTGGTGCGGTTGCGGCACTAGTGGAGCGCAAGCTAGAAGACACAGACCTTCCTCAAATCGTGGTCAAAAACTGCGTAATTGCATTGGGCTCGTTGGCAAAGTTTGTCCTAAGCGAAATTAGAAAAAACTCAGACCTGAAAGTGATTGGCGTTACGGGCTCTAATGGCAAGACCACAACTAAAAACATGCTTAGCGCTATTTTGAGTTCAGCGGCAGAGACCATCGCGCCTATTGAGTCATATAACAACGAAGTTGGGGCACCATATTCGATTTTGCAAACCACAAGCGCAACTAAGTTTCTAGTCGTTGAGCTCGGCGCTGGCGGTCTTGGCAGCATTGATTACCTAACCAAAATTGCCCAACCCGATATCGGTGTGATTTTGAAAGTTGGTTTGGCTCACGTGGGGGAGTTTGGTGGAATCGAGACCACGGCAAAAATTAAATCTGAGTTAGCTAAAGCAATGCCGAAAAACTCAACTTTGATTTTGAACGCCGATGATGGCTACGTAGTTGAGATGGCTGAACTCAGCTCAGCACAAATAATTTGGTTTGGGACTTCTTTTGATGCCAACTACCAAGCCACTGATCAAAAAGTTTCCATTAATGGCACAAGTTTCAAACTTCACTGGCCTGACGGCCAGGTTTCAGAAATTTCGTTGCAAATTTTGGGAGAGCATCATGTAATGAACGCCCTTGCAGCGGCAAGCGTGGCCGACCAACTACAAATTCCAAGAAGTGATATCGTTCGAGCGCTTGAGGCTATGCCTCTGGCCGAGCGTTGGCGAATGCAGGTTCTAAATCGCCCCGATGGTGTCACCATAATTAATGACGCCTACAACGCCAGCCCAGATTCAACCAAGGCAGCACTTCAGACTTTGGCTCAACTAGGTATCTCCGGGCGCCGAACAATTGCGATATTGGGCGAAATGGCTGAGCTTGGCAGTGAATCTCGAGAGCAGCACGATGCAATTGGCCGAATTGTGGTTCGCTTGAACATTGACCAACTGATTGTGGTCGGAATCAACGCAAAATTGATTCACATGGGCGCTGAACAAGAGGGTTCCTGGGCCGGTGAATCAAAATTCTTTGATTCAATTGACGAGGCTTTCAGTTATGTTCGTGGAATGCTTATGGCTGGCGATTTAGTGCTGGTTAAGTCATCTAAATCAGCAAACTTAAGATTCTTGGGAGACAATTTGATGGAGGTCAGTGCATGAGAGCCATCCTGCTAGCTGGTGGAGTATCAATGGCATTCACCTTGCTGGTGACTCCAGGTTTTATCTGGCTGTTCCGCAAACTTCGCTGGGGACAATTCATTAGAGAAGACGGCCCACAATCCCATCACACCAAGCATGGAACACCAACCATGGGCGGCGTGGTCATTATTGTTGCTGCGGTGCTTGGTTACTTCATAGGAAAGCTCGCAAACTTTGAAACCCCAACCGCCTCTGCGCTACTGGTGCTGTTTATGCTTGTGGGTTTGGGTTTGGTTGGGTTTATCGATGATTTCATCAAAACCCATCGTCAACGAAGTCTAGGTCTAACAGGTTGGGCAAAAATAGCAATGCAGGGTGTTGTGGCCACTGTGTTCGCAGTTCTGGCTCTGCAGTTTCCGAACGATTCTGGTCTAACGCCAGCATCGACGCAGATTTCTTTTGTGCGGGATACTGGAATTGATTTAATGATGTTTGGAACTGCGATCGGCGTGGTTCTATTTGTCATTTGGATTTACATTCTGGTTGCCAGCGCTTCAAACGGTGTAAACATCGCCGATGGCCTAGACGGTCTTGCAACCGGATCCACAATCATGGCAATTGGCGCCTACACAGTTATTGGTTTCTGGCAATTCAACCAAGCCTGCGGAACCGTAATCGAGAACGTTTCAAGTTGTTACGAAGTGCGCGATCCGCTAGATCTTGCAGTTGTTTCATCGGCAATTGTGGGTGCTCTTATTGGCTTCCTTTGGTGGAACACATCGCCTGCTCAAATTTTTATGGGCGATACTGGCTCGCTTGGGCTTGGCGGTGCCTTGGCTGCTCTGGCCATTCTTTCGCGCACAGAAATACTGCTGGTTTTAATTGGCGGCATTTTTGTAATTGTTACTGGCTCTGTGGTGGTTCAAAGAGTCTTTTTCAAACTCACAAAGTGGAAGACTGGCACCGGAAAACGCGTATTTCTAATGTCACCCCTGCACCACCATTTTGAGCTAAAAGGTTGGGCGCAGGTCACCGTCGTAGTTAGATTCTGGATTATTGCGGGGCTGTCAACTGTAGCTGGCATCGGAATTTTCTATGTTGAATGGATCTACGGATAGTTCATGAAAGACCTGGCGCAATTAAATAGTTGGCACGCTGATTGGCGTGACCTTCGCGTTGTTGTGCTAGGCCTTGGCATAACAGGTTTTTCAGTGGCAGACACTCTCGCCGAGCTAGGTGCGAAAGTCCTTGTGGTTGCAAAAAAAGCCGACCCAGAACTAGTAGACATACTTGATGTAGTTGGCGTCCAGCATTTAACCGGGCAGGCGGCCCAAGAAGAATTTCCAATTGATGTCAAGAATTTCGATCCACAACTGATTGTTACCTCACCCGGAGTAAAGCCGGAACATGAAATGTTGGCGTGGGCTAAAAAGTCTGAAATTCCGGTCTGGGTTGACATTGAGTTAGCTTGGCGTCTTCGGGATAAAACTACAAAGATTGCAGATTGGATTGTAATCACCGGTACCAACGGCAAGACCACCACTGTGCAAATGGTTGAAGCCATGTTGGTGGCTGGCGGCAAACGTGCGGTTTCTTGTGGAAACATCGGCACACCAATACTTGATGTGATTCGCGACCCAGAAGGCTTTGACGTTTTGGTTGTTGAGCTTTCGAGCTTTCAACTTCACTACCTTGGTGTAATTCAGCCGTATTCAAGTGCGGTGTTAAACATTGCTGACGATCACATTGATTGGCACGGAAGTTTCGAAGCCTACTCAGGAACCAAGGCCAAAATTTACGAGAACACTAAGATTGCCTGCGTTTATAACCTAAGTGACCCAGCCACTGAAAAAATGGTTGAAAATGCCGATGTAATTGAAGGAGCGCGAGCCATTGGGTTTGGCACTGGATTACCGGCTAGGTCGCAAATTGGTTTTGTCGAAGATATCCTTTGTGATCGCGCATTTCTAGATGACCGTGCCAACAGTGCTTTAGAAATTGCAACACTAGATGACCTTGCTCAAATTGGAGTGCTGACGCCTCACCTAATGGCCAATGCGGCGGCGGCAACCGCCTTGGCTAGGTCTTATGGGGTCGAACCCGAGCATATTCGTTCGGCGCTTAGAAACTTTCGCCTTGATGCGCACCGGATTGAACTTGTTTTAGAACAAGATGAAATTCGATGGATAGACGACTCAAAGGCAACTAACCCGCATGCAACAGCAGCTTCACTTAATTCTTTCGAAAGTGTTATTTGGATTGTTGGCGGTTTACTCAAAGGCGTTGACATAAGTGAGCTTGTCTCTAGGTACGAAAACCGCCTTAAAGCCGCAATAGTTATAGGCGCAGACAGAGCGCACGTGCTTGATGCACTGGCAGAGCATGCCCCAAATATCCCTGTGGTTGAAATTTCCGGTGAAGAAGATGTGATGGCTCAAGTTGTAGCCAGTGCCAAATTGATTGCCAGAAGCGGAGACACGGTGCTATTGGCACCGGCAGCCGCATCTATGGATCAGTTCAAAGATTACGCAGACCGTGGTGTTCAATTTGCTCAGCAGGTTCAGTGGCAGATCGCAGGCACAAATGGCTAAATTGTCTCCTGCAGAGCGAAGCAGACTTGCCCCTACGAAGATAACTTCGCGAAAAAAATCCAATAGTTCAAGACCTCAAGACCTTGCGTCTTCTGGAGTGGCGAGCTTGAAAGTTTTCTTTGACCGTGCGTTTAAAGCACAGTCAATTCATTTTTATCGCTTGCTTGGTGTAACTCTATTTCTTGCCGCCTTTGGTGTAGTCATGGTGCTGTCAGCTTCATCAATTGATTCACTGGTTGCAAACCGAAACTCTTTTGCCGTGGCCGGCAAGCAGTTCTTTTTTGCAGCTGCAGGATTGGCCGCCTTGTCGTTCGTTTCTCTGATGAGCACAGAGTTCATTAAGTCAAAAGCCAAATTTCTATTCATGGTGGCAATGGCACTGCAAGTTGCTGTTTTATTTATTGGTAAAGACATAAATGGAAACAGAAACTGGATAGATGTTTTTGGTTTATTCACGATTCAACCTTCTGAAATATTAAAGATTGCAGTCATTTTGCACATTTCTGCATACCTAGCGCACCAGAAGGATTATCTAGACGACCCAAAGGTTTGGCAGAAAGCTTTGGTAATAGCCGGTGCGGCGATGGCGCTGGTTCTTTTTGGTCGAGACCTTGGAACAGTAATCATTATGACCATCGCATTCGTTGGGCTATTAGCCTTGGCGGGCATGCCAAATAAGCTGCTGCGCTTGGTAGGCCTTGGTTTGGCGGTGGCTATTCCAATTGCCTTGATGTCCAGCTCTTCGCGCATCGGGCGTATCACGGCTTGGTTAAGTCCGAACGGCCCAGACCCACTTAACTACAATTGGCAGGCTGAACACGGCATGTGGGCTCTTGCGGCAGGTCGAATATTTGGTTCAGGTCTTGGCGAGTCAAAAATGAAATGGAGCTGGATTCCCGAGGTGGAAAACGATTTCATTTTCGCAATCATTGGCGAGGAGCTTGGCTTAGTTGGCGCTTTAGTTGTGATCGCGCTTTTTGTATTCCTAACTTTCTCATTGCTTCGAATCATGCAACGAACCAATGATCCTTTCAAACGAAATGTTGTTGCGGCTATCATGCTGTGGATTGTATTCCAGGCCTTGGTGAACATTGCGGTTGTCTTGAGGTTGCTTCCTGTGCTTGGTGTTCCACTTCCACTTATTTCAGCAGGTGGCTCATCTTTGGTTTCTGCCCTTGGGGCTATTGGTGTAGTTCTTGCTATCGAAAGAGAAAATCACGCAAGCCCAATATCTACTAGAAGGCGGATAGGTAATCGGCGATGACAAATTACCTATTAGCGGGCGGTGGCACTGCCGGGCACGTAAACCCTCTTTTGGCGTTGGCCGATGCCATAAAGGAAAATTCTGAAAAGCACAATGTATATGCATTAGGCACCGCTGAAGGCCTTGAGAAAGATTTAGTTCCGGCACGTGGATATCAACTTTTGACCGTTGCCAAACTTCCTTTTCCGCGCAAATTAAACAGTTATGCGTTTAAGTTTCCTCTCAAATTTCAAAGTGCCATCAAAGATTGTGTAGAAATAATTCGCAAAAATAAGATTGATGTTGTGGTTGGTTTTGGTGGTTACGCCAGCGCACCGGCATATCTTGCTGCAAAAAAACTAGGAGTTCCAGTTGTGGTGCACGAAGCAAACGCGCTTCCAGGGTGGGCAAATAAATTTGGAGCAAAGTTTGCATCGGCAGTGGGGGTGGCTTTTGCTAACACCCCATTAAAAAACGCAATTCACGTTGGTATGCCTCTTCGAAAAGAAATTGAAACGCTTTCAAATAATCTTGATAAATCCGAAGCCCGAAAATATTTTGATTTGAATGAAGATTCGGTCACCTTATTAGTCACTGGTGGATCCTTAGGGGCACGGCGCATAAACGACACAATTGAATCCTCTCGAAAAGTACTTAGTGCGGCTGGCATTCAAGTTCTGCATATTGTTGGCGGCAAATCTGATTTAGCCGAAACGACAGAAAAAGATTATGTGCGAATCAATTACTGCGACCGCATGGATCTTGCTATTGCAGCCAGTAATTTTGCAGTCTCGCGGGCAGGTGCTTCAACTGTGTCCGAGTTTGCTGCAGTTGGCCTGCCGGCTGCGTATGTTCCATACCCGGTTGGAAATGGTGAGCAAAAGTTAAACGTGATTGACCTGGTTAAATCTGGGGCCGCCGTAGTGGTTTCAGATATCGATTTCACACCTGCTTATGTATCTGAAACCCTGGTGCCGCTGATTTCAAATTCAAAAGAATTGGCTGCAATGTCAAAAGCTGCCAAGTCTGCAGGAATCATTGATGGCGCACATCGCTTGTTCGGACTCGTGCAGGGTGTGTTGTAGACAGCTCGCAAATCTTCGTCAGCCTAGTCTTCTAGGTGAGTGTTAGGAAACCATGATTAAGCCAGATTTCAGCCAGCCGGTACCAGCCGAACTAGGCACCGTTCACTTTATCGGAATTGGTGGTTCTGGCATGAGTGGAATAGCGAGAATTTTGCTTGGTATGGGGCACAAGGTAACCGGCAGTGATCTTCGCGACACCTCAAATGTTGAGACTTTGCGAAACCTGGGTGCCAAAATTTCTATCGGCCATGATGCAGCTAATTTGGGCAATCCAGACACAGTTGTGGTTACTTCTGCACTGTGGCCAACTAACCCTGAGTACCTACTTGCCAAGGAACGCGGAATTCCGGTTATTCACCGATCACAGGCTTTGGCTTATCTGACTTCAAAACGAGAAGTCATTGCTGTTGCCGGAGCACACGGAAAGACCACCAGCACCGGAATGATCATTACGGGCTTACTAGAGCTTGGTGAAGACCCAAGTTTTGTGAACGGCGGCGTAATTGCGTCTCTGAATGCATCTTCCGCAAGTGGCACAGGAAGCCTTTTTGTAATTGAAGCTGACGAATCGGACGGCTCTTTTTTGCATTACGACACGGCAGTTGCCTTGATTACCAACGTTGATGCCGATCACCTTGATCACTACGGCACAGAAGAGGCATTTGAGGCTGAATTTGCAAGATTTGCCCAGGGTGCTCGCGAATTCGTTGCAATTAGCTCTGACGATCCAGGTGCGGTCAGGGTGCACGGGCTAATCAAGAATCAAAGGGTTATATCCTTTGGGCGTGCCCAGGAATCAACCGTACGTTTATTTGACGTAGATGCCAGTGGGGCAAGGGTTTCATTCGCACTTAACTATGAAGGAAATGAATTCAGGGCAACGCTAAGTGTTCCGGGCGAGCACAACGCCATTAATGCTGCTGGAGCTTTCGCAGTTCTAGTTGGTTTGGGTTTTGATGCAAGGCTTTCCCTAGAAGCAATTGCGAAATTTGGCGGCACCGAGCGAAGATTTGAGCTACACGGTGAACGCAGGGGAGTTAGCGTCTACGACGATTTTGCACACCACCCAACTGAAGTAGCAGCCGCTATTAAGGCGGCCAGGGCTGTTGTGGGCGAAGGTCGAATCGTAACCGTGTTCCAGCCTCACCTGTACAGCAGAACTCGATTAATGGCTAAAGAATTTGCTGAAGCCCTATCTGCTTCAGATGAAGTCGTGGTTCTTGATATCTATGCGGCACGTGAAGATCCGGAACCAGGAGTGACCGGAGCACTTGTCTCTGATGCATTTACGAACAAGTCTCAGGTGCACTATGTACCGCAGTGGAGTGACGTACCGGCAGTTGCTGCCAAGCTGGCAAAAAACGGCGACTTTATTATGACCATGGGCTGTGGAGACATTTACCGAATGGTACCCGAGTTACTTGAAGCACTAGAGCGGTAATTGAAGAGACCTCAATCCAAGCCGGCCACTCGCAACGCGTCTGGCCTTCCGAGTGCACCCGCATCCGCGGCAAGAGCATCAAAAAGTTCTAAAGTAACCAAGATCTCAAGGGTGCCAAAGAATCAAAAAGATTTAGCGACGCGCAAGCCTCCAAAAGCTGCGGTCAAACGTGAAGCTAAACGTCTCGACCGATTGAGGAAAACTAGAAAAGGTATTGGGCTCATATCTAGATTGTCTCCGGAGGCAAAAAAATTTACAGTTGCCTCAAGGCGGCGCCGGGCGGTTGTTCTTGTTGTTCTAGTGTCTATGGGCTCGCTTCTGCTGTTGGTACTGGCAGCAGTATTCACGCCCCTTCTTTCGGTCGAAAAAATTGAGGTTGGTGGAATCAAGCGCCTCAAAGAAAAGTCCATCGTGAACGCCTTGCAAAGCCAGCTGGGAAAACCATTGCCTTTGGTGAATCCGGCAGATGTTGCAGGCTCGCTTAAGAGTTTTCCACTAATCGAAAGCTTCACGGTTGTTAGCCTTCCACCGCACACTTTGAAAATTCAGATTGCTGAACGACAGCCCATTGGCGTAATTGTTGTTGGTGGAACTAGGTACCTTTACGATCCGGCAGGGGTTCGAGTTGGAATCGCGAACGGATCAGAAAATCTGCCATTAATCAACATCGATGGTGCTCCTGAAAAATCAAAGCAATTCAAGTCAGCAATCGACGTCTTGATGGCTCTACCTGCCGCATTGCTGGAGCGGGTTTCTGAAATAGACGCCAAATCAAAAGATGATGTGACGTTGAGGCTTCGAGGTTACGCTGGCCAACGAATTATTTGGGGCGATGGATCTGACTCTGTTCTAAAGTCCAAGGTCCTAGATGCTTTGATTTCGAATCAGAAAAAATCCGATCGTGTAACTTTTGACGTATCTAGCCCCAATGCACCAGTGGTTCGCTACGGAAATTTTTAGACACACCTATCAACTTCCGCTCTGATGCTGCCTTAACGGCTTATTTTTTTCGCGCACAGTAATAAAAGGGACTAACTTTAAGCCTCATGCTGAGGTTTAACCTTTTGTAACCGTGTTCAAGTTGCTCGAGCAACTTCAAGCGAAGGCGGAGGAATAGCGTGGGTCTGAACCAGAACTACCTAGCAGTTATCAAGGTTGTTGGCGTTGGCGGCGGCGGTGTTAACGCACTAAACCGCATGATCGATGCTGGCCTACGCGGCGTAGAGTTTGTTGCCATCAACACTGATGCTCAGGCGCTACTTATGAGCGAAGCTCACGTCAAGCTAGACATTGGTCGAGACCTAACTCGTGGGTTGGGCGCCGGTGCTGATCCTGAAATTGGTCGTCGCGCTGCCGAAGACCACTCAGACGAAATTGAAGCCGCTCTTCGTGGCGCAGACATGATTTTTGTCACCGCCGGTGAAGGTGGCGGCACAGGTACCGGAGCAGCTCCTGTAGTCGCAAGAATCGCAAAGCAGCTTGATGCGTTAACCGTAGGTGTTGTAACACGTCCATTTGGGTTCGAAGGCAAGCGTCGCGCTCAGCAGGCTGAAGCGGGAATTGAAATTCTTCGAGGTGAAGTTGACACCCTAATCGTGGTCCCAAACCAACGACTACTAGAACTTGTTAATAAGTCAGTTTCAGTTGTTGAGGCTTTTGCAACGGCCGACGACGTTCTTCGCGCTGGTGTTCAGGGCATCACAGATTTGATCACAACTCCAGGTTTAATAAACCTTGACTTTGCAGATGTGAAGTCAGTTATGAAGGGTGCTGGTTCTGCACTCATGGGTATTGGTACCGCAAAAGGTGAGGACCGTGCAGTTCGCGCTGCCGAGCTTGCTGTTTCCAGCCCGTTGCTAGAAGCAAGCATCGACGGCGCTCACGGCGTGCTACTGCTTGTTCAGGGTGCATCAGATCTTGGTCTTCACGAAATAGACGAGGCGGCCCGTTTGGTGCAAGAAGCGGTTAGCCCAGAAGCAAACATTATCTACGGAACAACCATCGATGACACCCTGGGTGACGAGGTGCGCATCACCGTTATTGCCGCAGGTTTCGATGGCGGTCTGCCAAAAGTTAGAAAAATTGAACGCAGACCATTCGCAGAACCAGTTAGCT
This sequence comes from Actinomycetota bacterium, assembly GCA_046046665.1. GTDB lineage: Bacteria > Actinomycetota > Actinomycetes > Actinomycetales > Microbacteriaceae > Rhodoluna. The sequence goes on from JBJOJI010000003.1 coordinate 55,400, forward strand.
CTGCGGCTCCGGTTGCTGCAGCCACCAGCACTTCATGGTTCGGCGAGTCATCAGCACCGGCCACTGAATCCATCGACGTTGCCGATGTTCAGTCTTACTACGCAGATGAGAGAGCAGCGAGTGTTGAAACTTCAACTCCAGCTGCCTTTCGCGAAGCTGATGAACCAGAACATTCAACCGAGCAGGTTTCCCACAAGTCTGCCGACGGCACAAAGTTTCAGTCTGCCGACGGCACAAAGTTTCAGTCTGCCGACGGCACATGGGGCGACGATCTCGACATTCCAGATTTTCTTCGCTAAATTCGCAGCTTTTCTTAAAAGAATATTTCGAGCATGAGTTCTCTGGCAGAACGACTAGCCGAAATTGAAAATCGCATTCATGATGCGGCTCAAAAAGCTTCGCGTGTTCGTGAAGAAATTGAATTAATCGTTGTTTCAAAGAACCACCCTGCGCAATTGGCGATCGATCTAATTAATTTAGGTGTTCGCTCTTTGGGTGAAAATCGTGACCAAGAGGCCAAGGCAAAATCTTTGGAAGTCGCCGAAGCGTTTTCCCATTCAGATGTTGCGTATCAGTGGCACTTTATAGGGCAGTTGCAGAGCAATAAAGTTCGTTCAGCTCTCAGTTACTCAGCTGTGGTTCATTCTTTAGATCGACAATCTCTGCTTGACGCCTTAATTAAGAGCTCAATCGAGATATCTAAGCCTCTGCCTGTTTTTATCCAGTTAAATCTCACCCAAGATTCCGGCCGTGGGGGGATTGAACCAAAGAATTTGCTTTCTTTTGCAGAGCGAGTGCTAGCAGCCCCTGGTCTAAGGCTTCTGGGAGTCATGGGCGTTGCATCGCTTGATCAGGCACCGGAACACGATTTTGCCACCATAAGAGCCGCCAGTGATGACCTTCAAAGTTTGGCGCCAGAGGCAAAGTTCATATCCGCAGGCATGTCTGAAGACTTCGAAGCAGCAATTGGCTTCGGCGCGACACACTTGCGCATTGGCAGCGCAATCACCGGAAAACGCCAGTATTAGCAATATTCTGGACAAGTAAAAGTCCTCAGGAGGATACGTAAATGGCAGGTTTAATTTCACAGGTTTCAGGCTGGCTTGGTCTAGCCGATGAGGGCGAAGCCCTTCCACCTCGCCCGGCAGCTGCCAGCGCTGGTGACTCGCGCCCGATTGCGCGTGTAGCTCCTATGCGTCCACGTCGCGGAACCACCGAGGTCAATGAGATTTACACCATCGAACCTCGCACCTACGCTGAAGCCCCTGAGGTTGCAGCAAACTACCGCCTTGGTATTCCAGTAATCGTTAACATGGGCGACATGTCTGAACTTGATTCAAGACGCATGCTTGACTTCATGCTGGGTCTAAAAGAAGGCCTAGAGGGGCACCTAAAGCGCGTAACTCCAAAGGTGTTTTTGTTGACTCCGAACCACGTTGCGGTAAATAACGAAGATGACGAGACTGAGCCTTCAGACGATCTAATCGTTCGCCCTTAGCACCCTTTAGATAAAAAATGGGCGTGATTGCGGTTGTCTTTTGGTGGCTGCTTCAGGCCTATTTTTTCGCTCTAGTGGCAAGATTATTCGTTGATTTAGCCCTTTCAGTAAACCGTTCTTGGCGACCCAAGGGCATTTTGCTGCCAGTAGTAGAAATTGTCATGACTGTCACAGACCCAGCCATCAAGCTGGTGCGTCGCCTCATCCCACCTATCAGGGTTGGCGCTATCCAATTTGACTTGGGCTGGACAGTTCTGGTTTTTGGCATATTTTTTCTTCAGCGCCTGGTAATTTCTGTCGCCTAGGCCCACATTTTTACCAACCGGAAAGAACTAATCCGGCAAAAGGGGTAACCTTTACCTTTGAGGTCGAATCCCCGACGACTAAGTACATAAAGAGGTAAGAATATGCCGTTGACTCCAGAAGACGTGGTCAATAAGAGATTCCAGCCAACTAAGTTTCGCGAAGGCTACGATCAAGACGAAGTTGATGACTTCCTTGATGAGATTGTCATTGAACTTCGTCGACTAACTCAAGAAAACGATGACTTGCGTCAGCGTTTACTTGCAAGTGAGTCTAGAATTGCAGAACTTCAGCGCAGTGGTGCCGGCCTGGTGGCTGAAATGAACAACGCCACCGCTGAAAGTGCCTTGGTAAGCTCAGTGCCTGCCATAGCCCCAAGCGCCGTTAGCGCCTTCCCTGAGGCAACTCAGGACCCATCTACATTAGACACAAGTAACACTAATAATCTCTTGCAGTTGGCTCGCAAACTTCACGAAGAACACGTGCGTGAAGGCCTAGCTAAGCGTGACGCTCTGATTGCCGAAGGCCATGCCACAGCAGCACGCGTTGTTCGAGAAGCCGAAGCACAACAGCGTGCCGACATGAGTCGTCTTGAGCAAGAGCGTGCGCTAATTGAGCACCGTATCCAGGAACTTAGAAGTTTCGAGCGAGAATATCGTTTGAAGCTCAAGGCATACATCGAAAACCAGTTAGCTGACCTTGAAGAGGCAACTGCAGCTCCTGCCGAACGCCCTAACGCCGCAATCGAGGGTGGCTTTGGTTTTGGTGGGCAAGCATTCAACCCAAACGGCTTCTCTGCTGGCAACTAATTAATTGACTCTTAAAAATTCTTTGCCCTCTCGTCAGCTTTGGTTGCTGGCAAGTGCATTGGTTTTAATTGCTTTAGATCAATTTGTTAAAAATTATCTAATTGCAACTTTGCAACCGGGTCAGCCTGTTGAACTAATTGGTCCGACAGTCAGACTCAATCTCGCATTCAATGATTCCGCTGCATTTTCTATTGGTTTTGGTGCAACCTGGATATTCACAATAATTTCGTCTCTAGCAGCACTGGCACTAATTTGGTTCAGTTTCAAGATTGAAACATTTGGCTGGTCAATAATGGCAGGTGTAATGCTGGGTGGCGTCTGCGGAAATCTCATTGACCGCCTGACTCGCGAACCAGGCTTTGCTGTGGGGCACGTAGTTGATTACATTCAAATACCATTTAACTTTCCCATTTTTAACATTGCCGACATCGCAATTTTCACCGTATGCAGTTTGACGGTTATACGCATTTTGCGCGGCGACGAAATTGGCCGCAAGCCGGTTAGAAAATGAGCGAGCAAAAACTTTTACCTGTTCCAGATGGCCTTTCCGGTGAGCGGGCAGACGCCGGTCTCGCAAAGTTGATGGGGCTCTCTCGGTCTGCAGCTGCAGAACTATTGAATGGTGGCTTGGTGCTGCAAAATTCAAAGCAAATTGCAAAATCAGACAAATTACAGGGTGGAGCAATTCTTGAGGTGACCATGCCTCAGCCAAAGAATCCCTTGGAAATAGTTGCATCCATCGTGGATGGATTCAAAATTATTTACCAAGACGAAGACATCATTGTGATTGATAAGCCTGCGGGGGTAGCTTCGCATCCATCAGTAGGGTGGGACGGCCCAACCGTTCCCGGTTGCCTTCTTGCTTTAGGGGTCCAAATTGCAACCTCCGGCGCACAAGAGCGTCAGGGAATAGTTCAACGTCTGGATGTTGGCACCAGCGGCCTAATGACTTTGGCAAAATCTGAGGTCGCCTATTCAAGGTTGAAGCAGGCGTTTCGCGATCGAACCGTGCACAAGGTTTACCACGCCGTCATTCAAGGTTTGGCAGACCCTCTGGCCGGAACTTTCGATGCACCCATCGGCCGGCACCCAAAGGCTGAATTCAAGTTCGCCGTGATGAACGATGGCAAGCACTCAATAACTCACTACGAAACTATTGAAGCCTTTCGTTCTGCCTCGCTCGTGGAAATTGTTCTAGAAACTGGCCGCACGCATCAGATTCGAGTTCACTTTTCTGCCTTCAGGCACCCACTAGTGGGTGACACCATGTATGGCGCAGACCCTAGCCTGGCAGCCAGAGTGGGCCTAGATCGTCAGTGGCTGCATGCTGTTCGCCTAAGTTTTGAACACCCAACCAAGGGCACCCAGGTTGAGTTTACAAGCCAGTACCCAAGTGAGTTGGTGAACGCCCTAGAGGTTTTGCGGGGGTAGTCTGGTCTTCCGCCCAATCTGAAATTTAGGTTCGGTCCCACAGCAACAGGAAGGTCCAGCCAATGTCTGGCAGTTCAGTTAAGAACGAGTCTTTCGTTCACCTTCATGTTCACACCGAGTATTCGATGCTTGATGGTGCTGCTCGAGTGAAGCCACTCATAGAAGCCGCTGTTGAGCAGGGTATGCCTGCAATTGGTATCAGCGACCACGGAAATAATTTTGGCGCTTTCGATTTTTATAAAACAGCAAAATCTGCGGGCATTAAACCCATTATTGGCATCGAGGCTTATTTAAGCCCTGGCACTCCAAGGCAGGATCGCACACGAATTAAGTGGGGTAGTGGCGGCGAAGACGATATCTCTGGTGGCGGAGCCTTCACTCACATGACCATGTTTGCCGAGAGCACAGATGGAATGTACAACCTATTTCGCATGTCTTCAAAAGCCTGGTTAGATGGTTTTTATTTCAAGCCGCGCATGGATCGCGAGCTTTTGAACACGTACGGCAAAGGGGTGATTGCAACCACCGGATGTGCATCGGGTGAAATTCAAACTCGCTTGCGTCTTGGTCAATACGACGAAGCCAAAAAAGCAGCGGGCGAGTTCCAAGAAATATTTGGAAAAGAGAATTTCTTTGCCGAAATCATGGATCACGGCCTGGACATTGAAAGACGTTCAATGAGCGATCTACTAAAGCTTGCTAAAGAGTTGAACATGCCGTTGCTGGCGACCAATGATTTGCACTATACCCATGCGGGAGATGCCTCCGCCCATGAAGCTTTGCTTTGCGTGCAGTCTGGTTCAACTCTGGTTGACCCAACTAGGTTCAAATTTGATTCCCAAGAGTTCTACCTGAAGACTCCGCAGCAGATGCGTGACTTGTTTTCTGATAATCCAGAAGCCTGTGATAACACCTTGTTAATTGCTGAACGATGCAATGTGGAATTCAAAGAACGCGAACTGATGCCGCGCTTTCCTGTACCAGAAGGCCACACCGAGGCGTCCTGGTTTGAGCAGGAAGTCGCTGCTGGAGTGCAGCGCAGGTATAAAGGGCAAATCCCTGAAGCGCAGGCCAAGCAGGTTTCATATGAAGTTGAAGTTATCGAGCAAATGGGTTTCCCTGGCTACTTCTTAGTGGTAGCCGACTTCATTGCTTGGGCTCGTGCGCAGGGAATCCGCGTTGGTCCCGGCCGCGGTTCTGCAGCTGGTTCCATAGTTGCCTATGCATTGGGAATCACCGAGTTAGACCCAATCAAACATGGGCTAATTTTTGAGCGCTTCCTCAATCCTGAACGTGTGTCGATGCCCGACATCGATGTCGACTTCGATGACCGCCGACGTGGTGAAGTCATTCGCTATGTCTCTGAAAAATATGGTGATGACCGCGTTGCACAAATTGTGACATTCGGAACTATCAAGGCTAAACAAGCACTAAAAGACGCCGGTCGTGTGCTGGCAATGCCTTATGCCGTTGGTGAAAAACTTACTAAGGCTATGCCCCCTATGGTGCTTGGTCGAGACATTGCATTAAATGATCTGATCGATAAAAAATCCGAGCGCTATAAAGAAGCCGCAGACTTTCGCGACCTAATTGAAAACGACGACGATTCGGCCAAAGTATTTCAGTTAGCACAAGGACTGGAATCGCTTAAGCGCCAGTGGGGCGTGCATGCCGCTGGTGTAATCATGTCTGCCGAGCCGCTGATTGACGTTATTCCAATCATGAAACGAGAAGACGACGGCGCAATTATTACGCAGTTTGATCAACCGCCTTGCGAAAAGCTTGGCCTTCTAAAGATGGACTTTTTAGGTCTTCGCAACTTAACGGTGCTTGATGACACGCTGGCGAACATCAAGTCAAACCGTGGTGAAACAGTGGTGCTAGAAGATCTAGATTTAGATTCAGATCCGGCAACCTTTGAATTGCTTTCTCGCGGGGACACCCTTGGGGTTTTTCAGCTTGATGGAAACGCAATGCGCTCCCTGCTGAGATTGTTGAAGCCATCACTGTTTGAACATATTTCTGCTGTTATCGCTTTGTATCGCCCTGGTCCGATGGGTATGAACTCGCACACCAACTATGCCTTGCGTAAAAACGGTCAGCAGGCAGTAGATTCTGTCCACGCAGAGCTATCCGAGTCTCTCTCTGAAGTTCTTGACCCAACCTACGGGTTGATTGTTTACCAAGAGCAGGTAATGGCTGCTGCGCAAAAGGCCGCTGGTTTCACGCTTGGTAAAGCCGATCTACTTCGACGTGCCATGGGTAAAAAAGACAAAGATGAGCTAGACCGTCAGTATCAAGGTTTCTCTGACGGCATGAAAAGTAACGGGTATTCAGATGCCGCGGTCAAGGCACTTTGGGACACCCTGCTGCCATTTGCCGACTACGCGTTTAACCGCGCACACTCTGCAGCCTATGGAGTGCTTTCTTACTGGACTGCCTACCTAAAGGCAAATTACCCGGCCGAGTACATGGCTGCATTGCTTACTTCAGTGGGTGACTCTAAAGACAAGCTTGGTCTGTATCTAAGTGAATGCCGGCGAATGGGAATTCAGGTTCTTGCCCCCGATGTGAATGAATCTATTGCAGCATTTAGCGCGGTTGGCAAAGACATTCGTTTTGGGCTGGGCGCCGTTAGAAATGTAGGGCTCAACGTAGTTGACGGCATAAAGCGCACCAGGGAAGAGAAAGGTAGGTTCACTTCTTTTCATGATTTCCTGAGAAAAGTTCCAGCCATTGTCTGCTCAAAGCGAGTGGTTGAATCTCTCATCAAAGCTGGAGCGTTCGATTCACTTGGTCATACGCGTAGATCGCTGGCCGAGATTTCTGAAGAGGCCGTTGATTCGCAAGCTTCTTTGAAAAAGAATGAAGCGGTTGGTCAGGTAGATCTTTTTGGTTCAATGTTTGATGACGCCATGGGCGACAACTCTTTTGCTGGTTCAGTACCAGATCGCCCAGAGTGGCAAAAGAAAGAAAAATTAGCTTACGAGCGTGACATGCTTGGGCTCTACGTTAGTGATCACCCGCTTGCTGGGCGCGAGGAGCAGTTGGCTCGTTTCGCTCAAATCACAATCGGTGAAATTCAATCCAGTGAGTCGTTACAAGATGGCGAGACCGTAGTAATCGCTGGTCTGATAACTCAGGTTCTGCACAAGGTAGCTAGGCAATCCGGTAACCCGTATGCTGCAGTGACCGTCGAAGATTTTGAAGGCGAAATGCAGGTGATGTTGATGGGCAAGACCTATCAAGAATTTGCAAAGAACCTTGAGGCCGATCAAGTAGTTGTGATTAAAGGAAGCATTTCTCAACGCGATGATGGAAACAGTTTGCGCGCCTACTCGATTGAAACAATTGAAGGCGGCGCCGATTACATCAGGGGCCCTGTCGTAGTACGCATTCCTGAAGCCGAGGCAACCAGGGAAATTCTTGAGGAACTAGACCGAATTCTGCGCGTGCACGCAGGCACCGAAGAGGTTCATGTAAAACTAATTGGTGAAGCGGGAGAGAGGCTGTTCAAATTGCAGCCTAGAGTCAAAATCACCACCGATTTCTACGGCGAGCTAAAGGTGCTGCTCGGCGCCAAGTGCCTGAGTTAAAAATTGGTAGTTAGTTAAGCGACTTACCAGGGCTCATGTAGTGGCGCTGGTAGTAGAGCAATGCCGGGCCGGCCTCGCCAACCAGACCCTCTAAAACGTTCACTATTACAACCGCATTGTTTTCAACATTGTGAATTTCACGAACTTCACAAATCATCACAGAGGTTGCTGCATTGAAAATAGGTAGGCCTTTGGCGCCAAAAGCCCAATCGTCTTTTGCGAATCTAAGCGTGTGGTCTGCGGCCATACGCTGGGCTAGTTCAAGATTTGAGTCACGAAGAGTGTGAATTGCAACGTACTTCGCTTGGCAAAGTGCTGGCCATGAACTAGAACCTGAGGCCACGTTGAAAGAGGCTAGCGGAGGGTTTGCGCCCAAAGATGTCATTGAAGTAGCAGTGAAACCAGCTGGTTTTCCCTCGGTATCTAGCATGGTGATAACCGATACGCCAGAGGCATGCAGCCTAAAGCTGGCGCGTAGTGCCTCAGTTGAATCTGTGATTACTTCAAAGTTGTTCATGTCTCTTTTTCTGATTCGTTGACCTGTCTAGGGTACAGCGTGCCCCGCTCACCTCTACAATTGCAAAAGAATCTATTTTGGAGGTCAGCATGAGTGTTGCAGTGAACTTGCGCATCGTTGACCTGCGTGCAAAATCCTTCGATTCCGCTCTTGCCAATCAACTAGTACCACGCGCATCAATTGATATAACCAAAGCCATTGAGCAAATAATCCCTCTGCTAGACGATGTTCGCAAAAATGGCCAAGATGCCGTAGTTCGGGTAACCCTTGAGAGAGACGGCGTAGATCCAAGGCCCATCTTGGTGACTCAGGAAGAGCTCGACAGAGCGGTTGCTGAATTAAATCCACAGTTGCGACAAGCTATCGAAGAATCAATCGAGCGTGTTTTCAAGGTATCAAGAGCAAACATGCCTCAAAACACTTCGGTAAAGCTTGCAGAGGGTGCCAACGTGCATCAAAGGTGGCAGCCGGTTGATTCGGTTGGCCTATACGTGCCCGGCGGAAAAGCTGTTTATCCATCTAGCGTCATTATGAACGTAGTGCCTGCCCAGGTAGCGGGTGTAGAGCGGCTTGCCTTGGCTTCGCCTGCGCAAAAAGATTTTAATGGTCGCCCCCACCCAACCGTTTTGGCAACGGCGGCTTTGCTTGGTGTAAAGAATGTCTATTGCATGGGTGGCCCAGCTGCTATTGCTGCCTTTGCGTTTGGACTTCCTCAAATTGATTTTGAACCGGTTAGTTTGGTCACTGGGCCAGGAAACATCTATGTTGCGGCCGCAAAACGAGCTCTTCGCGGCACCATAGGAATTGATTCTGAGGCTGGAACCACAGAAATATTGGTGCTTGCCGATTCTTCTGCCAACGCCCGCTACATCGCATACGACCTTGTGAGTCAAGCGGAACACGATGAGGCCGCTGCTTCTGTGTTGGTAACTGATTCCGTTGAGTTAGCCAACGCCGTAATTAATGAACTGACTGATTTGGTGTCTGCAACGGCAAGTTCAGAACGTGTACGCACGGCACTTGAAGGCCAACAATCTGCAGTTGTCTTGATTGACAACATGTCAGCTGGTGTGAAATTTACAAATTTCTATGCCACCGAACACCTAGAGCTGCACACGGTAGACAATAAAGCCACGCTTAGCCAGATCACCAACGCCGGCGCTATCTTCCTTGGTGATTATTCCCCGGTAAGTCTTGGCGACTACCTTGCTGGTTCAAGCCACGTTTTGCCCACCGGTCAGCAGGCAAAATTTGGATCAGGGCTTGGCGTGCACAGTTTCCTTAGGCCTCAACAGGTGATTGATTATGATCGTGTTGGTTTGCGCGCGGTTGCCGAGTTAGTTGCAGATTTTGCCGATGCTGAGGGCCTTCCTGCCCACGGAGAAGCCGTAACGGCTCGCTTCAGCGATTCCTAGTAACCACAAGGGGTAGGGCCTAGAATTGAAAAACAATCAACATCTAGGAGCAAGTCCAGTATGTTTTGCCCGTTCTGTCGCTATCCAGACTCACGCGTAACTGACTCACGTACCTCAGATGACGGTTCCTCGATTCGCCGCCGCCGCCAATGCCCTGAATGCAATATGCGTTTTAGCACTACAGAAACCGCAAGCCTCACTGTGGTCAAAAGAAGCGGCGTAACCCAACCCTTCAGCCGAGACCGAATTGTTGCAGGTGTTCGTAAGGCGTGTCAGGGTCGTCCGGTTTCAGAAGCAGATCTAGCCATGCTTGCGCAAACAGTTGAAGAAGCAGTGCGGGCAACCGGTGCCGCGCAAATTGAATCAAACGATATTGGCTTAGCAATTCTTGAACCACTTAGAAACCTAGATGAGGTTGCGTTTATGCGATTTGCCAGCGTATACCAAGGTTGGGAAAGCCTAGAAGACTTCGAAGCCGCAATTGCGCTGCTCAAGGTAAATCGTGAAGAACGAACCTCGCAAGAGGCTAGCCACTAGCGATTCATGATTTATAAATTAATTTTCAAAATTTTCTTTGCGCCCATGGATGCCGAGAAAGCACACCATTTAGTTATGTTTGCTATTAGGGTGGCCGGCGCCTTGGGCATCACCAAATTAGCAAGGGTACGTCCAACCGGTAAAGCTTCAGTTCAAGCATTTGGTTTGCACTTTGATTCACCATTCGGTTTAGCTGCCGGCTTCGATAAAAATGCCTTAGCAATTAAGGCTTTAGGTGAGTTGGGTTTCTCGCACGTTGAAATAGGAACAGTAACAGCTATCGCTCAACCGGGGAACGAAAAGCCTAGGTTGTTCCGATTAATTTCTGACAGAGCACTAATTAATCGAATGGGTTTCAACAATGACGGTGCGAAAGTAATCTCTGAACGTCTTTCCAAACTTCGTTCTAAAAATTATCGCCACCTTCCAATTATTGGTGTAAATATTGGCAAATCTAAAGCTGTTGATGTTGAGTTTGCAGTTGATGATTATCGCCAAAGCGCAAGACTGCTTTCGCCGTTTGCTGACTACATTGCTGTAAACGTTTCGTCTCCGAACACCCCTGGCCTAAGGTCACTTCAGTCTGTAGAAGCTCTTGAGCCCATTTTGGTTGCAGTGATGCAAGAGAGCCTTGGCAAGCCAGTGTTGGTAAAAATTGCGCCTGATTTGGCCAACGAAGACATCGCTGCGGTTGCAGATCTTGCGCTTGACTTGGGACTTGCCGGTGTTATAGCAACCAACACAACGATTGGAAGAGAGAGCTTAAACGCGGATTCCAAAACCATCGAAGCCATAGGAGCAGGCGGGCTTTCAGGGGCGCCACTTAAGGCTCGTTCTCTAGAGGTTCTTCGACTACTTCAGGCACGTATGAACGGAAAATCAGCAATTATTTCGGTCGGCGGAATCGAAACACCGGCCGAGGCTCAAGAGCGAATCGCTAATGGTGCAACTTTGGTTCAAGGGTACAGCGGCTGGATATACAACGGACCCCTTTGGGCTCGAAGAATAAATAAAAGCTTTTCAAAATAAAAAATTCCCTCCGATTTTCGGAGGGAATTTTTTAATGTTTATGGGGCAACCTTTGTTCCGCGCTTCACCTGCGGCTTTGGAAGTCGCATTGGTCTCATCTGTACTGAACGCATCGCCGCGTACCATTTGATTCCTGATTCAACTTTGCTTGCACCGTACTTGGCTTCTAGCGACTTTACTGCGGCACGACCAAGCAACCAGCCGTTGATTGCAACACCAATAAACAAGGTCCACATTGTCAAAAGTGTTGCTAACTGAACTTCATAGGAATCGATTGCTGAAATCAGAATCACCAACATCAAAGCTGGCATCACCATTTCACCCAGCGTGAACTTTGAATCAACAAAATCACGGACGAATTTTTTCTGAGGCCCGCGGTCACGAACGCCTAGGTACTTTTCGTCTCCGTTAGCCATTCCGGTGCGAGCCTTGATGCGGTCTTCGCGAACTCGCATTTTCTCGGCTTTGCGAGCTTCTGGGGTTTTCTTGCCAACCAGCGGGCGAAGGTTCGCCGCCTCTTGCTGCTTGCGTGAGGGGGTTGCTCTACCTTTGCCGGTTGTTTTTGATTCTGAATCAGTCATTCAAGTTCCTCTGAAGTTAGCGGGAACTTATAGATTACTCTCATGAGCATGTCGCAAATTGCCGAACAAACTGCAAACGAAGCCACGTCGTTTTTCGATTCCTCATTTTGTGTCATTCATGATGAACTTATAGCGCTGGCCAAGATTCCTGGAATCGCATGGTTTGAATTCGACGCTATTGATTTTGAACGA